>CADEDJ010000048.1 GCA_902826055.1 uncultured Nitrosomonas sp. | reverse complement strand
TAAATTCACCCCCATCTTCTCGCCTTGAAATTCCTAATGGAAAATCTGGGTTAAACCAATTTACATTCTCCGTTAATTCAATTTATTCTCCTTTCTGGTAGCATCATTACCAATGCACTCTATACCAATAAAGGAGTCATGTTATGCCTTATAAAACTAATAAAGATTTACCAGAAAATGTAATCCATGTACTTCCCGCACACGCACAAGATATTTACCGAGAAGCCTTCAATCATGCGTGGCAACAGTACGCAAATCCTGAAGAGCGCCGTGACGATGCTTCTCGGGAAGAAACAGCACACAGAGTAGCGTGGGCAGCAGTTAAGAAAAAATATAAAAAGATTGGCGATAAATGGATTGCACAACAATAACTAGCACTCTGTAAAACTCTCAGTCTTGGATGTAATCGTGTGAATTCAGCTTTTCATTTTTAGCTCAACAAGCCTATATATATAGCCAAAAATTTTAGGTTGCCTCACATGCACGAAATTTAACTTATGATGTGATAATGCACTTTCTGTCAAACTAATATCCTTGCGACAGGCAGAATCACTAACAAACCGTTGGAAAATTATCTACATTGTCTCTAAGGGCCTTAAAAATAAGAGCAAATCAATCAGACTATTGTAATGGTGTTGTATGTATCAACAGTTGATATTAACAACTGTATCCACACTTTTGCTAGTTAGTTTTAGTTATTTCCAATTTTTCAATGATAAGTTTTACTTACCAATCTGAATGTTTAATCTTTAGCACCCATCTCTAGTGCACGTTTCCTAGATAATTGGGCCACTTCATCTGGAATGTGGATTTCCAGCCATCCTTGAAGATGAGCACACGTAAGATCTGCAAGGGCTTGAATCCAATCGTTTCGTTCATTGAGACAGGGAATATAATGAAATTCCTTGCCGCCAGCTTGAATAAAAATATCTTTCCCTTCCAAGGCAATTTCTTCTAATGTTTCTAGGCAATCGGATACAAATCCAGGGCACACGACATCAACCCGCGAAACCCCTGCTTTTCCAAGTTGCCTTAAGGTTGATGCGGTATAAGGAGTTAGCCATTTAGCTTTACCAAAGCGTGATTGAAAACAGACTGCATATTGTTTTGTGTCTAAAGCCAACGCTTCCGCCAATAATCGCCCCGTTTTCTGGCATGCACAGTGATACGGATCACCCTTATCGAGATTTGCGCGTGGAGTACCATGAAAACTAATTATCAATTTATCGGGACGACCATGACTATCCCAATAGTCGCGTACATTTTGTGCCAATGCTGCAATATAACGTGGATGATCATGATATTGCTTAACCGTGCGAATTTCAGGCATATTGCGCATCTTACTTAACACTGCAAAAACATTATCCAGCGCAGCAGCAGTACTGCTGGCGGCATATTGCGGAAATAATGGAATGACAAGAATGCGCTCACAACCTTGTTTTTGCATTTTAGTTAGGACTTCTGCAATTGAGGGATTACCAATATTCATAGCATACTCCACGATGGGTGGATGTTGTAATCGTATCTGCAGCTGGTTTAGCAGTAATTTTGTTTGACGTTCTGTATGAACTTTAAGTGGAGAACCCTCAGGCATCCAAATTTTTACATATTTCTCGGCAGATTTACTGGGTCTGAAAGGTAAAATAAAACCGTATAAAATAGGCCACCAAATGAGCTTGGGTACTTCTATCACGCGGGGATTGCTCAGAAATTCTTTGAGGTAAGGGTGTAATGCTTGTGCAGTTGGTGCATCAGGGGTTCCCAAATTAATTAACAGGACTCCGGTACGATTGGGTGAACCATGCTGGTAAATTGATTTGGAAGTCATTATGGAGGATATTAAATTAATGTTGCGACAAGCTACTGGACAAAAGTTTCGCAGTAATATGGACAATCGGAATAATACGTTCATAAGCCATACGTCGAGGGCCGATCACACCTACAGCACCTACAACTTCCCCTTCAATTTCATAAGGTGCTGTTATAACGCTAAATTCTTCTAGCGATGCGACATCCGATTCGCCGCCGATAAAAATTTTCACGCCATGTGCTTGACGACTTAGTTCAAGGAGCTGTAGTAATTTAGTTTTACGCTCAAACAATTCAAATAGTTTTTTCAAGCTGATTAGGTTTTCTGTTAAATCATCAACTTGTATAAGATTTCTTTCGCCAGCCAACACTACAGCCTCGCTACCTTCAGTGATGGCATTCCCCCCTACTTCTATAGCAGCACTCATTAAGCTAATCATTTCACTACGCAATTGCTTTAACTCCGTATTCAAACGACTTTGGATTTCATCGAGCGTACAGCCGGCATAATGTTGATTGATATAATTTCCTGCTGCAACCAGATCAGATTGATTGTAGGGTTTTTCAGTAAAAATAATGCGATTTTGCACGTCACCCTCTGGAGTTACGATAATAAGTAAAATGCGTTTTTCTGACAGTGCCATAAATTCGACATAACGAAATACCGCCCCCTTGCGTTTTGGTGTAACAACTACACCTGCAAAATGTGTAAGCTCTGACAAAAGCTGTGGCACAGTATTAATTAGACGCGAAGGATTATCGGGATGTAACTGACTTTCCAGATGATCAAGTTCTTTCTTATCCAGTGTTTTAACTACTAACAATGTGTCAACAAAAAGGCGATAACCTTTAGGTGTAGGAATTCTTCCAGCTGATGTGTGCGGACTGGTGATTAATCCCATTTCTTCCAAATCAGCCATTACGTTGCGAATGGTTGCAGGACTAAGATCGAGTCCGGAAAATTTCGAAAGTGCACGGGAACCTACCGGTTGCCCTTCATGAATATATCGTTCTACCAGCGTTTTTAATAAAATTTGAGCACGTTCATTTAACATGAGTTAATTCTACACGAAGCTGCAGTATTCATATTGAGTTGTAAGCAATGATTTTGCCTTATTTTTATATGCTAAACTTTCCAACCGCCAGCATATGTTTAATTGTGCGAGTTTTGCTGGGTATCTATCTATTTTATTAATTTGATATTTTTTGGGTGGATGTATGCTAAAAATTTATTCACATCCGGAAAAGATTATAGATGGGTTTAAAATTTTTTTTACAGCACGTTGAACCTTTATGTCTAATTTATATTATAGATTAATTGTTAGTATACCCAATCGATGAATTCACCATTCACATTCATTGCACTCATCGGTAAACATAAAAATCCAGAAATTGCGATGCCCCTTCTCAATCTTGCCGAATATTTGAGCAAAAAGAATTATAAAGTCTTGCTCGACGGTTTTACTGCATCTCAGATTGGTAGCGACAAGTATTCGGTTTTATCACTGGAAGAAATTGGTGAAAAAGCTGATCTGGCTGTCGTAATGGGAGGTGACGGCACGATGCTAAATATTGCCCGCATGCTAGTTTCTTATGATGTGCCATTAATTGGCATTAACCAAGGAAGACTCGGCTTTCTCACTGATTTATCGGCAGATACCATGTTTGAAACGCTTGACGAAATGCTCGCAGGGCAATATACCACTGAACGCCGTATGTTGTTATATGCTGAAGTCATTCGCAATGCCGAAAGTGTTTTTGGCAGCTTAGCATTCAATGATGTCGTGTTATACCGGGGAATGAGCAGCGGCATGATCGAATTTGAAGTAAAAGTCGATAATGAATATGTCAATACGCTTCGTGCTGATGGTTTGATAGTGGCCACACCGACTGGATCAACAGCTTATGCGCTATCTTCAGGCGGGCCAATTCTGCATCCCAGCTTGGATCTGGTCGCTTTAGTACCGATTTGTCCACATACGCTGAGTAATCGTCCGATCGTCATTGGTCCGGACGCCAGTGTACAAATCCAACTGCAGAGTTCGGTAAATGTACGCATCAACTGTGACAGTCATTCCTGTTTTGATTTGGAACAAACGGATAACATTGTCGTGCGGCGTTTTCCCAAAACAGTACGATTGTTGCATTCGATTAATCACAGTTATTACCGCACACTCAGAGAGAAATTGGGATGGAGCGAATTTCCCTGATGTTCCAGTTCAATGCACGGTTATGTTAAAGCACCTCAGCATTAAAGATTTTGTCATTGTTGATTGGATCGAACTTGATTTTATGCCTGGTTTCACAGTATTAACTGGGGAAACGGGGGCAGGAAAATCCATTTTGATCGATGCACTGGGTCTTGCTTTGGGCGAACGTGGCAATACTGATCAGATTCGGCTCAATTGCGAGCGTGCTGAAGTTAATGTGACATTTGCAATCCAGTCTTTGCCGGAGCTGATACATTGGTTAACTGACAATGACTTGCAAGGTGATGCGGATACCTGCTTGATACGCCGCATTCTCGAAAGCAATGGTCGCTCGCGCAGCTATATCAATGGTCATGTGGTTACATTGCAGCAATTGCGTAGTGCAGGAGAATATTTGGTGGCCATTCATAGTCAGCATGCACACCAGGCTTTACTACACAAGGATGAGCAGCGTGCATTGCTCGATGCTTTTTGCGGTTGTATCGACTTGGCGCATGCAGTTAAAGCAGCTTATCAAAGTTGGCAGGATTGTTATCAGCGAAGAATTGCTATGGCACTGCAAGCAGCAGAATCTCAGGACAAACGAGAACAGCTTGAATGGCAAGTGCAAGAATTATCAGCACTCAATTTTACGATAGAAGAATGGCAAACGCTGCAAATCGATCACAATCGGCTATCACATGTGGCTACACTGCTGGCAGCTACCGATATGGCTATTGAAGGATTATCCGAAAGCGAATCGGCAGTTATAACTCAAGTAAATACCATCAGTGCTCAATTACAAAATCTTCTGACGTATGATCACCAGCTTAAAGCAGTTATCGATTTGCTGGATAGCGCGCAAATCCAATTGCAAGAAGGAACTCGAGATTTAAAATATTACCGCAACAGCCTTGATCCCGATCCACATGCCTTACAAGAAATTGAACAGCGATTATCGGCGATTCATACTATGGCAAGAAAATATCGTGTAAGCACAGAAGAATTGCCACAACTCCTTGATACCTTGACGCATCGATTAGAAGAGCTGAACACGGCATCAGATATCGAGAATTTGCAAGCGCGTGAAGCGGCTGCACAAGCCGAATATTCTGAATTGGCCAAAAAATTAAGCACTACACGCCAACAGGGCAGTAAAAAACTATCACACCAAGTAAGTGCTACGATGCAAACGCTGGCAATGCAGGGTGGTGAATTCGTGGTGGTACTGACACCCCTCGATGCAGAACATGCTCATGCGCATGGATTGGAGCACATTGAATTTCAAGTAAAGGCTCACCAAGGTTTACCGTTGCGATCATTGGCAAAAGTTGCTTCCGGTGGCGAATTGTCGCGCATTAGCCTGGCTATTCAAGTTACTACCAGTAATATTGGAAAAGTACCTACGTTAATTTTTGACGAAGTCGATGTAGGTATTGGTGGAGGGGTTGCTGAAATTGTCGGTAATTTATTGAAGAAATTGGGGCAAGAACGACAGGTATTATGCATCACACACTTGCCACAAGTCGCAGCCATGGGTAATCAACAATGGCAAGTTGTGAAAATGAAAGAAGCGATAGAAAATCAGTCGGTTCGAAGTAAGATTAGCGTTCTGAATCATCACGAACGTATAGAAGAAATTGCACGTATGCTGGGCGGTATTAATATCACTGAAACAACACGCCAGCATGCGGCGGAAATGCTGCAGTGTGGTACATCTACGAAAGTATCTGTTAATAAACCCCGTCTTTGAAGACGGGGTTTATCTCGCTGAGTTAAAGTGCAGTAACGAAAAAGTCTGCAGCAGTTATCGCAGGCGCTCCACTTAGAATGGCAAATTGAGACGACCCACCCGCACCGCTACCGTTGGAATCATACGATAATTCTCCAGTAGTCGTGTTGTAGAGTAGGAAATCGTTGGCATCGACTGCGGTACCCGTAGCATTGGCACGAAAATTTGCAGGCGCAACAGCACCACTGGGTAAATTAGCGAATATTGTGTCGATTAAAAGAATGGTATCAGAAGGTGCAAAAAATCCATTAATTTGGTCCACGTTAAATGCACTTAATGGCGTACTAAAGGAATATTGATCATCGGTTCCGAGACCGGCAAAGATCACATCATTACCTAACCCACCGTCCAGTATGTCATTTCCATTACCCCCAGAAAGTATATCGTTTCCACCGTTTCCGGTAATAAAATCATTTCCATCACCACCATTTAATGTATTTGCCGCATTGTTTCCATCGATTCGGTTGTTCAGATTATTACCGCTGCCATTAATTGCAGCATTCCCTGTCAAACTAAGGTCTTCAATTCCAAATCCCAAGGTATGGCTGGCAGAGGATAACACCTGATCAAAGCCTGATTGACCGCCTACAAATTGCTCCGCGACGATATCACCCGCATTGTCAACAATGTAAGTGTCATTCTGGTCGCCACCATCCATATTATCCGCACCGGCACCACCGTTCAGTGTGTCGTTACCCTCACCACCTTTTAAGATATCGTTGCCTGCGCGACCATTGATGGTGTCGTTACCAAGCCCACCTTCAATTTCATTGCTGGCACCGTTACCGTTAATAACATTGTTAAGTTCATTACCAAATCCATCGATGGCACCGTTTCCGATCAGATTAAGATTATTGATTCCAAAACTCATTGAAAAGTCAACTGATGCATTAACGGTATCAATACCAGCCACAGGATCCTCGAAATCTTCGACGGCAACATCACCAATGTTATCAATGATATAGGTGTCGTTGCCATTCCCGCCTATCATACGATCAGCCCCCGCAGCACCATTGAGTACATTGGCAGCGCCATTACCAGTGATATTGTTATCTTTACTGTTGCCGGTGCCATTAATGGATGCATTGCCAAACAAGAAAAGATCTTCAATCGCAGAACCCAAAGTATGCGTGACGGTTGCAATGACCGTGTCGAACCCCCCGCTAGCTGTGTTATTGGTTTCAGCAGCGACATCGCCGGCGTTGTCAACGAAATAGGTGTCAATGCCATCGCCGCCATTCATGTTATCGGCGCCTGTGCCACCGTCCAGTGAATCGTTACCATTTCCACCAAGCAATCGATCGCTACCACTGCCGCCATTGAGTTGATCATCCCCACCTCTGCCATCCAATATGTCATTACCCGCGAAGCCGTTAATAATGTCAGCATTAGGTGTGCCAATTAAACTAAAGCGGAAAGCGCCGCCGTTAAAAGTATTATTGTCACTAAATTGTGTTCCATTAATTGTTGCCATAATCATTACCTCTCAAAGTTAAGTTACTATTACGCTTGATAGAGCTGCACCAGGCCGCTACATTTGCGTCACATATTTCAATTTTTCGCATGTTATATTGCACTTCTGTATTGATCGCAGATTGCTCAAATTCTCGGGTATCTCGTCAACAATCAATGATTAAATTTCCCATCGGTGAATACTATGGCCAATCAAAGCGATGCAGTTAGCAGAGGTTTGAGAAAATTAACTGATAAGGAAAAAAACTTCCGTGAGATTTCTCACAAGTTGCTTCAATTAATAAAATGCAGTGATGGTTCTAAATGGCATGATGCATGGAACAAAGAATGCATCATCAGCGGATAAAATGGTTAGATCCGATCGAATCCACAATCATACGGCGATAATATTCTGACTTACGCATTTGTAACAATTCCAACCGGCTGAGATTGTCAGTTAACACTACACCATGTGATTGATCAACCGTTAACAGTCGCTGTTTTAACCACTCACTGTGTGTATCGGCAAATCCATCGTGCTCGAGATTAATGGCATGATTGGTCGCTAGAAAAATAAAGTCGTTAAAATCAGCGCCGGGATCGGAAATGAATACTTGCTGATAAGGAAAGACTTCAGCCAAAGTTTTAGCAACGGAAGCTAATGCTGCATTCTGACCATTTTCAAAAAAAGAGACAAAATTCAATGCAAGCATCCCCTGATCAGCAAGCAATCGATGCAGTTGCGTTAATGCTTCAACCGTAAGTAAATGTGTCGGTTCCGTGCCACCTGTAAACACATCGAGAATAATTAAATCATACGGCCCCTTCAGCTTGCGAATTTCATAGCGCGCATCACCAATGATAGTTTTTCCGGTAGCTGCAAATTCGAAGTATTTGTCTGCCGCCTCAGCAACTGCTGGGTCAATTTCCAGTGTATCGGTTACGATGCCATAATCTTTTAAAGTCATTGCCATATGTCCTGCACCTTGACCAATCAGCAATGCATTTTTCATAGCAGGCATTAATGTTGGAATACGAGTAACAATCTTTTGATAAGTCAAGAGATTCGTACCATGACTGATACTGGCTGCACCAATTGTAGAGGCATCAACGGTAAGTAGGCGAACATTCTCTTTGGGCTTATCAATCACACGCACCCAACCATATAAGCTTTCCCGTTCAAAACGAGTTTGAAACGAATCGCTAGATTCTGTCTTACCGGAGCTAGCGATTTGCGGATATAAAACCATGCTTATGATTATTAAGAGCATGGTTGGTAGCATAGTCGTAGCTGATTTTAAATATTTGCGTTCAATCAAAACAACGAATATTGCTAATACCAGTAACGAACCCCCCAGGCCTATAAAAATTTCACGTGAACCTACTAAGGGAAAAAGATAAAACCCAAGAAAAAGTGTTCCAATTACACTGCCGACGGTGCTAATGGCATAAATTGAACCCGTACTGGCGCCTACATTGGCTAAGGCAGAAGTCGATAACTTTACAGCGAATGGACCCACCATGCCCAACATAATTAAACTGGGAGAAAATAAAATAAGTGTGCTAACAAAGCTGCCCCAACGCAATCCTAAGGGATCGGTGGCAAGCAAAACGGGGCCTGTCAACCAAGGAATAATCAGTGTTAAAAAACCGGCTATTGCAATGATTAGCGACAACCCGGAACGTGCACGATCAGCCCACATGCCGCCTATATAGTATCCAAGAGCCAATGCAATTAAGGTAACTGCGATAAGTGAAGTCCACACGTAAAGACTCGCCCCGTAAAAAGGCGCAATCAAGCGTGTACCCAACAGTTCTATCACCATTACAGCTGCACCGGTAAGAAATACCGTGCAATACAACCATACCTTTTCAAGAAATTTTGTAGAAGATTGCGCCATAGAGTGCCTTAGTGATTTGTTTTATTTTTCTTGAAATTATTTACGAGAATATGACCACCGGAAATAACCAGATCTGGATATTCCATTAATTTAAACCTGAGAAATGGATTGCCATTTACAGCGATAATATCAGCAGGAGCGCCTTGCATTAATGTTCCCAGCAAAGGTTGGCCTAAATGCTTTCCTGCTTCGGAAGTAGCCGCTTTAAATACATTCAGTACATCCGTAAATTCAATGTCTTCGCCACTGGTTAAATGCAACATCTGAGTCATTTCTTCGCCATTGATGCCCCAGGGTACATTGTCATGGCCGATTTCGGAACCATAGATGAACTTGGATTGTGTATCTGGCGTATGCGCCATGATATGGGACAGCTTATGCATATTGGCACGAATGCCGGCGCAGGCAGAAAGTGTATCAATAGTGGTAACGAAGGTGACATTTTGGGCCACTGCACGATGCAATAAATCATCCCGGATTTCTGCACATGGAATATGCGCCCATTCATCAACACCGCCTTCTAACGCAAGTTCAACTCCGGTATTTTCTCCGACATGGGCGGCAACTTTGCGATTGAGAGAGTGCGCTTTAACGACAATCGCTTTGATGATGTCTAATGACAAAAGCGGCCAGGGCGTGGATGGAAGAGCGCCATGACCATGACTGGACATCCACGGTGCGCCGACTTCTCCACCCGGTTCTAGCGAAATTTTAATAGTCACGGAACCGCCATCGACGAGATCTTGAACGACTTTCTGTGCTTGTTCAATAGTCGATACTTCGATGCCAATGGCATCGTATGGATCGCCTGAAACATGGTTGCTATGACCAAAAATATTGAGCGGATAACCTCCTGCCGCCTGCATAATCGGACCTGCACTCAGCACCCGCAATGTACCATTGCCTCCTTTCGATTTAAATAACGGACCACCCGTATCTCGAGCGGTAGTTATGCCATGTTTTAAAACCACTTCATGAGAAATATTCTGGAAGGCCAGGTGCGCATGCGATTCAATGAAACCCGGCAAGATGGTTGCATCACCTAAATCCTTTGTGCGGCTACAGTGCTTATTCAGTTCATTGTAATCACCTACTTTTATAATTTTACTATCCTTAAAAAGAACACCTGCATTTTCCAGCACAGTAAAACCATCAAATACGCGATCGGCAAACAGCGCAAGGCAATGTTTGGAACTACTATCAGTGGCATGCTTGCTTTGTGCAAAACTGTTGAAACTCATCAACTGTCCCAGTAACAAAAGTACTGTGATCAAGTGTGATAGAGAAAATCTACTTCTGTTATCGCTCATTTTATTTTTCCTTGCAAATCATCGTCATGATGCATGTAGCGTTATGAAATAACGTTTAATTTTGTTTTTTGTTGTCTATGAAACGCTATACGGGAAAGGGATTCATTCTATTGGATGGACGTTTCTTACTTCCTATAATCGTTTTCCAGAATTTTAAGTAAGAAAACTGGTGTTGGTAATGCGACAAATTGTCGCATCTTGAACAATAGCTGGATTTTTCAGTTCAAAAAAATGAATAACGCATTATTAAATAACAAGTTTCATGATGAGAATTATATCGAAGCCGTTATGAATAGTGAGATGCGACAATTTGTCGCATTGTTTTTAACATAACTTAGAAATATGATTCAGACCGAAATTAATTCTTACCTCAACACAACAGTGGATTCACAATCTATCAGGTCTTGTCAGGGAAAATAGAATAGGTTTCAGCTGCTTTTCGAGTAGCACCTCAAAAAGCAGCATCTAGTGAGCAACAAAAATTATTAAATTAAAAGCTAAAAAAGGGGTTCTTCTAACATGATAATCAAACAATCCAAGTTCTCTACCCATACAGCGTTGGCATTTGCTTTGCTGCTGGGTGCTTCACAAAGTGCATTGTCGCACACTCGCCTGGAAATACCAACGGTTTCTGAGGGCGTTAGAGTTACCAATAATGTCGTTATTGGTCATAGTTGTGGAGATGGTAAACAAACAATCGCCAGCACGGTAGTTTTTCCAGATGGCGTAGATTCGATCGTAAAAGTTAATGGTGCACAATCAAGCGATACCATTGATAGTTATGTATCAAATTATGGCAACTTATATCAAAAAATATTGGACCATAGCGTTTTCCAGTTTGAAGATGAAAAAAAAGATGCTAGCGGCAATGTCGTAGGATTCTGGGTAAAAGGAGGCAAGATGCCCGAGGGTTATACGGTATATCTTCCATTTCGTGCAGGCGCTATGCTTATTGAACCGACTTCATGCGCAAAAAGTGTAAAGGTCGTTCTTGGTATTGCAGACATCTGTAAATTTACACCTATATCAGGATTCAAAGATGGGGTTCTTGAAACATGGACTCCTGCTGTTGGATCAAATTATGACGGTGTTGGACTGGGCGGATTTGATTCTCCAGCAACACTTACAGTTACACGTGATCTAGCAAATAATCCACTGGAAGCAGCATGCGGTGATGGCGTTGATGTTGAAATCATTCCATCTGCTGCGCAATTGAATCGTGATATGCCAATTGTTCATAACGGCAAGCAAGTATGGCCAAAACCCTAAGAATGAATCGCTATCTTTAAAAGCGGTTTTCTTAAATTGAAGATGAAAGGGAACGGGAGCTCCCATTTCATCTTCATTCTTTTTACATGAGGAATGATTATGCAGAAACTCAAACAACTTAAGTTCAGTACACCGGTACTGTTCATGGTTTCTTCGCTTATTATTGCTGGATCGACAAGTAATACTTTTGCAAGCAACATTGATAATCCTGATTCCAAACCTGTGTTCAATAGTTTGGAATCGCTGCAGATTAGCTGTACCCCAAATGGCAATGACAGTGATCGGGAAATCGATCGAGATCTAACAGCAAAGATTATCAATATGGCAGCGTCGAATCAGCCTGAACAACGCCTTAGCGCGCTGTCGCACTTAGCAGGAAAGGTATCAATAGATGCTGGTATTTTGCAAAAAATTTTACAAACAGCGATTCGCGATAGTGATTCAAATGTGAGAGCACAGGCAGTATATGCGATAGCGCAACAAAACTGCACAGATACACCGTTGATACTCGAACAGGCTTTGCAAGATAGTGAACTTTCGGTGCGCTTAATGGCAGTCGACAGCCTAGGCTCTGACGAACAAAGCATCAGTCTGCTTGAATATGCTTTGAATGATGATGAAGAAGCGATTAGAGAGCTGGCTTCTACGAAGCTCGAAGCTTTATCGAATGTCAGTAACGTGCAATAAAAATTAGTCGGTTTTTAATTATGTAAATGGTTAACGTTTTGTTGCAATGGCTCTAAAGCTTGCAACAGGTAATACAACCTAATGAATTAATAGGAGCATAGTATGAGATTCTCTATATTGAAGAATACGCTGTTTACGGTATTGGGTGGATTAATGATAGGCCAAGCAGGTACAGTTTTAGCGCATAATCAAACGGGCAGCTTTACTACAGGATTGGCTGCTGGAGTAGATTTTTATCAAGTAACCTGTTTTGACGATGGAAACGGTGCACCTTCATTTCTTGAAGCACAAGTTAAAGATATGACGGCCAGCACATCGAAAGTAAGTATTCTGGTTTATAAAGGCACCAGTTGTACGACTAACAAGTGTGCACAATCCAGTACTGATACGACAGATAGCAATACGAGCTACAGCTCATTGGTAA
Organism: uncultured Nitrosomonas sp.; assembly: GCA_902826055.1. GTDB lineage: Bacteria > Pseudomonadota > Gammaproteobacteria > Burkholderiales > Nitrosomonadaceae > Nitrosomonas. The sequence continues at coordinate 9,566 of CADEDJ010000048.1, read as the reverse complement.
AAGTTACCCAAGGCGCCGGAGTATATAATTTGTTTGTACAGCATACGACTACCGGAACAGATAGCTATGATGTTGCAGTGCACTGCAAAACTGCTGGGAACGTGCATACCGGAACCAGTGTTTCATCTAAACAGCAACAATAAACCAGTATCTCTCTAAAAATAAACCTCAATCTGCTTATGCCGCCAGATTGGGGTTTTTTCACATTTGGGTTATTCAATATAGCACTCAGGGCGCAAGGTTCTTAAATATTCGCACGATGTGCTCAGACGCTATGTCATATCCTTCGATTTCTTACCCAATTTCACTTTAAGTTGTTCAATTTCTTCATCCAGTAAACCTCTCGAGATTTCCGGAAAAACTATAGGGAATTACAAGTTCAAAAAACAAGTTTTCGCGACAGTGCTGATTGCATTATTTTTTTTGAATGCATTCAGTCTTTTTTTAAGAATGTCGAGAAAGTCTTTTTAAAGTGATCTTTCCAATCGAAACCCACTTTTAATGGAACTTCCACCTGGAGATCTGAACTATTGAGATACAATATATATTGTCCGGCCTCATCCATTTTTAATGTTTGCGTAATCACTCCGGAAGGATATTTCTGCGAGGGTATTGTTAATACTTCGTACTCTACCTTTTTTGCATCAATAACTTCGACCTTTATTAAGCGTATCGCCAATGGAATATCACGAGCCGTTTCTGGGTATAGTAAGTCAATAGTGATATCTAGCGTACTTGGCTCGGGCACTTTGCCGCACTGTATAGGTATATGCGGTGATCGAATAGTATCTTCCGGTGCCACATAGTTTTCAGGAAGATAGTACCCAGAATAGCCGATAGTCAATGCCTTTGTTTCAATAGTACAAGCACCGCCACGAAACCCTTTTGGATAAGTTTCAGATGAATCGCCTTGCGAGCTGGCACGATAAAGTGCACCAAAAGCTATAAAAACCACTATAGCCCCAGCCAGGATAGCCGCTAGTTGTGACTTACGAGAGGATAATTGCAATTTAGGCAGCATCTATAGAAAATTTATTTATTCATGTAATTCAGAAAACTATCAACCCAAATAGGTCAAATGGAACTATCTATCGTAACAGGTGGTGAATCCGTTACGAGACATTCACTAAAAGCATAACCACTGCTTCCCTCGGATGATTGCTTACTTTCGACAAGTACAAAACTGACACATCCCTTTAGAAGAAAAGAAAATCGGTATTTATCAGGCTGCTCGTTTGCTGGTAATGCCACTTCATGAAATAAGCCATTCTGAATCCACCATTGGCCTGACTCAATTAAACTTTTTTTGTACCATTTTTTTCTGTAAAACTAAACTCAATCACATATGTGCCATCCGCATTTCTTGTTTGCACCCACTGTTTTAGTACACTCCCCTTTTCCTGGTGTTTTCCTTTCCACACACCAATTAATTTAACATCAGTAGATAAACGCTTATCTACCTTTGCGATACCTTCACAACCGAATACAAGAAACACCCAAGGCAACCCAAAAAACAACTGGATCAATTTCTCTTTTTTCCTTATCTATTAATTGCTAAAGATCAAACTTGTTTAGAGCATACTTCGTTAATTAGTAAGTGAGTGTATTTTTGCAGACTCTCGCATACTTCTGAGGTACATTAAATCGAAGCTTGATAATTTAGGATGCATTCAAAATACGAAGCTTATCATCCTCCATTATTCGAATGATCTAATTTTAATCAATTTTTCGCCACTTCCAGCGTAACCATACTCGTAATTGTCTAAATTCCTCTGTGTTCAGACTATCTGATAAAATTACCACACTACGGGCAAAAAGCTTTCCCGCTGGCTTGAGATTAAGCACTGTTAAATAAGGCGTCACAAAAGTACTATTCATTACATTACAAGTCAATGACTTGCCACAGCGAGTAATCACAGTGCATATCATCTCATCCGACAAAGTGAAAGCAATTACAGCATTATCTGTGGTCAACAATGCATCCTGCCTCAGATAATAAATTAGACTGCATAGCAATATAGCATTCATAATTACTTGTATGTGCAATGACAGGGTCAATAACCATAATAGGCCAGCTGCAAAAAAATGAGCTAGGACGAGTATTACTCCAAGTTGACATGAAGGTTTACGATGAATGCACAAATTAGTCATACGATAAAATAATACCGACTATGTCGACTCTGAAAATTAAATTAATCGCTTGAGAATTTTTAGCTTTATTTTTTAGTTTCTCTTTTCTTTCCCTTTTGATTGTATTCAAATGAAATCTATATAATTATGTTAATTGTTTATTTCCAGCATCGTTATTGTGCAAACCTTGCCGCAGCTTTTTAGGCTGCGTGTTTGTCATCCCATTTTTAAAAATAATCCTACTCTGTTTTTTGGTGAAATTACAATGAAAAACAAATTCATCGAAACCGAAACCGTTATGATCAACCTTTCCCATTATGGTTTAATTCGTTTTGCAGGAAATGACGCGCTATCCTTTTTACAAAATCAGCTGAGCTGTGATATGCGGGAAGTAAATCATGAAAAAGCTCTATATGGTAGTTATTGCACACCACAGGGTCGAGTATTGACAAGCTTTTTAATATGGCAGCATGAAAATGACTATTTCATGCAATTACCAGCCAGCCTAATAACGGCTCTAACAAAACGTCTGGCATTGTATATATTGCGTGCAAAAGTACAATTAATTGATGTTACGGATGCTTTTGTTCGCATTGGCGTTGTCGGCTCTGAAGCTGCCATATTGATTGAAAAAATCACAGGGCTGCCCTATAACTCAGACAAACCACTACAAATCAAGCATAACAAAAAGATCAGCATTATTTATTTTTCACAACAATATATAGAACTGATCACATCAACTGAAGATGCCCCGCCACTATGGGAATATCTTAATCAACATGGAAAGCTAGCGAACATTAATTTATGGGATTGGCTAAACATACAATCGGCAATTCCGGTTATTCTGCCTGAAACCCAAGAAATGTTTTTACCTCAAATGATCAATCTCGATGCAATCGGAGGCATAAGTTTCAAAAAAGGCTGCTATCCAGGACAAGAAATCGTGGCGCGCACTCAATATCTAGGCAAACTCAAGCGGCGCATGTATCTCGCCCACGTTGCAACGGCTGATACTATTAAACCAGGCGATCCACTTTATAGCTGTGACATGAATCATCAATCAAGTGGCAACATTGTAAACATTGCCCCATCCCCATATGGTGATTTTGATGTTCTAGCAGTCATTCAACAAAGCAGTGTTGAAACCTGCGAAATTCATTGGCAATCGCTACAAGGTCCATCGCTACAAATCAAACCGCTACCTTATCCATTGCCTGCTTAACGACGCAATGCTTGTCATTTAATTGCCGTTCTTATTACCATTCATTAGCTTATTCTTACTGTTTTTCCTTGTTGGAAAAATTCAGGCTTTCAGGAGCATTGGTACCTCCTGTTACAACGAAAGTCATCGCTTCTTCAGTTGTCCAGTCTGTTAGGATCACATCATCCATCGGCAATATTTCAATGTAGCCAGAAGTTGGGTTAGGTGAAGTGGGTACGTAAACAGCAGCCAATTTCCTGTCACTATTTTTATCCTGTATTATTTTCGTAATGAAGCCCACTGCTTTCATTTCTGAAGATGGAAAACTAATCAAAACAACACGCTGCCCAGTAGCCGGTGGTTGACTAATCGTATGCAAGAACCGCTTAGTAGCACCATAGATTGTTTGTACTAAAGGAAGTCTAGCAAGGATATTTTCGTAAATACCGATAACTTTCATGCCTATAACAAACGACGCTAGTAATCCAATACCATATAGACTAACGATAGTCAGTAATGCAGCGACTGCATGCTGAAAATTTGAATCCAACAACCAACTTGCTGTTGTATCAGAAAATGGACGAACCGCCCGAGCCATTCCTTTTAATAAGGGAGCGCCTATTCGCGCTAATAAATTTAATAAAGAATCAAACACTAACCAGGTAACCCAAAGTGGTGCCACTGTGAGAAAACCAATCAGTATGTAACGCCCAACATGTACTGACCGAATCTGCTGTTCATTGTTACGTCCTATTGTCATTTCTTTAATTGCCTCCACTTAAAAGCTAATACATTTAACATTATCCATTAGTTAATAGCGTCACATCCTCCAACACCAATCCCAATATCAGATATTGTTTCCATTTTCCATCACTAAACTAGCAATCTATTATTTTACGCAAACATAGTAAGTAGGTTGAAAGTATCATTTACTAGCAAGGTATCGCTGTTCTTGATAGAATCCTTGGGCGAGTTCGTGATTTTTTACATTCACTTTAATGAGCAATGAAGGTGTCATAGTAAATATACACGAGCGATGTTCGTTTTTTGATGAGGCAAAAACCATATACTCGACTAATTCACTCAAAAAACAATAATTAATAGTTCTTTATTGAAAAGTATTGTCGAATCACACAGCAAGTTTATTGATAAAAAAACATCACCCCTACAGCGTCTAGCTCAAGGTGCACTTTCATAAGAATGAAAAGGAACTGTTTATGTCACATAGTTCAACACAAATAAATAAGTACTTGAAAAGTCTACAAAAACATCTTTCTGACGAACATCCCGATAATCCAACTCTAGCCAATGCGGTAAAAAGTTTTAGAAAAATGGATTATGTAGGCCATAGTATGGGATTGATTAATAAAGACGAATCTTATGCAACCTGTGTCACATGGTGGCCAATGATAGCCGTATTAGGCACATTTTCTGCGGGCAAATCGACTTATATTAATTCATATTTGGATATGCCATTACAGCGCACTGGCAATCAAGCTGTCGATGACAAATTTACGGTAATTTGCTATAGCCGTCATAATGAAGCAAAAATACTTCCTGGCATTGCACTCGACGCAGACCCTCGCTTTCCTTTTTTTCAGATTAGTCGAAGTATTGAAGAAATTTCAGAAACGGGTCAGGAACGTATTGATGCTTATTTACAGCTCAAAACCTGCCCTTCCGAGAAAATTCGTGGAAAAATTCTAATCGACTCTCCAGGTTTTGATGCTGATGATCAACGGGCATCCACATTACGACTAACCCAACATATTATTAATTTATCAGATCTGGTATTGGTATTTTTTGATGCGCGTCATCCAGAACCGAAAGCCATGCAAGATACCTTAGCCTATTTGGTATCAGCGAGTGTTAACCGCGCAGATGCTAATAAATTTCTTTATATTCTTAATCAAATTGATGTAACAGCACAAGAAGATAATCCAGAGGAAGTTGTCTCAGCTTGGCAGCGCTCACTGGCTGAAGTCGGACTAGTTACCGGGAGATTTTATCGAATTTATAATCCTAGCGCAGCAGTTCCAATCGCTAACCCCAGTATCAGAGAACGTTTCGAAAAGAAGCGTGAGGAAGATATGGCTGCTATTGATGCCCGAATGCGCCAGATTGAAGTAGAGCGCTCATATCGCATTGTCGGAAAACTTGAACAAACAGCAAAAGATATTAAAAATAAAGTTGTCGTTAAACTTGCTGATATGTTAAGAAAATGGAAAAGTAAGGTATTGTTATTCGATAGCCTGGCTTTTAGTTTTTTAGCTATCGTTGGAAGTATCGCACTTACTATCAGTGAATCTTGGAGTCTTGTAAAAACATTCCCTGCAGAATTTATGCAAGGCGAAACATCAGCATTGATCATAGCTATGTTATTAACTTTTGGTGTTATCTATATTCATTTTTCTATTCGTCGCGCAGTTGCTAACAACCTTCTCAAAAAACTGGCTAGTGAAATTGGAAGTGATCACGAAACCTACAAACAATATATGCAGGCATTTAACAAGAGTACTGCCGTTTATCGCCCGATGTTTCTATCCGGGCCGGCTGGTTGGAATGAAGTAACTGAGCAAACTATTGATGAAATCGTCAATGAAGCTAATGACTATATTCAAGCATTAAATGATCAATTTACAAATCCCTCAGGACATGGAGGTACAAATTCGCAAGTTTAAATTTTTTGCATCACAAATGTTTTGAGCATATGTAGCAAAAAAATAAAAATTGCGGGCATTATTCTTTAATCGCCAATTCTCTAGCTATCCTGTATTTTTCAGAGCTGAGTTACCTTAATTTTTAATGCAATTGCCACCATTTAAAATACTTTAAAAAAATTAATAGATTACATTTGCTTAAATTTTATGTATGCAAACATTACTAGAAAATGCTTATTTAACTTCACAACTCTTTAAATAGCTCTGCACTTGAATTTGGACAAGAACAAGATTAAAGAGTAAAATTCTGGCTTTTTTTACGCTAGCAATTAAATTTAATCGGAGAAATCATTTATGTCAGTTACAATCGACCAAAAAGCACAGGTAGTGAAAGACTATCAAAGAGCCGATGGGGATACTGGTTCTCCAGAAGTTCAAGTAGCCCTTCTAACAGCTCGAATCAATGACTTAATCGGACACTTCAAAACTCATGTAAAGGATCACCATTCCCGCAGAGGCCTTCTGCGAATGGTTGGTCGCCGTCGAAAGCTATTAGATTACCTCAAGCGCCATAATATAGACACGTACCAAACACTGATAGAACGTCTCGGACTACGCAAATAAACGTTCTGCATGGATCAAATCAGTAGCAAAATAAGTAGACAATTTTTCCAATAGAATTATCACGCTTATCACGCAACGGGTAATAAAATTCGATGTAATTTGGAATTTGGAAAAATTCATCAGAAAAAGGACTGTTAATTGAAATCTATCAAAAAGAGCATTACCTACGGGCGCCACCAACTTACGCTGGAGACAGGAGAAATAGCAAGGCAAGCGCATGGTGCTGTCATGGTTACAATGAATGATACTGTAGTACTTGTTACTGTAGTGGGCGCTAAAAATATAAAACCTGGTCAAGATTTTTTTCCTCTTACGGTAGATTATCAGGAAAAATTTTATGCGGCAGGTAGAATACCTGGTAGCTTCTTTAAAAGAGAAGGTCGGCCATCAGAAAAAGAAACGCTTACTTCCAGATTGATTGATCGCCCAATTCGCCCACTCTTTCCTGAAGGTTTTTATAATGAAGTACAGATCGTAGCGACTGTCATGTCTGCCGATAACGAGATAGATGCAGACATTCCTTCTATAATCGGAACTTCAGCAGCCTTAATACTTTCTGGCATACCGTTTGATGGTCCCCTAGGTGCCGCTCGCATTGGCTACATCAATGATGAGTATGTACTTAATCCAACCATTTCAGAGCTTAAGGATACTCAATTAAATCTTGTTGTAGCGGGTACACAACAAGCAGTTCTTATGGTCGAATCTGAAGCCATGGAGTTATCTGAAGAAGTGATGCTTGGTGCAGTTATGTATGGTCATGAGCAAATGCAAACAGTTATTAATGCCATCAATGAATTTGCTGATGAAGCAGGAGTAACTGCTTGGGACTGGACTCCCCCAGAAAGAGATATTGCGCTTGAGGAAAAAATCGCTAATTTAGCAGAAAACGATTTACGGCAAGCATTTAAAATAAAACAAAAACAAGCACGATCTGAAGCTATTGAAGAAATTAGTCAACGTATATCAGCTGAAGTAGGAGTCGATACAGAAGGTGGCCCTGATCTACAATCTTTTAAAGAAGCCTTTTTTACGCTCGAATCTAAAATCGTGCGCAATCAAATTTTAGATGGTGAACCTCGCATTGATGGTCGCGGCACACGCACTGTTAGATCCATTTCGATCCGTAATGGCGTACTGCCTCGCACACATGGCTCTGCTTTATTTACGCGAGGAGAAACTCAAGCATTAGCAGTAGCCACGCTGGGTACTGCACGTGATGAGCAAAAAATTGACTCCCTTCAAGGAGATTATAACGATCGTTTTATGCTGCACTACAATATGCCGCCTTTTGCAACTGGAGAAATAGGCCGGGTAGGTACACCCAAACGACGCGAAATTGGTCATGGGCGTCTTGCAAAGCGTGCTCTTGTCGCAGTTTTACCATCACCTGAAGAATTTGGCTATTCTATGCGCGTCGTATCAGAAATCACTGAATCCAATGGCTCTAGCTCAATGGCATCAGTCTGCGGAGGTTGTCTCGCACTCATGGATGCCGGTGTTCCATTGAAAGCTCATGTTGCTGGTATCGCTATGGGATTAATTAAAGATGGAAATCGCTTTGCAGTTTTAACAGATATTCTTGGTGACGAAGATCATTTGGGTGATATGGATTTTAAGGTTGCAGGTACCGAAAAAGGTATCACAGCATTACAAATGGATATTAAGATTCAGGGTATTACTAAAGAAATTATGCATGCAGCCTTGATACAAGCCCACGAAGGGCGCATGCATATACTTCAAATTATGAAGGAAGCACTACCTTCAATACGTGAAGATATTTCAGTCCATGCTCCACGTATAATCAAACTCAAAATTAATCCCGAAAAAATTCGTGATGTCATCGGTAAAGGTGGCGCTGTCATCCGTGCATTGACGGAAGAAACCGGAACCACAATTGATATTACGGATGATGGTCAGGTAACTATTGCTTGTGTTAGTGCAGAAGGTGGGCAACTTGCTAAGAAACGTATTGAAGATATTACTGCTGAAGTTGAAGTTGGAAAAATTTATGATGGTATAGTTCTAAAATTACTTGATTTTGGTGCTATTGTTAGTGTACTTCCTGGGAAAGATGGATTATTGCATATTTCACAAATCGCCAATGAGCGTGTTAACAATGTTTCAGATCACCTTACCGAAGGTCAACAAGTTCGGGTTAAAGTTCTTGAAGCTGATGATAAAGGAAGATTACGATTAAGTATGAAAGCTGCATCAGTTGATGAAAATAGCTCAGTTTCTCCAGACGAAGAATCTCAGAATATTTAATTCTGCATTAATTTTCCCATTAACACTCTTTCATTTAGTTCAAAATGAACAAGCTGCGTCAAGAACACAATACAGTCATTCTAACCATTAAATCAAGCAATTTACATGCTTTTTTCTCGTCATTGTTTTTACAAAAGTACTAATATGTGCTATTTAGCTACTTGTTTCTCCCGCATTTCATCCAATGTTTTACAATCAATGCAAAGTGTCGCTGTTGGTCTGGCCTCAAGTCTTTTCAATCCGATTTCTATTCCACAGCTCTCGCAGTAACCGTAATCACCAGAATCTATTTTTTCTATTATCTCATCAATTTTCTTGATAAGCTTACGTTCACGATCTCGATTGCGCAGCTCAAGTGTCATATCAGATTCTTGACTAGCACGATCGTTAGGATCGGCAAATACTGTTGCTTCATCTTGCATGGTGTGTACTGCACGATCAATATCTTGACCTAGTTCAATTTTCATATCTTCCAAAATTTTGCGAAAATGCTTGAGCTGCTCAAGACTCATATACTCTTCACCAGCTTCTGGTTCATAGGGAGTCACTTGTTTACTTTGTTGCTCTTGTGGCATCTTGTAAGGCTCCTATTTAATTCCTGTCGCGCACTAAAATTGCATACTATAATCAAAAACTGCATTATATAACAAGAGTTATTTTATCAACTTGACTTCATTCAATAT
>CADEDJ010000047.1 GCA_902826055.1 uncultured Nitrosomonas sp. | reverse complement strand
AGGATAGCGATGATGTGTCTGGGTGTTAATGTGGAAGGGTTGGAGGCTTACCGTGGATCGCAGTATGCCGGCAAAGCATACCGCAATCTACTGAAAGCATATGGTTTTATCGGCAGCATGAGTCGCCTGGGGAATTGTTGGGATAATGCAGTTGCGGAAAGCTTCTTTGGTAGCCTCAAGCAGGAACGCTGCCAATGGCGGCATTACCAAACCCGCCATGAAGCACAGCAGGACATTTTGCAGTATATCGCTGTGTTTTATAACAACCAAAGACTGCATTCATACCTGAATTACAAAAGCCCAAACCAATATGAAGCAGAAGCAGAAAAATCGATGAAAGCAGCTTAACTGGTGTGTCCGGTTTTACTTGACCAGATCATATTACTTTGCTAAAAAACTATCAGAGACTGACGCCAGCACGATTTTTACATTACTGAAGCCGGTCTCTGAAGCATCATTTAAGGTATTTTTATTAAAAGTTTTTTTTGCGACGATTCATTACTACGCTTAGTAGTAAAAGCCCCGCTAACAACATAACATAGGTTTCCGGTTCGGGTACAGGCGCCGCATAGATGAAATCATCCATTACTACCAAGTCGGCAACACTATCAGAGCCGATAATAGTACCATCATTAATTTGTGCGCCAAACGCGGTATTTCCACTGGTAATCTGAACATGCGAAATGATTGATCCTTCAGTAAAAGATACTCCAAGGAAAGACAAACTTTCTGATTCAACTGTGCCAACTGGAACAGAAAAAATCCCCAATGAATTATTGGTGGCATCAAAGAACTCAATCTTTGTCGAATGTGTTAAATCAACGTCTGTAAATATTGCACCGAAACCAGAGACAAGCGCAGGTGTTGAAGTACCCGGTATAAAGAACGAGACATCAACAATGTTGCTTTCCAAAGGTGTAAAGAGACGCTGTGCACTGAAAACACCAAAAGTTGATGAATAGGTCGAATTGATATTATCGAATTCGACAGGTGCAATTCCACTATTCGCACTCACCTGAACCCCAGTTCCAGATGTTAAAAACTCTGCGCCTCGAGGTGAAGTAGTATTAAAGAAATCCGACGGAAGGTTATTGGGGGCTGAGAAAGAATCCGGTACTCCATCCCAGTTTATTTCAAAACGTTCCCCGCCGAATGAGCCGTTAGCACCAGGTACCGCGCCACCTCCCAAATCAACACGAAATTGATCACGGACTCCAAGAATGGAATCTGATGTCGAGTCACCGCCAACTGAACGAATAACTGGAGAAGCTCCAGCAAGCGAAGACAAACCTAAAGATATTACTGATGCAACAATTAAGATTAATTTTGCTCTCATCATCTGATCCTCCAACAATTAATTAGGATAGGATGCTGCAGTTTACCAAGAAATCGTTCGATGAATTGACACTCAATTCTCTTGATATATAGCGTATATGTATATAGAGAACGCCGAATGGCTATGAAAAAAAGAAATAGATTATATAAAATAAAAAAAGCGCTCTGTAAACAGCAGCAAGAAAAAATTACAGGAAAAAATAATTATTGTCAATTACATATTTTTATTTATATTAAATTTTTACGTATAAAGTAAATTCTCTATAAAAAGGCTAATAATACTATTTTTACAATAAAATAAGTTAAACAGGCGATTTACTTCCAAAAAAATATTAGAAATTATCTTGCTTAATTTTTACATCATATTGCTTTCTAAGCGCAAAAAGATAAGATGAAAGTTCTTCTTGAGCAATCATTTGTTGTAGTTGTTTTTTAAAATTATCAATTTTTTCTTCATCTGAAAACTGTGGCTCAATAATTTTATTAATTCGTATTAAATTATATCCGCCCTTTGGATTCACTTTTCCAATATAAAATGGCACGGTAGCGGGTTTAACTCTAAAAATTGAACGTAAAGTTTCATGATCTAATCCTTGTGATTGCATGTAGGATACTTGTTTTTCCTCCGCCCACTCTTCGTCAATATTATCACCTGCTTGAAGACGCATAAGTTTTTCTTCTCCCTCTTTAACAGCTTTTGCTTGGGCCATTTCTTTTTTGAGAGTAATGACAATGTCATCTTTAACCACTTCGAGTGATTGTCCAGTGGCCGGCCTATGTTCAATAACTCGGGCTGACACAAAAGTGTCGGGTTTTATTTCTATAGCTTCAGTATTATGTCCATTGGAAATTGTATTTTCAGAAAAAATTGCTGCTAACAATTTAGCATTAGGAAAAAAAGGAAGATCCGTGGAATCTTTAGTGATCCAATCACTTAATTGTATTGTCAGTTCAAATTTTTCTGCTGCTGGCTTAAGGCTATCATTTTGCTCATACACAACATTACTAAAATCTTCGACAACTTCTCCAAAAATACCTTCTACCATTTGGAGTTTTAGCTTATCTTCGATTTGTTGCCGCACCTCTTCCAAGGTCTGTTTTTTTTCCTCTTTGATATCAGTTAATTTAATGATATGTATGCCAAAATCGGTTTCGACAATATCGCTTATTTCATCAAGCTGCATTGAAAATATTTTATCTTCAAAAGATTTCACCATGACGCCACGGCCAAAGAAGCCAAGATCTCCTCCACGAGAAGCTGAACCAGGATCATCCGAATTTTCTTTAGCAATTTCAGCGAATTCTTCAGGGTTTTGTTTTATTTGCGCTAGTATTTTCTCTGCTTTTTCATGTGCTAGTTTTTTTTCATCGTCTGATGCATCAGACGATATACTGATTAGAATGTGACTGGCCTTACGCTCTTCAGGCTGACTAAATTCATCTTTATGCTCGGCAAAATAATTACTCACTGCATCATCAGTTACCGTTTCATTCTTAGCAACTGCATCCAACGATAGAACCAAATACTCAATTCGAACTCGCTCCGGCAAGTCAAAATCTGTTTTATGTTGCTCATAATAAGCATTGACATCTGCTTCTTCAGGCACCATTTGCGCCACGAATTGCTCAGGTTCGATTTGCAGTTGATTGATCTCTCGCTGTACTTCGCTCAAGTATCTTACATTTTCGGCAACAGCTTTAGGAGCAAACCCATTTTCACTATATCCATCCAATAATTGTTGTAATAACAGCTCTTGACGTACACGTGATTCAAATATTAATGGAGTAAGACCTTGCGCTCGCAATAATTCTTCATATTGCTGTTTAGAAAACTTATTATCTTTTTGAAATGCAGGTATATCCCCAATCGCTTTTGCCAGCTGTGAATCAAGCACAACAAATCCATTATTAGCAGCCTCTCGGTATAACAATCTTTGCTGGATAAGTCTTTCTAAAACCGAGTTTCTTACTTCAAAAGTATCAAGCATCGTGCTATCAAAGTTCGCACCAAGCATGGCACGCATTCTTTCATGATGATCGCGTAAGGCTTGCTCATATTCTCGTCGCGGTATCTCTTCACCTTCTACTATCGCTACATAGCTATCACCACTCATGTCGCGATACGATTCGACACCCCAAAATAAAAAAGGCAGTACTGCCAAGCCTAAAATAATTTGAACAATTCGTTTTCTACGGTTGACAAGATCAAACACTATGAACGCCTGAAATACTAAATATGAAAAACAAGATAAATAAGATTTAAGAGATTTACTCTTTGTTTTTACAAATTGATACTGATTAATAATTGGCGGAGTGGACGGGACTCGAACCCGCGACCCCCGGCGTGACAGGCCGGTATTCTAACCAACTGAACTACCACTCCCAAACTGGCTATATTGATTGGTGGGTGCTGACGGGATCGAACCGCCGACATTCGCCTTGTAAGGGCGACGCTCTACCAGCTGAGCTAAGCACCCGAATAAAGTCCGTTAGTTTACTGCATCTTTGAGTGCTTTACCAGCACTGAATTTAGGGACCTTTGCAGCCTTGATTTTAATGGCGGCGCCGGTACGTGGATTACGACCAGTACGAGCAGCTCTAGTACCTACTTTAAAAGTCCCAAACCCGACCAAAGTCACACTTTCATTTTTTTTAAGTGCTCCTTTTATTGCTGATAGTGCCCCATCCAAGGCACTACCCGCAGAGGCCTTGGAAATTTTGGCTGATTTTGCGATAGCTTCGATAAGTTCGGATTTGTTCATATAATTCCCCTTCTAAGTTAATGGTAATTAAATCACAAGCAAGTACTGCAACCGCTCTTATATCAAGCTGCAACCGCCTGGTCAAGCAAATTAAGGCATAGATATATCATCGTTAATCTAGTCTTTTTGCCAGTTCTGATAAAAATAATCATTAATGGCATCCATATTAATTCATAAAAACAGGTAACTAGCGATAAGATCTAAAGAACTACTTGAGTTTTCATTTGCCTGTTTTGTATTAATAAATTTCTGTTTTCTGTTCGCGATTTAGCAACACTTCAACCGCACCTCGAGCTGGCATACCTTCATGCAAGATACTACAAACTGCTTGTGTAATCGGCATCTCAATATTTAACTGCTTACCTAATTGCAATACTGATCTTGCAGTATGAACTCCTTCAGCAACATGTCCCAATTCAATTAAAATATCACTCAAGGATTTTCCTTCGGCTAACATCAAACCCACTTGCCGATTGCGTGACAAATTTCCGGTGGTGGTTAGAATTAGATCACCAACGCCCGCCAATCCCATAAAAGTATTTATACTTCCGCCCAAACTAAGTCCTAGGCGAGTAATTTCCATTAATCCACGGGTTATCAGTGCCGCACGAGCATTATGTCCAAACCCGATACCATCAGAAATTCCTGCAGCAATAGAAATTACATTCTTTATCGCTCCCCCTATTTCAACACCAATAACATCCTGGCTGGTATAAATACGTAACCTAGAACTATGTAATTCAAACGCCATATCATTAGAAAAGCTTTTATCATTCGATGCCAGTGTCAATGCGGTCGGTAAACCTTGTGCGACTTCATCTGCAAAACTAGGGCCAGATAATACGCCGCCAAAAGGAAATAGATTAGTGCATTCCTCTTCAACTATCTGATGGGGCAATTTAGTAGTTCCAGACTCAAACCCTTTGCATCCCCATATCACAGGAACTGTAATTTTGCATGCAGCAATTGCACGCACAGTTTCACGTAAACCTGCAATGGGCACAACAATTAATACAAGATCTGCATTTTGCAATGCATTTTTGAGTATTGCCGTAATTGTTATCGATTCCGGCAATACATAACCAGGTAAAAAACTATTATTAATTCGATGGTTATTAAGCTCAGTGGCGTGATTTGGATTCTTGGTCCACAAATTGATTTGATGACGTGAGGCCAAGTTGATTGCTAATGCCGTACCCCATGCACCTGCACCCAATACAGCAATTTTCATGAACCCCAAACCTGATTGACTTTAACATAGCCAGTTTGCCCGTCGGTGTGGCGCACCTTAACCCATCCTTTCGTATTCGAGTCCAGCCATTCCAAAACAGTATTTTCCTCAGCCTGGAAAACCAATGTTGAATTTATATCAGCAGACTCGTGTATATCAGCCAAAGCTACTGTCACGACTACATAGCGCTGCTGACTTAATGCTTTTTTTTCAACCCAAGTGAGATTACCGCTACTATCACGCACTTTTACCCAATCTTCAACATTTACTACTGCCTCAACTGGAAGACGAAGGCTTGCAACAAACAATTTATCGGCCTTGAGTGAAGGGGCATCGTACATAATAACTGCGTTCTCAGCTATCGAGAAGTATTCAATTTCAGCAATCACATAGCTGGAAAAAAGTAGCGATACACTCGTTAATACAATACTAATTTTGCGTTTCATCCAAAGATTAAGTGCATCACTTCTGCTCATTTAGACATTTACCTTCTTTCAATTTACTCTTACACACTTAATTGATCGTATTTGTTTCGGTTTTTTTTTGTTGATAAATAACTTCAAAATTTACAGGACTAAGAATTACAGGTGGAAACCCAGCTCGAGTCACTACATCCGATATTACTTCACGAAGATAGGGAAACAGAATGTTGGGACACCCTATCCCTAATACCGGATTTATTTCTTCGTCGGGTATGTTACTAATACGAAAAATCCCTGCTTGTTGCGCTTCGACCAAAAACATTATCTTGTCTTTGATCTTAGCAGTTATTGTTACCGTTAACAGCACTTCATATAAACCTTCTTCAATACTTTGATTCTTACCCCCGAGTTGCATATTGATTTCGGGCGTATCTCTTTCCAAAAAAATTGTAGGCGCATTTGGAATTTCCAAAGATAAATCTTTAACATATATCTTTTCTATAGCAAAAACTGGTTGCAGTTGTTCGTTCATATATTTAATCACCAAAAATTTTAAAAGCAGCTAATTATCATAATCATAGTCACGTTTTTCTCAATACTTCGATTAAGTTGCCAATAATACTGACAATTCACCCATACGATCCAATTGCGCTAAATCTTCATAACCGCCCACATGTTTTTCTCCAATATATATTTGCGGTACAGTACGACGCCCCGTCTTATCCATCATTTCAGCACGCTGAGCTGGTTCCAAATCAATACGAATTTTTTCTATATGCTCTACTCCCTTGGCACGTAACAAACTTTCTGCCATTTTGCAATATGGGCAAAAACCAGTCGTATACATAATAACCCTAGTCATAAGTTCCCCTATCGTTTCACGAGAGGCAGATTTGCACGCTTCCAGCTATCAATCCCTCCCATCAGATTAACTACCTGAGTAAAGCCGTTCTTTTTAAGTATTAAACTGGCCTGATTAGATCGGATCCCGCCTCGATAGATGACGACAATTGGTTTATCTTTAAATTTTTGTATCTCCGTCCAACGTTCTTCCATCTTTTCAGAAGGAATGTGTTTTGAATTCGGCAAATGGCCAGCAGCAAATTCACTATCATCTCGCACATCAAGCACCAATGCGTCTTGATGATTAATCAACTGTATCGCAATACGAGTATCTATCTCTTTAATACCTCGCTGCGATATTAAGGGCCATAATAATAATAAACCGCTAATCACTGCCGTGATTACAAACAATAAATTTTCCAATCGTAAAAGAAAATGATCTTGAAATAATGATTCCATATGCTCTTGTATAATTTTTAATTTTTAATTTTTAAGATACTGATCTAATTAGAAACAACAAAAAATGTAAGATCTAATTAAACCATTCAACCCAATTTAAGTATATTAACATTATGCCTATTAATAACCACCATGCTATTTGAGTCACTATTTTTTAACAAGCGTAATTTAAGTTTCAACCGTAATCATTTTTATATAAATAAAGAAATACATTCGTGCAAAAAATCATACAGATGCTGCAATCCCAAATAAAATATAATAAAATACTGGCTATTTTACCTACTTATTAATCATCCCTCTTTTCAAAAAAGCTAAATATGAAGAAAATTGTTCTCCTACGACATGGAGAAAGCACTTGGAATAAAGAAAATCGTTTTACAGGTTGGACAGATGTTGACTTAACACCCAAAGGCCTACAGGAAGCTCAAGATGCTGGGCAACTTTTACGAAAACAGGGATACGCTTTTGATATTGCTTATACCTCAGTTCTCAAGCGAGCAATCCGCACATTATGGATAACACTTGATGAAATGGATCAAATGTGGATTCCGATTCAACACACTTGGCGATTGAATGAACGGCATTATGGGGCGCTCCAGGGATTAAACAAAGCTGAAATTGCTGCCCAATATGGTGATGAGCAGGTACTAATTTGGCGCCGTAGTTATGATGTCAGACCACCTGCACTGACCACTGATGATGATCGCTACCCAGGTGTTGATCCACGTTATAAGGCTCTAACCCGCCACGATATTCCCTTGACGGAGTGCCTCAAAGATACTGTTGCAAGATTTCTACCTTATTGGAATACAGTCATTGCACCTCAAGTTCAAGAAGGCAAAAGTGTAATTATTGTGGCCCATGGCAATTCACTACGAGCGCTTGTAAAGTATTTAGATAACATATCTGAAGAAGAAATTTTAAACTGTAATATCCCAACCGGCATTCCTTTGGTTTACGAACTTGATGATAACTTGAAGCCCATTCAAAACTATTATCTGGGAAATCAATCTGAAATTCAGGAAGCAATGCGAATTGTAGCCAATCAAGGCAAATCAAAAGCTTAGAACTCAATCAACTCACTTATTCGTATAAATGAGTACTAATCAGTGTATGAGCCTGAAAAACCCAATTTTGAGAATTAATACGTCAAGCTATATTCCTTTTCAACAACAATTTAAGATAATATTATGTTTTTTGGTTTCATTTTATCCAGTATCAGTTTTTCCTGATAATCAAGAAAATCTCAGAATATTACGCGAGCGTATTCAATCGTTACAAAAGGATTTGACAGATAAAGAAACTATCAAACAAAACACATCCGATATACTTCAAAAAACTGAACGTGTCATTAATGCGCTTAACCGTAAACTGGCCAACCTTAGTGTGAATGAACGGCAAGCCACTGACGACTTCAAACAGTTGCAAGCGCAATATCAACAGATTGAAAATGAAATCCACAAAGGGAGAAACCAGTTAGACGAATTGCTCTATCGACAATACCTTAATGGGCATCAGGATTTTTCTCAACTAATGCTCAAGCAACAAGATCCCCATCAAATTGCCAGAGATATTTATTATTACAAGCAGCTTTCACTTGCACATTCAGGTATTATTAAGAATCTTCTTGAGAATCAGCAAAAAATCAAAACCTTGACTCACGTCAGCCTGCAAAAAAAAGAGGAAATAGCAGCTATTCAAACTGAATATTCCTTACAACATAAAAAACTTGAGCAAGAAAAGAGTAAATATCAGACCACTCTCTCGCAGATATCTGGGCAAATTACCAAGCAACAACAAGAAATTAGCAAGTTAGAAAATGACGAAAAACGTATCACAAACTTAGTAATAGGAATCAATAGATTACTTGCCCAAGAAAAAAGCGGAATTACACAGATCAATAACAAAACTCCTGATGTATCTACTGCAACAAGCGCCCCCTTTCTATTACTTAAAGGTAAATTAAATTTACCGGTACGCGGGAAACTTCTGAATAGCTTTGGTGGTCAACGTTCAGGTAAACACGTTGTATGGAAAGGATTGTTTATTCAATCAGCTATGGGTAACGATGTTAAAGCTATTGCGGAAGGTAGGGTTGTGTTTGCAGATTGGTTAAGAGGTTTTGGCAATCTAATTATCTTAGATCACGGTAATGCCTATATGAGTCTTTATGGTAATAATGCAACACTGCTCAAACAAGTAGGTAATTTTATTCGTGGAGGCGATACAATTGCAACGGTTGGGAATAGCGGCGCCAACGTAGATTCAGGTTTATACTTTGAGCTTCGATATAAAGGTAAACCATTTGATCCTTTGACATGGGTAAAAGTAGAGTAATCGTAACTTAAATTAAATTCGATCAATGCGGAGATAGCATCATGAATAACATAACCAAAAAAACAGGCTTAATTCTAATTGGCATAATTGCTGGAGTGATGCTCAGTATGAATTTCTCCGCGATTGCAAAAAAAAATAATATAGAAGCCATTCACCCACTTCCTATAGAAGAACTGCGTACCTTCGCCCAAGTATTCGGACGTATCAAAAGTGACTATGTCGAATCTGTAGAAGACAAGAAACTCATCACCGAAGCCATCAACGGCATGCTGGTAGGATTAGACCCTCATTCATCTTACCTTGATAAAGATGATTACAAAGAATTACAAATCGGCACACAAGGCGAATTTGGTGGATTAGGCATTCAAGTAACCATGGAAGATGGTGTTGTTAAAGTCATTTCACCCATTGAAGATACACCCGCATTTCGTGCAGGTATCAAAACTGGAGATCTGATTGTCAAACTTGATGATACAGTAGTAAAAGGTATGTCCCTAAATGATGCTATCAAACTCATGCGAGGCAAACCGAATACTTCTATAAAAATTACCATTGTACGAGAAGGTGAAACCGAACCATTAGTGTTTAATCTAACTCGCGCCATCATAAAGATTCAAAGCGTCAAATCTAAAATGATTGAACCGGGTTATGCATATATTCGTATTACGCAATTTCAAGAACAAACAGGTGAGAATCTAGCCCAAGCAATTAAAACGCTATTTTCTGGAAATACTGGAACAATGAAAGGATTAATATTAGATTTGCGTAATGATCCAGGGGGATTACTTAATGGCGCGGTAGCCGTATCTGCTGCTTTTCTACCTGAAAATGCGTTGGTTGTTTACACAGAAGGCCGTAGCGTTGATGCTAAAATGAAGCTACACGCCAATCCAGAGTATTATCTACGTGGACCCGATGAAGACTATTTAAAAGGACTGCCGGCCGAAGTTAAAACAGTACCGATGATCACTCTGGTTAATGGTGGCTCAGCATCAGCATCGGAAATTGTGGCAGGTGCTTTACAGGATCATAAACGTTCAATCGTAATGGGATCGCAAACTTTTGGCAAAGGATCAGTGCAAACCATTCTGCCACTTGGAAATAATACCGCAATCAAGCTTACGACTGCGCGCTATTACACGCCTAATGGTCAATCCATACAAGCTCAAGGTATTACACCTGATATTTTGGATGAAACCGACAATGGTGATGATCAGCAACGTTTACGCGAATCTGATCTGAATCGCCATTTATCCAGTGGTAAGAAGAATGAAACGAAGGCTGCATCAGATACTGAAAAAGCAGCCTTGAAAGCACTGAAACCTGGTAGCATAAAAAAAGAAAAGAAAAATGATTCCAAGAAAAGTAAAGAGCCGATTGAATTTGGCTCTGCAGAGGATTTACTTCTAACTCAAGCGATGAATTACTTTAAGGGCATTACTACAGTGCCTGAAAAAAAGAACGAAGAAACAGATAGCTGATTTCACAGATTGTGAATGATGAACAGTTACTCCGCTACAGTCGTCATATCCTGCTCCCGCAAATTGATGTTGCGGGACAGGAAAAACTTAATCACTCGCATATATTAATTGTTGGTATTGGTGGATTAGGCTCTCCTGCGGCAATGTATTTAGCAGCCAGTGGAGTAGGCAATTTAACGCTTTGTGACAATGAACATGTTGACTTGACTAATTTACAACGACAAATAATTCATGATAGCAATTCAATAGGGCTAGCTAAGGTTTTATCGGCAAAGCAATCACTCGAAAGTATTAATCCGGAAGTTCGTATCACAACAATCCAGCAACGAGTTAATGAGAAAAAGTTGCTACAACTCATTGCCAGTGTAGATGCAGTAATTGACGCCAGCGATAACTTTATTACCCGTTATCATATTAACCAAGCTTGTGTCACTCATAAAAAACCCTTAATTTCTGGCGCCGCAATACGTTTCGAAGGCCAAATCAGCGTGTTTGACTTACGTCATGCGGATAGTCCATGTTATCACTGCTTATTTCCAATTGAAGGAGACCATGAAGACATGCGATGCGCAATCATGGGCGTTTTCTCTCCAATAGTGGGCATTATCGGCTGCATGCAAGCTGCCGAGGCACTAAAAATCCTACTAAATATCGGAGAGACTTTGGATGGCCGCGTGCTCATGCTGGACGGCCTGGCAATGAGTTGGCGTTCAATTCGATTGCACAAAGATCCAGCATGTCAAATATGTTGCCTACCAACAACCGCAAGTACAACTCAACAATAAAATTTCCTAAGTACTTTATTGAAGCTCCAGTGGAAACAAGGTTAATCGCTGCGCTTTCCAATTAGCAAGTGGATCACGTTTGAATTCACTCTTGACGAATTGATACCAGCGTCCAATAACAAAGCATATAAAAAGGTTGGCTTGTGCCGACACATCAAAACGAGCATTAATGTGTTGCTCACTGACTGCAAACCGTAACGCCTGCTTTAAAGTTGCTTCCAAACGATCGTGTAGCTGGTTGATACGAAGCTGTAAGTACTCGTTTTCATTAATTAGCACATCGCAAACAAGGATGCGCGTCATTCCCCGATTCTTTTGTGAGAAGCCTAACAATAGCAACAATAAATTTTCAATCTTTTTAGTACCGCAACATTCTTCTTGCAAGATTTTATTAATTAAGACAAATAATGTCTTTTCAATAAATTCAATGAGCGCTTCATACATCTGTGACTTATTGGAAAAACAACGATATACAGATGATTCAGAAATTCCCAGTTGCGTAGCTAATGCTTTGGCGGTTATCTTGATTCTCTGAGGATGTTCCAACATCTCGGCCAGCACTTGTAGGATTTGATCTTTCCTTCTGTCTGATTTTAATAATTGAGATGAATTTTCCAATGATGTAATCGCAATGAAAAAGAAAATTTAGAAATATAGCAAAATATAAACCAGTTAGAAAAATTTTCCAATCCGATAAAATCCGGAATAATTCAGTTAAATTATCTCCTCAACCGTTCTTTTTTCTGAAAGCTCTATTTCTTGAAAAATCAAGTAAGGAAAAAATTTGACAGGCTCTAAACTAACAGATTGTGCCTACTAGCCTAGGGTCTTAACAAGTAGCAGTAAGTCTGCAAAAAAAAACCTACTAAAAAGCAAAAAAAACGCTATGAATTTCTATCAAATAGTCTATATTAATAAAAGTATATGTCATTTTGTATGTAAAAATTAATACCTGCAAAAATGGCTTTACCTTTTCAATTAAACATCTTCATATAATTTTAATAATCTTCACCATAAGCCTGAATGATTGCCATTAAGGCTTATTATTAGCAATCTCTTTTAAATAATCGAACATTACAAGGAGACTAATCATGGCACCTATAAACGGAACTATTTTTAACGATGATGGCAATACGCTCTTTTTGCCTTTACTGGGAACCAACCTTGCTGATGACATGAACGCGAACTGGTCATTAGGCAATGATTTGATGCTGGGATTTGCAGGCAATGATATTTATCGAATTAATTCAGTTTTAGATGATATACGTGAAATTGCCGGTCAGGGTACCGATACGGTTATTACGCGCAATGCGAGCACAACCTTAAAAAACAATTTTGAAAATCTCACATTGGATAATACCGCTGGTTTTCTAACAGCACTTAATGGCACGGGTAACAGCGTAGTCAACGTTATCACGGGTAACAGTAATGGTAATACATTGAGTGGCTTAGGTGGTAATGATGCAATCAGCGGCGGAGCTGGTGTAGATATTATTGTCGGTGGTACGGGTAAAGATACCCTTACCGGTGGTAGCGGTAATGATGATTTCGACTATAATGCCACCAGTGAAAGCACAGTCGGAGTGGATCGCGACGTTATATCAGACTTTGCTCATAATTTCGATGACATGGATTTATCGACGATCGATGCTAATCTCAACGTGGCTGGAAATCAAGCATTTACTTTTATCGGCAATGTCGCCTTTACTGGTACTGCGGGTGAAGTAAGATTTTTTACTTCGGGAGCCGATGTCATCGTTCAAGCTGAAATTCACGGTGATGGTAATCAAACAGCCGATATGGAGATCCAACTGACCGGAGCCGCTGCAGTCGGAATCAATGCCAACGATTTCATTCTTTAATTAAGGAAAAGCCTGCTATAGATAATCGCCATTTCGAGCGGAATGGGAAATCCAGATTTTAATTTATTTAGATTTTTCATGATGCTTGGAATGACGAATAGAAATCGCGCAGGAAACTCTCAGTAAGGCCCCTTAACCAGATTCTTCGCCCGCAACTTCTCGGCACCACCCAATTCCAGTTCAAAATCGATTCTGTCAGCTATGCCATCTCTTTAAAAAGTTCGTAGTTAAAGTGTGATAAAGTGCTCATATACCGCAAAAAATACCAGCAAAATTTCCCGAAACACACTGCAGTATTTCTCTAGAGGTTTACGATGTTACAATTCAATAACTTAAAAAAAGAACACTTCCGGATCACATACAGCTTGCAGTGGGCCATTTTCATTCTGACGTGGATTTCAATAACCGATAATCATGCAGCCAGTGCAAAGCAATCACAATTGAAGGCGGTTGAAATATCAGGAATTTCTCTTAATACACCGGCGGATCGGATAGCCGCAATCTTGCAAGCGCAAGGTTACACACAAGTCAATGGATCTTTGTATACCAAGGAAGAGCCAATGCAAAGCGGACGCAGCGCGATTTATCGTGTAGAAATCGAGGATAGCTCAACGATGTGGGAAATCAGCTACTTCAGAAGCCTGAGCGGTGGCCGGATTAAAAGCCCTACTTTACGCGATGCGCCTATTCCAGACTCCGACATGGATATGGCGCGACAGCTTTATCAAGCTGTTTGCATGGACATTTCTGAAACATTGCAAAAAGAAAGGGGTTGCGCGCCTTATTCATCCATTAACATCAGTGTTGGAAACGGCCAGCCGATTGCGATTGACGATCATTTCACGGTTTTGTTGAAGGCAACGGACGGCAATACCGCGATTGGAATTAAATACTCGAAATAACGAGTTACTGAGTTTTGCCTTTAACCTTAATGCCGCATGTATTTCTAAATAATGTTGGGGCACCTAAAATCAGCCCCAACATTTACAAAACAAATGAGCTCCACAACGTATCAGTATGGAAACCCTGCGCCACCACTTTACTCAGAGGAATTTTCAGTCTCGTCTTTGGGAAGCAACTGTCCACGCATAACACCGGCTGGAAAAGCGGCACTGTGCACATTGGCATAAATCTTTCCTGCACGCATTGCAAAAGCCAATGAGGCAATATTATTCAAAGGCACGCCGCATGCTTCAATATCTTCGGGTGTCTCAGGCGATCTGATGGCGCTATTATCCATGACATCCTGCACGGATCCTTCTCCTACATCAATTCCTGGTGATGCCACTGGACCAAAGAGAAAGGCCACTATGGGCCCATTTGTTCCGGCGGAAGCACAATGAAAATGCGCTTGTATGATTCCGGTTCCATTTCGTGCGGTAAGGCGGAATGTCGCTTGCGTTAATGCCTTATCAAATTCAACTTCTATTTCACCAGTGGTACCGGTTACAACCCCGCCAGGCGGCGTAGTAATTTCTTGCGCACCACTTAAACTTGATTCAAATTTCAATTCACTAGCAGCCCATACTGCAGAACTTAAACCTAAAAGCAATAACTTCAACAAAAACATTTTATAATCAAGCTTCTTCATGTTCTACCCTCCTCAATGAAAACTACTTTTTAACAATAGCCTTTCAGATAAAAAGTACAGACATAAATCAAACAGCTTATCTTTATCTATTACTTAGTTTATTGCAGCGAAGTTTAGTCAATTACGAGATACTCCAAGTATCGCAGACAAACTTCGTTACTAGTTTATCGTAACTACCATTTACATTAAACCATTTTTAGAAAAATCAAGTAATTCCGGTAGAATTAGAAAATTTGGTTAGACAGCTTGTATAAATCAGTGCTACTAAGGTATAGTTCGCATTCTGCCATTTAGGTCCAAGCAGGAGAGTGCGCAATAAATCCAAGCGCCGCCGAAGGCGTAACCCCCCCGGAATCGCTCAGGCATGGTCAAGTTAATCTTGCTCCTTGAAAACCGCTTGCGACAGGCAATCTGGAGAGTGCTGAATTTTTTGGCCACCGAAGGGGCACACGGATGAAAGTATCTGTAAATCTCTCAGGTAAAAAGGACAGAGGGGCGTGTGAAGTCATTACACATAATGACTTTTATTTATTTTCGGGAGAATAATCCGTGCTGAAAATGACACCCCTTAATCAATCCCACCGCGACATGAATGCAAAAATGGTGGATTTTGGTGGCTGGGACATGCCGTTACATTACGGCTCGCAGTTAGATGAACACCATAAAGTACGCCAAGATGCCGGTATGTTTGATGTCTCGCACATGCTGCCGGTTGACATCAAAGGCGACAATGTTCGCGTTTTTTTACGCCAATTGGTTGCCAATAATGTTGATAAACTCACCCTTCCGGGTAAGGCATTGTATTCCTGCATGCTGACTCCGCAGGGTGGTATTATTGATGACCTGATTATCTATTTTTTGTCTGAAACTTGGTTTCGTGTTGTGGTAAATGCCGGCACGGCGGATAAAGATGTCGCCTGGATGCTCAAGCAACGCGATGAACTAGCGCCAAATTTAACGATTACGCCGCGGCGCGATCTTGCCATGATAGCGGTGCAAGGCCCTAATGCACGCACTAAAGTCTGGCAAGTTATTCCTGGTTCTCAAGCAACTACTGAAGAATTAAAGCAGTTTCAATCTGCAGTTGTTGGTCAGTATTTTATTGCACGTACAGGCTATACGGGTGAAGACGGCTTTGAAATCATTTTACCTGCTGCCGATGCGGCTGCGTTTTGGAAATCGCTCCATGCTGCCGGTGCTGCACCTGCAGGTTTAGGTGCTCGTGACACGTTACGCCTGGAAGCCGGCATGAATCTCTATGGACAAGACATGGATGAAACCCAAAATCCCTTGGAATCAGGCTTGGCTTGGACCGTCGACTTAAAAAGTGAACGGGATTTCATCGGAAAACAAGCACTGCTAAACACTACTGTTACGCAACAATTGGTAGGGTTAGTGCTGATTGATCGCGGCGTGCTGCGCAGTCATCAGCAAGTAGTTGGCCAGCAAGGTGATACGAAGTATTACGGCGAAATCACCAGTGGGGGATTTTCACCAACTATGAATCAATCCATTGCCTTGGCGCGTATACCGGTACAAATAGCCATGGGAGACGAAATCCATGTAATCGTTCGTGATAAACAGTTGCGTGCAAAAGTAGTAAAGTATCCTTTTGTCCGTAATGGAAAAGTACTGGTTTAATTTATAAAACTATAACAAAATATTGCTTTAACCTTGGAGTAAAAAAATGAGTGTTCCGACAAATTTAAAATATAGCAAATCCCACGAATGGGTTAAATCCGAATCTGATGGTACAGTGACTATTGGGATTACCTATCACGCCCAGGAATTACTTGGCGATATGGTATTTATTGAATTGCCGGAAGTTGGACGCATCTTAAAGCAAAAAGAAGAATGTGCGGTTGCTGAATCCGTTAAAGCCGCTGCCGATGTATATTCACCTCTTTCTGGTGAAGTTATTGCCGTTAATTCCCCGTTGGTTGATGAGCCCGGTAAAATTAACGAAGATGCCTATTCTGCTTGGTTATTTAAAATGAAGCCCAGTGATGCTACGGAATTGGATGCATTACTGGATGCCGCAGCTTATACCGAATTGGTTGAAAGCGAAGACCATTAGGAAACCACTTATCTACTCAGATTTAGATTTATTCAATCATTATCACTTTTAGTTTTAAAATAAATTATGCCGTTTATTCCTCATACCGAAGAAGATATTGCAGAAATGCTTGGCAGCATTGGTGCAAAAACAATTGAAGAGCTATTTGATGAAATTCCAAAAGAACTAATCAGCGATGAATTAACAGGTGTTCCGCCTGGACTCAGTGAAATGGAAATTACTCGGTTGATGATGGATCGCGCGGGGAAAGATGGGTTCTATCAAAACTACATCGGTGCAGGTGCTTACGAACACCATATTCCTGCTGCAGTATGGCAAATCACGACACGTGGTGAATTTTATTCGTCATATACGCCGTATCAAGCTGAAGCCAGCCAAGGGACCTTGCAGTTACTCTATGAATATCAGTCAATGATGGCTTCTCTGACGGGCATGGACGTATCCAATGCCAGTATGTATGATGGTGCTACGGCATTGGCAGAAGCTGCTCTTATGGCTGTTCGCTCACATAAAACTTCCCGTCGCATCCTGATTCCACAAACAGTACACCCTGTTTACCGGCAAGTAGTACGTGCCATAGTCAGTAACCAAAAAATTGAAGTTGTCGAATTGCCTTTCTGTGCCGAATGTGGGCAAATTCTTCCGGAATCACTAATAAAATCCAATCATGCAGATTTTGCTGCATTGGTTATTCCGCAGCCGAATTTTTTTGGCGTACTCGAGCAAGTTGATGCATTGACCGACTGGGCACATAGTAAAAATGCATTTGCAATCGGGGTGGTAAATCCATCTGCGTTGGCATTATTAACTCCACCTGGAGAATGGGGAAATAAAGGAGCCGATATAGCTGTCGGCGAAGGCCAACCCCTAGGTATCCCGCTTTCCAGCGGTGGCCCCTACTTTGGTTTTATGGCTTGTAAAAATGATTTGGTGCGTCAAATGCCAGGGCGTATTATTGGTCGAACCACCGATCTGGATAATAAAGAAGGTTTTGTGCTGACACTGCAAGCACGTGAACAACATATCCGTCGCTCTAAAGCAACTTCCAATATTTGTACCAATCAAGGATTGATGGTTACTGCTGCTACC
This sequence comes from uncultured Nitrosomonas sp., assembly GCA_902826055.1. Lineage (GTDB taxonomy): Bacteria > Pseudomonadota > Gammaproteobacteria > Burkholderiales > Nitrosomonadaceae > Nitrosomonas. Next base: position 4,132 of record CADEDJ010000047.1, on the reverse strand, counting down.
ATTTATATGTCTCTCATTGGGCCAGAAGGATTGCGCCGCGTTGCGGCACAATCGCATGCCAATACTTTAGATCTAGTTAATCAATTGGAAAAAATAAGTGGTGTGAAGCGCATTTTCAGCGGACCAATATTTCACGAAGCCACATTAACGCTTCCTGCATCAGCGGCAGATGTATTAGTTAAGCTAAAACAAAAAGGCATATTGGGAGGGCTTGATTTACAAGGATATTATCCTGAACTCAGTAATGCAGTATTAGTCTGCGCTACAGAGACCAAGACAGCGGCTGATTTGCAAAATTATGCTGAAGCTTTAAAACAAGCGCTTAGTTAATAAATATATTTTCAATTTTTCTAAAAGGAAACACCATGGTTACACTCAAAGGAAAACCTATTAAACTTGAAGGTACATTTCCAAAAGTTGGTCAAAAAGCACCGCCCTTTTCCTTGGTTAATAGAGATTTGCAAGATGTCACACTTGCTAATTTTGCGGGCAAAAAGAAGGTACTAAACATTGTTCCTAGCTTGGATACCCCCGTATGCGCGCTTTCTACGCGCAAATTTAATCAGCAAGCTAGCAATATGGATAATACCGTTGTACTGATCATTGCTGCTGACTTGCCTTTTGCCATGAGTCGATTTACCGATTCCGAGGGGTTGGATAAAGTAATTACTCTATCTACCATGCGTGGCGCCAATTTTATGAAAGATTATGGAGTTTTTATTGCAGATAGCGCATTTGGTGGAATTACGGCACGTGCAGTAATTGTTCTGGATGAATCGGATAATATCATTCACGCCGAGCTAGTCCCGGAAATAGCTGATGAACCTAACTATGATGCAGCCTTGACTGCGTTAAAGAAATAATTAACACTAATTAACAAATTATGCTGATATTTGAACACTCGCGCAAAGGGCGCCGCAATTATTCTCAATCACCAGCAACACCTGCGAATAAATCCCAGATTCCGCAAAACCTATTGCGCAAATCGCAGGTATTACTTCCTGAAGTTTCAGAGATGGATACTGTGCGTCACTACACTCGCTTATCACAAAAGAATTTTTCAATTGATACCGAGTTTTACCCGCTAGGCTCATGTACTATGAAATATAACCCGCGCGCGTGTAATTCATTAGCAATGTTACCGCAGTACTTATCACGACATCCACTGGCACCGGAAGACACGGGGCAAGGTTTTCTTGCTTGCATGCATGAGTTGCAGGAAATCCTGAAATCAGTAACCGGCATGGCCGGCGTTAGCTTAACACCAATGGCTGGCGCACAGGGTGAGTTGATCGGTGTGATGATGATTCGTGCCTATCATGAATCACGTGGTGATTTTGCACGTACCGAAATCATCGTACCGGACGCTGCACATGGTACGAATCCCGCCACTGCAGTCATGTGTGGTTTCAAAGTAGTAGAAATTGCCACTGACAAAGACGGCAATGTTGATTTAAACGCACTAAAAGCTTCCGTAGGCCCACAAACAGCCGGACTAATGCTGACCAATCCTTCGACTTTAGGGGTATTTGAAAAAAACGTCGCCGAAATGAGTCGCGTAGTCCATCAAGCTGGTGGATTGCTATATTACGATGGCGCCAATCTGAATGCAGTACTGGGTAAAGTAAAACCAGGAGATATGGGATTTGATGTCATTCACATTAATCTGCACAAAACTTTCTCTACACCTCATGGTGGTGGTGGTCCAGGTTCTGCACCTGTAGGTGTGGCTGAACGTTTATTGCCTTTTATGCCCATTCCAATTGTTGCCAAAGATGGTGATATCTATCGTTGGGTGACCGAAAAAGATAAACCGCAGTCCATAGGCCGCCTTTCCGCACATATGGGTAACGCCGGTGTCCTACTGCGAGCTTATATTTATGTCCGCTTGTTAGGTCTAAACGGTATGCACCGCATTTCCGAGTTTGCCACACTCAATGCAAACTATCTGATGGCCGAACTGCGTAAAGCCGGTTTTGAAATTGCCTATCCCAATCGACGCGCCAGCCATGAATTTATCGTTACATTGAAAGATATTAAAGATAAGACTGGCGTGACGGCTATGAATCTGGCTAAGCGCCTGTTGGATAAAGGCTATCACGCGCCTACGACGTATTTTCCGTTATTGGTTCCGGAATGCTTACTAATCGAACCCGCTGAAACGGAATCTAAGGAAACGCTAGACGCATTTGTCAAATCAATGAAAGAAATTCTGCAAGAAATTGAATTGCAACCGGATATGGTAAAGGGCGCTCCACATACTATGCCCGTACGCAAGTTGGATGATGTTAAAGCGGCGCGTGAACTTGATCTTGCCTGGAAACCGCACGCTTGAAAAACCGGTAACATAATTCCAACATTAAAAAGAGATATTAAAGATCATGCGTACATTGATTTGCGGTTCCGTCGCTTACGATAATATTATGGTATTTCCTGATCATTTTAAGAACCATATTCTGCCTGAAAAAATTCACGTACTGAATGTTGCGTTTTTAGTTCCGGAAATGCGCCGAGAATTTGGTGGTTGTGCAGGCAACATTGCTTATAACTTGAAGATGTTGGGTGGTGAACCTGTCATGATGGCTACCGTCGGTGATGATAGCGCACCTTATGTTGCACGTTTTGAACAATTAAATTTGATGCAGCAACATGTGCGACATGTTCCTGATACATTTACTGCACAGGCATTCATCACAACTGATTTAGCTGACAACCAGATCACTGCGTTTCATCCCGGCGCAATGAACTTCTCCCACCTTAATTCCGTAACAGACAGCAATGATATCAAACTGGGCATTATCGCACCGGATGGTCGTGATGGCATGATACAACATGCTCGTGAATTCCACGAAGCCGGTATTCCATTTATTTTCGATCCAGGTCAAGGCTTACCCATGTATAACGGTGAAGAGCTGCTAGACTTCATCGATAAAGCGGACTATATCGCTGTTAATGATTATGAGGGACAATTGCTACAGGATCGTACAGGAAATACTCTCGAATCTCTTGCCAATAAAGCCAAGGCATTAATTATCACGCTAGGAGCACAAGGTTCGATCATTTACGCCGATAGCAAAAAGTTCGAAATTCCTTGCGTCAAACCTAAAGAAATTGTTGACCCAACAGGTTGCGGTGACGCATATCGAGCAGGTTTGTTGTATGGCATTGTCAACAATCTCGATTGGCAAACAACGGGGCAACTTAGCTCACTAATGGGGGCTCTGAAAATTGCTCAACGCGGTGGTCAAAATCATCAGTTTTCTCGTGAGGAAATCAATCAGCATTACTTTGAGAATTTTGGTACACGTATTTTCTAATGCCCCTAAATTTCACGCGCAAAATTTGTTGATATCATGGGATACTCGAAAATATTTGGCGTATCCCCCCACATTTAACAAGCCATTATAATCACACCAATCTTCACCTAACAACTTGTTTTTAAGATCAGTTTAGTCGAATAACCCAGATTTATTTGTGTAAGAATGCCTGTCTTGTGCCTTGTTCATTTGGAATATCAATCATTCCCATCCTTGGCTCACCAATTCTGCTAGTTAACTTGATAATCTTTCTAGGTCTAACCAGTTAAAATCAAGTATCCCAAATGAAGCAATACATTAAGTTATCCGTCAAATCAACTTGATAGGATTGGCGTTTCCCATTTTATACTAATTGAGTGACTGAGCTGCCCCATTCAGGCAAGCGTAAATAATCTGCCAGCATGATGAAAAACCCCTAAAAAGCCTGGCTTTTGAAATCGGTACTTAACATATCAAACTCAGGCATAACAGCAAACATATTAAATATTAAGTAACCGCTTCATGATTGACTTTCTGGCGGATGCTTACTGATATAGTCAATAATATCTCCTACACTGCGCAGCGCATTGGCTTCGTTACCATCAAAACTAATACCAAAAGTTTCTTCTGCATCACACAAGAGCCTTACCGTTTCTAGCGAATCGAATCCAAGTCCTTCAAATTTTGAGGCGGTTGTAATCATAGATACGTCGATGTTATCCGCTTTCGATGCGACAAAATCGATGACTTTCTCTTCGAGTTCTGTTGTATTCATATCCCGACACCTATAGTTATAAATTGTTGTAGATATTGTAAATTTACTTATCTACGAGTCA
>CADEDJ010000046.1:10061-23440 GCA_902826055.1 uncultured Nitrosomonas sp. | reverse complement strand
AGCACCTGCTTTGCAAGCAGGGGGTCATCGGTTCGATCCCGTTCACCTCCACCAAAATATCTGAGGTTTAGAGAAATTAAGTTTATTTTTTTCAATTAAATATTTACGATATAGAAAAATATATCTAGTGTATTATCGATTTTGTGTGAAGTTTTGCTCTTTAAAAATATGGAAAATAAAGTAAAGTTTTTTATTAATCTTTTTCATACATGAAAAATTTACTTAATAAAAATTAAAATAGGGATATTGTAATCTTGACAATAGGTTATAATTTTATGAAATTATTAAAGTTATAGGGTCAAGCAAATAAGTGCATGTGGTGGATGCCTTGGCGATTACAGGCGATGAAGGACGTGGTAGTCTGCGAAAAGCTTCGGGGAGTTGACAAGCAAGCATAGATCCGAAGATGTCCGAATGGGGAAACCTGATTCTTGCTTAATTGATTTTAACTATAAAAATTAATTGAGCAAGAATCAACCTTGACTGAATATATAGGTTAAGTGTGGCGAACCTGGAGAACTGAAACATCTAAGTAACCAGAGGAAAAGAAATCAATTGAGATTCCCAAAGTAGTGGCGAGCGAAATGGGATCAGCCTTCAATTTATAGCATTTAAGTTAATCAAATTATCTGGAAAGTTAAGCCATAGTAGGTGATAGCCCTGTAGATAAAAACTCTAATGTGGAACTAAAATTGAGATAAGTAAAACGGAACACGTGAAATTCTGTTTGAAAATGGGGGGACCATCCTCCAAGGCTAAATACTCGTAATCGACCGATAGTGAACTAGTACCGTGAGGGAAAGGCGAAAAGAACCCCGGGAGGGGAGTGAAATAGATCCTGAAACCGCATGCATACAAACAGTGGGAGCGGACTTGTTCCGTGACTGCGTACCTTTTGTATAATGGGTCAGCGACTTACATTCAGTAGCAAGCTTAACCGAGTAGGGGAAGCGCAGCGAAAGCGAGTCTTAATAGGGCGTTTAGTTGCTGGGTGTAGACCCGAAACCAGATGATCTACTCATGGCCAGGATGAAGCGAAGGTAACACTTCGTGGAGGTCCGAACCCACTAATGTTGAAAAATTAGGGGATGAGCTGTGGATAGGGGTGAAAGGCTAAACAAATCTGGAAATAGCTGGTTCTCTCCGAAAACTATTTAGGTAGTGCCTCACGTATCACCTTTGGGGGTAGAGCACTGTTATGGCTAGGGGGTCATTGAGACTTACCAAACCATTGCAAACTCCGAATACCAAAGAGTGCGAGCGTGGGAGACAGACATCGGGTGCTAACGTCCGGTGTCAAAAGGGAAACAACCCAGACCCTCAGCTAAGGTCCCAAAGACACAGTTAAGTGGGAAACGAAGTGGGAAGGCATAAACAGTCAGGAGGTTGGCTTAGAAGCAGCCATCCTTTAAAGAAAGCGTAATAGCTCACTGATCGAGTCGTTCTGCGCGGAAGATGTAACGGGGCTTAAATTATGCACCGAAGCTAGGAATCTACATTTATGTGGATGGTAGGAGAGCGTTCCGTAAGCCTGGGAAGGTAATTTGTGAAGATTGCTGGAGGTATCGGAAGTGCGAATGCTGACATGAGTAGCGATAAAGGAAGTGAAAGACTTCCTCGCCGAAAACCCAAGGTTTCCTGTGCAACGTTCATCGGCGCAGGGTGAGTCGGCCCCTAAGGTGAGGCAGAAATGCGTAGCTGATGGGAAACTGGTTAAGATTCCAGTACCTTTGTTCAATGCGATGTGGGGACGGAGAAGGTTAGCTCAGCCAGGTGTTGGATGTCCTGGTTCAAGCATGTAGATATGTTATTTAGGAAAATCCGGATAACTAAATCGAGATGCGATAACGCAACACTCTTTTGAGTGCCAAGTGAGTGATACCATACTCCCAGGAAAAGCCACTAAGCTTCAGTTGAATGAAGACCGTACCGTAAACCAACACAGGTGGGTAGGATGAGAATTCTAAGGCGCTTGAGAGAACTCAGGAGAAGGAACTCGGCAAAATAGCACCGTAACTTCGGGAAAAGGTGTGCCCTTAGTATGTGTATAGTACTTAGCGTATAAAGCAAAATAGGGTTGCAATGAAATGGTGGCTGCGACTGTTTAATAAAAACATAGCACTCTGCAAACACTAAAGTGGACGTATAGAGTGTGACGCCTGCCCGGTGCCGGAAGGTTAAATGATGGGGTGCAAGCTCTTGATTGAAGCCCCGGTAAACGGCGGCCGTAACTATAACGGTCCTAAGGTAGCGAAATTCCTTGTCGGGTAAGTTCCGACCTGCACGAATGGCGTAACGATGGCCACACTGTCTCCTCCTGAGACTCAGCGAAGTTGAAATGTTTGTGAAGATGCAATCTCCCCGCGGCTAGACGGAAAGACCCCGTGCACCTTTACTGTAGCTTTACATTGGACTTTGATAACATTTGTGTAGGATAGGTGGGAGACTTTGAAGTGGATTCGCTAGAATTCATGGAGTCGACGTTGAAATACCACCCTGATGTTGTTGAGGTTCTAACCTAGATCCATTATCTGGATTGGGGACCGTGTATGGTAGGCAGTTTGACTGGGGCGGTCTCCTCCCAAATTGTAACGGAGGAGTACGAAGGTACGCTAAGTACGGTCGGAAATCGTGCTGATAGTGCAATGGCAAAAGCGTGCTTAACTGCGAGACTGACAAGTCGAGCAGATGCGAAAGCAGGTCATAGTGATCCGGTGGTTCTGTATGGAAGGGCCATCGCTCAACGGATAAAAGGTACGCCGGGGATAACAGGCTGATTCCTCCCAAGAGTTCATATCGACGGGGGAGTTTGGCACCTCGATGTCGGCTCATCACATCCTGGGGCTGTAGCCGGTCCCAAGGGTATGGCTGTTCGCCATTTAAAGTGGTACGTGAGCTGGGTTTAAAACGTCGTGAGACAGTTTGGTCCCTATCTGCCGTGGGCGTTGGAAGTTTGAGTGGACCTGCTCCTAGTACGAGAGGACCGGAGTGGACGCACCTCTGGTGTACCGGTTATGACGCCAGTCGTATCGCCGGGTAGCTAAGTGCGGAAGAGATAACCGCTGAAAGCATCTAAGCGGGAAACTTCCCATAAGATAAGATTTCCCGAGGATTAAATCCTCCTAAAGGTTCGTCGCAGACTACGACGTTGATAGGTTGGGTGTGGAAGCATAGTAATATGTTAAGCTAACCAATACTAATTGACCGTGAGGCTTGATCCTATAACTTTAATAATTTATTATTACATTATTCTTTATTTTATTTTATTTTTGCTTTTTGTCAGATTTTGGTTACGCTTGGCGGTCATAGCACTTTGGATCCACTTCTTCCCATCTCGAACAGAATAGTGAAACGGAGCTGCGCTGATGATAGTGTGCAATTGCATGTGAAAGTAGGTTACTGCCAAGCAATTAATAGTAAAAAAACCTTCCATCATATCGATGGAAGGTTTTTTTTAATCTTAAAACACCACCAACTAAATGATATAGCATGAGTGTCCTGATTGAGACAGATTGAGGTATGCTTGAGTATATGAAGTCCAAAGTTTCGTACATATGGCTATGAAATGGAGGGAAAAAATGAGTAATTTCAACGCTGCTGAAATTTTCTGTGATGGTGATATAAAATTCAAGGTTTTTCTTGATCGATCATTTAACTCATCTTGGTGTGGTCAAGTAAGGTGAATCCTCAAAAGTGAATTGGTGCATCATCAAAAATTCAAAACACGCCTACAAGCAAAAGAGGAGATTACCGAATATATAGAATCTTTTATAGCTGGAAGAGAAAACAACAAAGATGGTGGGTTATCTATCTCGTCAGCAAAATTTAAGCAACGATACTATGCAAATCTATTTACTGCTTAATCACTTGGACTCCATATTTGACAGTAATACCTCAGTTTCTTCCACTTCAAGATCAGATTGCTGATGATGCCATACTGCTGAGATAATTCTGTTAGTGTCTTATCGCCCTTGATTGCCGCTCTAGCACAATTTTTGATTTAAATTCCTGCAAATGATTTCTGCGTTTGTTGCTTATTTTCTGTATTCCTTTTATGAATAAAAATTATCATACAGAAAATAATCCCTTAATCTCGGCCTTCAAGTGTCCAACTAGGTGGATCTCCTTCTGCGACACTTGTCTCCGCTTGTTTCAGTAATGCATAACTTATTTTATTATTAATTTATACTTATCGTTAATAAATCGAGATAAATGATTTAGCAATTCATCTTCTTTGAAAGGTTTTCCAAGGAAAATGTTCACACCTAAATTCTTGGCGACTTGTTGATGTTTTTCTGCAGTTCGTGAAGAAATGATGATAATTGGAACATTAGTCATTTTAGAGCTAATGCGTATGTTTTTTATCAATTCAAAGCCATTCATTTTGGGCATTTCCAAATCGATTAGCATCACATCCGGGGTGGTATCCTCAAGTATCTCGAGGGCTTCTGCGCCATTTTTAGCGATCAAAACATCGCAACCTTCACGTTCCAGAAGGCGACATGTGACTTTACGGACTGTCAAGGAATCATCGACAACCATGATGAGGGGCGGTTGAATTGTTTTTTCTGGGAAAGAAGCTACTAATTTAGATATTGGGGTGTTGATAATTTTTTGAGCATCGCTACGCTGCAACAGTTTAACTGGATTCAGAATCAAAATAATTTCACCATCACCAGTGATGGTGGCACCTTCAACGCCAGGTGCGTGTGCAAGTTGCGAACTGGAGTTCTTGATGACAACTTCAATGTTGTTGACCAACTCATCTACGTGTATAGCAAGATATTGCGTGCCACTGTGTAAAAACAGTACCTGATTATGTTTGGCAGTTGCGTGGCCATGTCCGGTTTCTCCTAACAAGTGTGACAAATGAGAAAATGGATATGTTTTATGGTTGAAAGTAATACAATGATCTTGATAGGCTTTTTCTAATGTATCCGTATTAAGTTCGCAATGATGTTCAACAATGAAAGCAGGGATCGCAAAGGTTTGTTTTGTGGCACGAACGATCAAAGTTTGCGCCACCGATAGCATAAGTGGGAGAGAAATGGTGAAGGTAGTACCCTGATTGAGAATAGAACTAACACTGATGCGGCCGCCAAGCATTGCAATTTCATTTTTCACGATATCCAATCCAATGCCACGGCCGGCAACACCTGTAACAGAATCTGATGTTGATAGACCCTGCATGAAAATCAAAGACATAATTTTGTCGTCATTGGGTGCATCACTTTTTTGAATGACACCACGCCGCAGTGCTTCTTCACGGATTTTAGGCAAATTCAATCCAACGCCATCGTCACGCAGAGTAATGATTACTTCGTTACTTTCTTGTCGCAGATCAATCGTGATGTGGCCCGTCTCAGGCTTTCCTGCTTGGAGCCGTTTCGCGGGTTCTTCAATACCGTGGGCGATTGCATTGCGAAGTAAATGTTCCAATGTTGTGTTAACTTTTTCCAATACATTACGATCAATTTCAAGATCTTTTCCAAGGATCTCTAAATTAGCTTTTTTATGCATATCTTCAGCTACTTGTCGGGCGATACGATAATAACGCTCGGCAAAGGTGCTAAAAGGTATGGTGCGGATTTGCAATAGAGAATGTTGCAATTGGCGATTAATGACGGATTGTTGTGCTGTTGCTTCTTCGGCAACGGTGTGTGTTGTGCGCAAGTTTTTTTGCACCGAGATGATGTCATCAACGCTCTCAGCCATCAGTCGCGTCAATTCCTGAAAGCGGGTAAAACGATCGAATTCGAGGGGATCAAACGTATTTTCGTTATCCTGTTGTTGCGCAAGGTGTGACTGCATTTGTGTTTCCGCTTGAATTTCTACTTCGCGTAACTGATCGTGTAGACGGTGTGTGCTTTCTGCAAGATCTTGTAGCGAGTGCTTGAAATTGTGGAGCTGCGCTTCGATTTTAGAGCGCAAAATGCTGGCCTCACCGCAATCATTAACCAGACGATCAATCAACTCGGAATTAATACGCAGGATTGTTTTTGATTGCAGCGATTCGGTTTTGTCAGCAGCAGGTGTAGCTGCATTAACTACTGTATCGATTGCAGGTTGTTGAATTGGGGTCACCGGCAGACTAGTGCCATGCAACTTTTCAATCATTTCGCTGATCACATCAAATTCGTGTTCCAACTGATCTATTGCGGAATCCGCAATAGTGGATCCACGGAAAGCAGATTCGATATGGCTTTCCATGCAATGAATGAGCTCACCCAAGTGGAGAGCGCCTGTCATACGTGCGCTGCCTTTCAATGTATGTAATAGTCTTAGCAGTGCGTGATGGATATCTTCATCTTGCGGTAATATGCGCCACGCGCGCAATTTGCTTCCAATTTGTGGGATGATGTTGTGCGTTTCTTCAAGAAATGCGGATAATAATTCCGGATTGATTTCATCAAGTGCATAAATAACGGGCTGCTGTAGTAGTACAGTATCGACGTTTGTCTCCGCTGCCGGTGACGGTAGCTGTGCTGTTGGAAGTTTGCTTTTGCTATCAAATGAACGTTCAGTCGAAGTATCGCCTGCCGTTCTTTCTTCAAGTTCAATGAATTGTGCTTTATATTGTTCGTCATTTATCAATACCTGGGCTAAGTCGAGCAATTCATTAGCATTAACATCGGTCGAGCCATACGCTCTCAAGTTCGTACACCATTGTTTATAAGCAATATAAGTGCGCGAAATTAAATCGACAAGTTGATTGGAAGGAGATCTTTTTTCGCTGAGCCACAGACTTAACACTTGCTCTAAACTCCAAGCCACTTCACTCATCTCCTCCAGTTTTACCATGCGACCACTGCCTTTGAGTGTGTGAAAGGCACGCTGTAGATTAGCAAGAGCTTCTTTGTTGGCAGGGTTAGTATGATAGTTTTGCAAATTGCTGGTGATTTCCGCAAGTACTTCATCGGCTTCCTGTAGGAAAGTATCGAGTAATTCCGAGTCGATTGCTGTATCTACAGTTTCACGGGGTTGCGTATCTGTTTTTACTGTCTGAATTGACTTTGTATCAATAGTAGATTCTTGCGTTGAAGCACTTCCTGGCATTAATGCGATTTGGAATAATGAAATGGCCTCTTCGACAATTTTGTAGCTGTCAGGTTGTCCGCTTTTGAACGCTTCAACAAAGAAAGCCAGGCTGCTTAGCCCGTCAACAAGCAGGATTTGCTCGGTTTCAGCTATATTAAACTCGGGCTTTAATAGCTTTTCAACTAAACTCCAGCAAAGATTCAACAGCGTATCTGCACGTTCCAGTTCCATCATAACGAGAGCACCGGAAACTTGTTTGAATAAAGCTGCCAGTGCGGATAATTCGGAGCGCTTGGAAGGTTCAAAGAAAAATTTATCCAGTATGTTTTCAATCTGTTTCAGATTGGTCAGGATTTCTTGTCCAATTTGGGCTTGTAATTCCTTTTCTTGCGTTCTGCTATCAATGGCACTGAATACTGGAGTTATCGATAACTCATGCTCACTTGGATTGTTTGTCGTGATTTGGTGCAAACGGTTAGCCAGTGTATCGATTTGGCCTGACAGATCTGGTGGGAGTTTATCAAAGTCATCTAAAATACTTTCGACCAATAGTAGAGCTGTCGCCATTTCCATGGCCAGTTCTTCGCTGATATCCTGTGGATAATCGTGCAAATAAGTAACGGTATTTGCTATTACGTCGATTAATTTCACTAACGGCGCACAGTCGGTTTGTCGTGATTGATGCCCGAGCCAATCGATGTATTCCAGCAATGAGGTCAGACTCTCCTGATGCCCTGCACAGAATTCACGCCAAATATCGTTGGTTTGCATCAATGTGCTACGCAACAGTTCAAGAATAGGTTGTAAAGTTTCCGCTTGTTCGAGTGTCAATGTATCGTTTGCCTGGCCTGGCCAAACATAGCTACGCTTGATATCTGTGATACGCTGATTGGGTGATTCACTGTTGGATATGTAATACAATAACTCGCGATTGAGTATCGAGGTATTATCGGGGGTATCGGTCGTAAAATGACGTATGGCTTGTTCTATTTTTCCGCATAAGCGACGGATAGCAAGGTCAACCTGAGTGTTTTTTTGTTGTAATAAATCTTCTAGGAAACCGGAAGTTACCCACCAGAATGCACGCTGTTCTGTCGTTCCAGGAAATTCTTCAAGGCGGCTTACCGCATCAGCCATGTGTTCCAAACCATCGCTATTGGAGGGATCTCGTAACCATTTCAGCAAGCCAGCTTGATATTCAGTGCCAATTTGTTTAGCTAATGTTTTTGCAGCCAGCGTATGCAGATGTGAAGCTTCCGGCTTTAACTCCGGGCTAACCGTTAACCGAGGGAAGAACAGGTCACTTTCAGGGGCATTTTCAAATCCATAGACTTGCATTAATCCACGGTAAGCTGGAAACAAGCGGAGCGGATTTTCCTCCTTGCCGTCAATGAGCTCATTCAGATAGTAAAGCAGTGCTTTATTGCATTGCTTCAGGGCATCGCAAATCTGCGAATTAGGTTGTATTTTATTAGTAACCAGAGCCTCGACCAGTTGCTCCATTTTATCGCTGATTATTCTGATACTGCTTAAACCCAGCATTTCGAATAAGCCATCGAGCTGATGAATATAATTCTTGCAATCCCTGATCGGATTAATCTTGTCTGGGTACTTGACATAGGCATCCAGATTTTGATCAATCAAGGAAAAGACTTGATAAATCCCTTCCTTGATACCGATAATTGATGAAATATTAAGTTTGGGTTGAGCGCTCATCCTTGAATACTATCAATCAATTATCAAATTGAAAATAGAGTCAGACTTTAAAATTCGATACTGATGCTTTTAATTCAGATGCAAACCCTGTAATTTGTTTGACTGATGCTGTGGTTTGACGGGTGCCTTCGGTATTTTGCCGGGTAATGTGAAGAATATCTTCCATGTTGGCAACCACTTGATGCGCTGCACGAGTTTGCATATTGGTCGTATCAAAGATACTAGTAACCAATTCAGCCAATTGTTTCGATACCTCTTCGATTTCTTCCAGGGCCCGTCCAGCCGCATCAGAACGCTTGGCGCCTTGAGTTACGCCGAGTGTGCTTCTTTCCATCGCGGCGATAGCATCTTGTGTATCACCTTGGATAGTGACGATTAAATCGCTTATTTGCTTGCTGGCCTCTGTTGATCGTTCAGCCAAACGCTGTACTTCTTGTGCGATAACCATAAATCCGTGGCCAGCTTCACCAGCGGCAGTTGCTTGTAATGCTGCGTTTAGCGCTAGCACATTAGTTTGCTCGGTGATATCGGTGATCAAGGCAACAATCTCGCCAATTTCCTGCGAACTTTCTCCAAGACGTTTGATTCGTTTTGAAGTATCTTGGATATAACTCCGAATTTCATTCATTCCGGCAATGGATTCACGTACTGCTAACGTCCCTTTTTCCGCAGTCGCTAATGATTGTTTAGCGACGCATGCTGATTCCGTCGCCATATCCGATACTTCGGTGATGGATTCGGTCATACCTAATACCGCAAAAGTAGTTTCTTCAATTTTTGTGGTTTGGTGTTGTGCAGCAGACAATAGCTCTGATGAAACATGCTGTGCTTGGTTGGATGCCTTTACTACCAATGCACTTGCCTGATTGACCTGTTCCACCAGGGTGTGTAATTCTTCTATGGTGCAATTAATGGCATCGGCTATGGCACCCGTTACATGATGGGTAATGTCTGTACGTACCGTCAAATCGCCATCGGCAATTTTTTTCATATCGTTCAGTAGTGTCTGAATGGCTTTTTGAGCGGTTTCAACTTCATTCTGGCTGACAATTTCTTGCTTGCGTAGATGGAGGCGCAATGATCTGGCAAAAAGCACAGTAGTTGCAATGAATCCTGCACTTAAGATGTAAATCAGCATATCCAATAATGATGATGTGTGTAAGGCCTGTTCTTGAATTTCATGATCGAGTGCTTTGATCCTGTCGATCATGGTTTCATTACTGTCAATAATCTGATGGGCTATTGATTGGATAGCCATTGCTGAAGCAATTTTGTTTTCTACATTATTTAGATGATCATCAAATTTTCTCATCAATGCATACACATGGGAGATTAAATCCTGAATGGTTTCATCTCGGTCTGAAGCGCTCCCTAAGCCATTACTGCCTTGGCTCAAGATGTGCATGAAGGTGGAAATTTGCGCGTGGTCCTGAGCGAGTTGCGCGGTTACGTCGGATACCATTAAATCGTTTGGAAAAATGTTTTTAATGTTTCTCGCCACGTTCCGAGCATGTATTTTGATGGATTCTATTGTTTTTATCTCGTTTGATAGATTGCCTATTTCTATCATACGGTTGATAAGTTCTTCGATGCGTCTGGTCAGTTGATTATGGGTAACTCCGATTATGCGCATGCTGTTTGCGAGCGTAGTGAGGGAATCTTTATGACTCAGAACAAGTCCGAGTTTTTTCGCTTCGATCCGCCACTGTTGATAATACTCATCCAAAACAGGATGATCATTCATGGGTATGATTTTTTCATGCCGGAATAGTCCTCCTTGTACTAACAACGTGGTGTATTGATTTAACTGATAGTGATGCTCATGCAATTGGGAGAATGCAGTGGCATTTCCGCTAAGTACTTGCTCCATTGTTTGCGGAAGTTGTACATGTTGAATGTACAGTTGTGACATTAACGCCGACCGAGTTGTAGTATGCTTGGCATAGTGAACGCTACTAACTAATGTGATCAACAGAAACAGTATAAAAACAGCCACAACCGAGCCAAGGATCCAGCTATTATTGATAAATGGAAGCCGTTTTGAAGCATTTTTCTTCTCTGCCAATGTAATTACCGGCAAATTTGTCCGGATAGTAGTGATTCCAGTTGTGAGTTTTAGTTTAGAAAAATGCTCTTCCATTGGTTTCTCCTGATTTGATGAAGACTTATCAGACGATACAAATCTTTTTTTATGACAATAGCTTGGTGCTTATGATGTGATAGCATAGCGACAAATACATGAAGTCAAAAATACAATAAGACCTGTAAAAAGGTGCCTTTTGATACTGGAATTTCTAGAAAAGCATACTTTTTGTGTTTTGCCGATGGTATGGCGGTGGACCGGATTTTGAGTGGTAACCGTTATCGGAATGAGCGATTCGCTGCATCTTTGGGGAGATTCGTCGACGCAAAGCCGCACATTAGAACAGTTGGCCAATGGCGGTAAGGAACGCTATAAAATTCCCGATACTGTGGTATTTGGCGGTTGAGAAATGATTAGATTGCGGTGAATGTCATATATAGATTCAATTCACGCACGAGTCCCGGAGCAATTAAGCGAGAAATAGCCGATAAGCTGGATTCTTGGTTTCATCCCAATAACGATAACCCAATTGATTTAAAAAGGCTTTAAAGTCGGATCTTTCTTCCGGGGGCACCTGGATGCCGATGAGCACACGACCATAGTCAGCGCCATGATTGCGATAGTGAAACAAACTGATATTCCAGCTTCGGCTCAAGTTATTGAGGAAATTCATCAATGCGCCGGGACGGTCGGGAAATTCAAAGCGATATAGGATTTCATTCTTGACCTCATGCGCCCGCCCGCCAACCAGATGGCGTACATGCAGTTTTGCCATCTCATTGTTGCTCATGTCTTCAGGAGACAAGCCGTTTTGCTTGAGTTCATTAATCAATTTCTGTGTTTCTTCCTGATTGCGCACGGATACGCCCACAAATACGTGAGCAACCTTGGGGTCGGAATAACGGTAGTTGAATTCCGTAATGCTCCGGGCACCGAGTAGATTACAGAATTTCTTGAAACTGCCGGGTTGCTCTGGAATCGATACCGACATCACCGCTTCGCGCTGTTCGCCAATTTCCGCGCGTTCGGAAATATGACGCAGCCGGTCAAAATTCATGTTGGCACCCGATGCGATTGCAACCAGTGTTTTGTGCAGAATTTTTTCACGCGCGACGTAAGCTTTGATGCCCGCAATGGACAGCGCGCCAGAAGGTTCCAAAATCGTGCGCGTATCTTCGAATACATCCTTAATCGCCGCGCAAATGGCGTCGGTATCGACCAGAATCACTTCATCGACCAGTTCACGGCATAAGCGGAAAGTTTCTTTGCCTACATGCCGCACCGCCACGCCATCGGCAAACAAACCGACTTGAGCTAATTTAATCCTTCTGCCGCTTTGCAATGAGCGGTACATGGCATCCGAATCGACAGGTTCAACGCCGATGATTTTAATTTTCGGATACAACCGTTTCACAAACGCTGCAATGCCCGAAATCAATCCGCCGCCGCCGATTGGTACAAAAATGGCGTGAATGTTTCCGGTGTGTTGGCGCAGGATTTCCATGCCGACTGTTCCCTGCCCTGCAATCACATCCGGGTCGTCGTACGGGTGAACAAACGTGGCTTGTTCTTCTTTGGTCAGTTGAATGGCGTGTTCGTACGCGTCATTATACGAATCGCCATGCAACGCAACCGTGGCACCATGCCCCATCACCGCATGCACTTTGATTTGTGGCGTGGTTACTGGCATCACGATGGTAGCGCTGCAACTTAATTTCTTCGCAGCGAGCGCGACTCCTTGTGCGTGGTTACCAGCGGAAGCAGCGATCACGCCGCGATTACGAATCGCGGACGGCAGTTTGATCATTTTGTTATATGCGCCGCGCAATTTAAATGAAAAAACCTGCTGCAAATCCTCCCGTTTCAACAACACTTGATTGTGAATGCGCTCGGATAAATTGGCGACGGGCTCCAACGGACTCTCGATTGCGACATCATAAACCTGCGCAGTCAGTATTTTTTCAAGGTAATTGTTTTTCATGGTGGAAAGTGGGTAAATTCGCGCAAACTTTTAATCTGGGGCAATTTGATGGATTTTAGCACGACCGGAGGAGGTATGAGTTTTGTTGCGCTTGTGAAATAAGCTTTATTTTTAGAGAATTGTCACTCAAAATCAAAGTGGATAGTTTGACTTAGCATGACTGCTTCGTGTAGTCTCAAAAGATAATTCCATTTTAGATGCAATAACTTGGGAATCCAATGATGAACCGCCAACACACTTTGGAATTGCTAACTCAAAGCAAGTCCGAACTGCAAAGCCGCTTCGGCGTTATCCGCTTTGCCTTATTTGGTTCAATGGCGCGCGATACAGCAAGAAGTGACAGCGACATAGATATTCTGGTTGCCTTCGATGGACCGGCAACATCACAACGTTACTTTGGTGTGCAATTCTATTTGGAGGATTTACTCGGTTGTCCAGTGGATTTGATTACTGAAAAAGCACTACGCCCGGAGTTGCGTCCTTATATTGAAAAAGAGTGGGTTTATATATAATCGATTTTAGAGCTGATGCATTGATTCTTAAATTCGCGCAAAGCTTGTA
>CADEDJ010000046.1:0-9961 GCA_902826055.1 uncultured Nitrosomonas sp. | reverse complement strand
ATATAATCGATTTTAGAGCTGATGCATTGATTCTTAAATTCGCGCAAAGCTTGTATGGTTCTGATTCTGCCATTTACGAAAGACTTGATCCGAAGCAACGAGCAGTATCCATGCCAGAAATTGGCCAATATATATCGCATAAAACACAAGGAATTCTAGGCGCTGATTTTGTTTTTTTCATCGGCGTAGCACCACTTTATACATTTGGTTATTCAGAAATTCGTGAGTTTGCTGCACGAGGAATAGAAGTCGTAAGTAAAGTATTACCAGATGCATCTTATCTGGCCCTGACTATACACGGTCCGGGATATGGTCTGGATGAAATAGAAGCATTTGAATCTGCGCTGGCTGGTGTAGTAGACGGCTTATCCAACGTCTCGTTAGATAGTAACATCTCGAATGTTACATTTGTAGAACGAAATGAAGGTCGAGCTAGGCGGTTAGCGGCAGCTTTAAAGCGATTGCTTCCTAAATCTGAGATTCCGACATCTAAATATGGGGGTATCAAAACACTCGATGAAAGTACCCGTATTACGCTTCGTTCTGTTGGCTATGCTTCAGCATCGAAACCGCGTGTATTTGTTGCAATGCCATTTGCGACCGAAATGGATGATGTTTTTCATTACGGTATTCAGGGTGCATCAAATGCGGCCGGTTTGCTTTGTGAACGTGCAGATTTGGCAGCCTTCACGGGCGATGTTATAGGATGGATTAAGGAACGTATCTCAACAGCTCAATTTCTCATCGCGGATCTTACAAATGCAAATGCAAATGTATATCTTGAGGTCGGCTATGCATGGGGGAAAGGAGTTCCAACTATTTTGTTGTGCAAAAATGTTGATTCAGACTTGAAGTTTGATACCAGGGGACAACGCTGCATCGTTTATACATCAATTAAACATTTAGAAGAATCACTTTCACGCGAACTTAATTTGTTGATTAACTATGAGAGTTAGTCGTTAATTAAGTAAATCCGTACCCCACCCTTCCAGTCTATCTAATATCTGCTTAACATTCTTGTCTGTCTTATGTGCTTGCCGCAACAACCCAATTTGCGCCGTAAATTCAGCAAGTGTAAGACTCCCGCTGCCGTCCTGTTGCATCAAGCGTTTCAGGCGCATTTCTTTCCAATTTTCGGCTTCTAAGGGTGTCAAAGTTTCCGGCCAATTGCGGGCGCGGTAGCGGAATAGTAGTTCAGGCAGGCGCCTGTCATGAAAATCAAATCGTGCGTTTGCCAGTTGTTGCGGCGAGGCACGCCGTATCTGCGCCAGCAACAATGCATCCGCATTGTCGAGAAAACCATCATACAGGGCTGCATCCACATCACCGGAAGGTTCAAATGTATGGCTGGTATAGGCGGAGGCGACACGCTGGAAAAAATCGGGAGCCGCGCATAATGTTTGCCAATGCCGGTAGCACGTGTTCAGATCAAGCGCGATACGCTCTGCAGCTTCGTCATCCAGCGTGTTCCTGGGGGCTAGAGCCGGGCATTTGTTGATTTTAACTGACTTGACCGGCAGCCGTTGCATGCCTTCGGGCAATTCGTCGTTGCGGGTGAATAGCAATTCGCTGAGTTCGTCGGCATCTAAGGATAGGAACATTTCCGGGTCATGGCGCAAGTCATAAACCAGCACGCTGTTGTTATTACCAGGTTCGGTGATCAACGGCATGACCAGCGATGTGCAACCGGTTTCAGCAGGATACATGCGTGTGCTGTGGATAACCGGGTTGTGAGTATTGAGATCAAGCTGGGCAGCGGCTTTACGCTTATCACGCAATTGCAGCAGCCAATTGTACAGGCGCGGTTGCTGCGTGCACAACAAGCGTGCTAAAGCAATGGTGGCGCGCACATCGGATAAGGCATCATGCGCGGATTCATGCAGAATGCCATTGGCGACGGCCAGGTCTTCCAATTTAAAACTAGGGCGACTGTCGTTATGCTGTGGCCAGGAGATGCCGGTGGGGCGCAAAGCATACGTCATGCGCATCAGGTCGATGATGTCCCAGCGTGAATTGCCTTGCTGCCACTCGCGCGCATAGGGATCATAAAAATTGCGGTATAACGTGAAACGCGTGACTTCATCGTCAAAACGTAAGGTGTTGTAGCCGGCGCCGCAAGTGCCGGGTTGCGCCAATTCGGCATGAATGCGTGCAATGAAATCCGGTTCAGGCAATCCTTTCGCCTCGGCTAGCTGTGGCGTAATTCCTGTCAGCAAACAGGCTTCCGGGTGGGGCAGAAAGTCTCGCGCCGGTTTACAGTAGATTACCAGTGGCTCTCCAATTTCGTGCAATGCTTCATCGGTGCGTACACCGGCAAACTGCGCTGGCCGGTCGCGCCTGGGGTCAGCCCCGAATGTTTCATAGTCATGCCAGTAAAATGTGAACGACATTGTGCTTTGGTTCGAGAAGTTAAGATTCAGTAAAGCTCTTTTTATGGTTTTGCTATGCAATTATAGTAGTATCTTACGCAAAAATTTTTAAACCCTACAATAAGGAAAATATACGATGGCACGTCAACTCATCAGTTCAGGCTCCACTTTTGAAAAAGAAATCGGGTATTCGCGCGCAGTGGTCGAAGGAAACTGGATTCTGGTATCCGGTACAACTGGTTTTGATTACAGCAAAATGACCATTTCCGATGACTTGCTCGAGCAAGCCGAGCAATGTTTCAAAAATATCGAAGCAGCCCTGAAAGAAGCGGGATCGAGCATGAAAGATGTCGTGCGTGTTACCTATGTGTTTCCCAAAGCCGAGGATTTTGAGAAATGCTGGCCGGTTATGCGCAAGTATCTGGGTGATGTCCGGCCATCCGCGATGATGCTGGCAGCCGGTTTGTCCGATCCGCGTATGAAAATTGAGATTCAAGTGACGGCTTATCGTGCGGAGGCTTAACTCGTAGGGTAACCCTGCCTTTAAATAGAGCATTCCCATGAATGATAAAAACGACCAGCTCAGACGCCATTTCCTCTAAGGAAAGATTGCTGTATTAAGTTTGGTTGCATTGAGCGTGGTTTAAGTGGATATCGGCATCACGGTGTTGTCTCAATGATTTCCGGGCGATCATGATTGTCGTCACAGTCAAATACATTACGTTATTTCTGTGCATCGACAATCATGGTGAGGGTGGCGAGGCGTTGTATGCGGACATGAGGCATTTTGCCATTAAGCCGATTCGTTTTGCAGGGTATGGTTGTGTTCTTCCCGCATTGATCTTAAATTATCCGAAGCAGTATGGGTTTTTGATTGCCACTCGATTGGCTATTTCCAATCCTTTTTTTTGATGATTCCATCCTGGGCGCTTTATCCCAGATTTCCCAATAATGAACGCATAGCCGTGAAACCACTCAAAAAGAATTGCAACCCGACAACTGTTCGTTATGGCTATAAAGACAAACCTGATGTAGCGACGTTCTTGAAATGTGTAAACAATCCGGATTAGTGTTTGAAAACGCTTAAAACATCCTATTTTCTCAGCCGCGGGATTGTCGTGCCAAGTTCTGGTGGCGGTATGAGAAATTGGCAAGAGCAAGTATTTGCCGCCATGGCGAGAAATGCTAGTAATGCCGCCCGCCGAATATTTTAAACTGCCAGCAAATCGTGTGCTTGAATTGGGAACGCGGATTGAAATTTAACGATTAAAAGTACAGAGGAAATTATGGCAACAGATATCAACTATACGCCAGATACAGCTATAACCAAGGCAATGTTCAATTTTGACGCGTTTGGCTTATCCGATTATAAGTTGGATGGCACTATCCGTGTTTCTGTTTCCGACGATTTTAGCATGGATGATTTATCGAATCCGAGCTATTCCCGGTTCGATTCAATCCTCTATACAGCAGGTCAAAATGAGGTGAATTGGACTACCAAGATGGAAAGCAACATTCAGGAAATTCTTCAAACTTATTCACAATTCGCAAATATTAATTTTCAATGGGTGGGGGATTTTGATACTTCCGCCAATGGCACTAACGATTTTACGCCCAATCCTGAAGATGTCGGAAGAGCCAATGTATCTGACGTCAATATCAACTGGATTTATCGTTCTGACGATAATTTTGCTGGCGTTTCAGGAGGTAATTCCGATAATTTTTTGCTTGATTATACGGGAGGCGCGAATGACATTTTTTTGAATGCGTATGCGCCAAAATTTAATGGCGACCTTTCTCTTGACCTCAATACCCGTGCCCGGCAGACCTTAATGCATGAGCTGGGGCATTCTTTAGGGCTTTCGCATCCGCATAGTGCGTTTGATGTAAGCAGTGGCGTACCCACTATCACGGAAGATTATGCCGCTACCACGAATATTGGTTTCTCCCAGCTCGGTTTTCGCACCAACAGTTCAGTGGACATGTACAAGGAATATTTTACGATCATGTCGTACGATGATCAGCATTCCTTGCTACCGGGGTCGAATGTCGTATTTCAAGCCTATACGCCGATGATATTGGATGTGATCGCACTGCAACAAGCCTATGGTGAGGGCGCCGGAACGAGTGGTCTCAGTAATGACAAGATTATTCCAGGCATAGCCGGATATCGAAGCTATTTTGATATCGGTGGGATCGATACTGTCGATTTATCGGAGTATGCCGATGGCGCATACTTTAATATGGGTGTAAACATCACCGGTGCTAACCATTTAGTCGGTGTATCAACGAGTACTTTTGATGCACAGAATACTATTGCCGTAAGTGGTAGTCCCGCTAATTTACGTTGGTTTTATGGCGAATATGAAAATGCATTTGGTTCATCCAAAGCTGATCAGATCGTTGGCAATCCACTCGCTAATGTCATAGATGGCGAAGATGGTGATGACAAAGTTGTTGGAGGCAGAGGCAACGATACTTTAAGTGGCGGCGGTGGAAATGATAGTCTTGATGGCCAAGAAGATATTGATACGGCGATATATGCTAGCAGCCGGGGCGCCATGACGCTTACCCATAATGCTGATAATAGCTACACTATCCGCGATGACGCAAATACGGAGGGAGTTGACACCCTCAACAATATAGAGAGAATTAACTTTAGTGATGAAAAGCTGGCACTGGATCTGAATGGAAATGCCGGTATAACAGCGAAAACCCTAGGTGCGGTTTTTGGTAAGGATTCAATCAGCAATCAAGATTATGTTGGTATTGGCCTGGGATTGCTTGATGGTGGAATGAGTTATAACGATTTGATGGCATTGGCTTTAAATGCGAAATTAGGCGCTCATGCCAGCGATACGGCTATTGTCAATTTGCTGTATACCAATGTCGTCGGTACTGCACCATCGACGAGTGATCTGAGTTACTTTGTTGGGTTGCTTCAAAACAACACGTATACGGCTGCAACCCTAGGGGTATTTGCAGCGGAAACTCCACTCAATACTGACAATATAAATTTAATAGGGTTGACGGCCACTGGGCTGGAATTTATTTAAATCCAATTGATAGCTTACAATTAGCTTGCTGCTAGGAAGAATTGTGTAGTGCAAGCTCCGGCTTGTTTTTAATGAAGGGCTTGATCAACAAAGTACCCACAAGACCTCCGCCGGAATCAATAAAAAAATCGCTGATCAATGGCGTTCGGCCATCAATATAGAGCTGCATGATTTCAGTACCACCCGCCATCATCATGATAATCACCATGACCTGCGTCAGGGGTACTTTTTTCATCATCAAACTGAGAGCCATTCCTAATAAGAAAAAGATGCATGCATGCCAAACCTTGGTCAAATCCCATGGCACGATATCTGTAAATGTTGGACTTATTTCATCAATCTGAGTTTCGACTTCATATACGAGGAAGGTTTTCATATAACCGGGTAAACTTGTTCCGATGACGATCGCAATAAAAGCAGATGCGAGCAATATCTGGAAAATCATGGACCGCTTTTCTGCAAAAAGACATGAACCGATGAGTAATATAAAAAAAGCACTCCATGAAATAAGAATGATATTTTTGATCCACCAATACATCTTAGTTTCATGCACGGGAAAAAGCTGCATGTTTCTGATCTGGAAAAATCCCGTTGACTGGTTTAATTCTGCGATGATCCGGACGCTTTGGGTTTCAGGGGTTATATAAAAAAAATTTTGATAATTCTCCCAATCATGAGTGCCTTTAAGTGTGGTAACTGTCAGCGGCAAATTCCAGCGATCTTTTTTTCCGTCATTCTGTACCAATATGAGTCTTGCTCTATTCCAGGGTTTTCGGCCAGATACGACGTTGTTACTTTTCATTTCAGCGGAAAATAATAATACCGAACCATTCTTGAATTCGGCAAGGCTTTGCTGGGCAAGTGCAATAGCTCGAGGATTGGTGGAAAAAAGCGTTATTTCATTGTCGGAGATATCAACACGATTGCCTCCAAACGCTGTGGTGGTCCAATGGCTAGTTAATAAATCCGGGCCGATTTGTTGATATCGATTGACCCAACTCAGAGAGGCAAAGGTCGCAATCGCCAGGAAAAAAAACAGGACAATATTTGTTTTTAATAGCGGCATACATTAATTTTTAGGGTGTATTAATACAGACTACTATGGCGTCTTAAAGATCAAAAAAATCTTGATGAAGCCGTAGTGTGATGTATACCGGCGAATAGAGCGATTTTCCGCGAATCCTTTGGCCTAGAAATATTGCACCATTAATGCAATATATCCAACAACAAAAATAGCAATAGCAATAATGACGAGCATTTTCATTGAATTCATTCCTTTCCATTGAGTATTGATGAATCACTGCTATCTTGCAGTTTCCATAAGTAAAGCGCATCAAGTGCTTTGCCGTCAAGTGATATTACGCGCCTTTTTTACTCGATTTATAGAGGCAGATTGGCAAGTCATCGCTGTATGTAGGGAATACGTACTCTTACAGAAACAGTTACAAACGACAGAAAATACCGGAGTGATGTATACGCGCGTTAAGAAAATTTAATGCGCTTGATAAGCCAGGATATTTTGATTTATTAAGTACCCAATAATGTGCTATCGGTTAAAAATTTTATTAAATCCTTTGATGCCTCCAAAAACCACACTGCCTGCAACAACACCCAGTAAGGCAGTAATAATTATTGATACAAATGTGCCTGTCATTCCACCCAAGGAATTTTCTAATACGGCAAACCAATCCGCCACCATTCCAACACCGTGGACCAGTATTCCCCCACCTACAATGAACATGGCTGCGGTACCCGCTATTGAGAGAAATCGCATCAGCCACGGTGCTAGGTTTAAGATAAGCCCACCCATCTTGCGCGCAAGTACGTCATCTTTTTGTTGTAACCAAACGCCTAAATCATCGAGTTTAATGATGATCGCAACGAAACCATAGACCACTAGTGTCATCAATAAAGCTACGGCAACAAGAACCCCCAAGCGCGTCAATAGGAGTTCATCAGCGACTGTACCCAAGGCAATAATGATAATCTCAGCTGAGAGAATAAAATCAGTGCGGATTGCACCTTTAATTTTTTCACGCTCTAGGGCCACCATATCCGCTTCTGGATAAACTAACGCAGTAGCTAGCTTTTTTTTATGATCTAAATCGTCTTCGCGTGTGAAAAAGAAACGATGTGCAAGTTTCTCAAAACCCTCATAGCACAGATAGGCTCCTCCAACCATCAACAAGGGTGTTATCAGCCAAGGTATAAAAATACTGACGATCAATGCCCCGGGTACCAAAATAGCTTTATTCCACAATGACCCCTTAGCAACCGCCCATACCACCGGCAGCTCTCTGCTTGCTTGAATACCTGTCATCTGATGAGCATTTAAGGCAAGATCATCTCCAAGTACTCCAGCCGTTTTTTTTGCAGCCAATTTACTGAGTACAGCCACATCATCAAGAACACTGACGATATCGTCCAAAAGCGATAGCAAATTTGCAACGGCCATAGGGTTTTTGTAACAGCTTATGAATTAAAAAAACTACTCGATATAAAAATAGGCATAAAAAAGGAGCCAATACGCATGTAATTCAATATCGTCTTGAAAAATATGACTATCTGGTAATTCTACACAACCTGTGTTTATTAAGCATGAGATTTTAAAATCTTTGGAGACCTTTGCAAAATCGCGTAAACTTTTTTTGAGTGTAATTCCAGACTTATTTGTAAGTTACCGGGTATTTTTTGGTCAATTTTCTCCACACGAACCAGGAATAATCCCTCAAAACTAGCCATTCTCGGTTGAGAGGATACAATATCAATATCCCCCCCTATGTTTGCGTAATTATTCGACGATCGGCAAAGAGTCTGGGAAGTCTTTTCAAGTTATACGCCATCGCCAATAGTGTGTGCCAGGCATGTGCCAAGGGCCAGGCCGCGGTAACGCAGAATTTTGGTATTGAGCCAGCGTACCTGGCTGCTGAAGGTGCGCTCTACGACATAACGAGCTTTCGCGATCAGACTGTTACGCTGCAGCTGCCGTCGCGTCAATGGGCCATTCTTTGCAGCTTTGCCCTGAATGCCGTTTTTAATACCGTGCGACTTCAAAGCATTGCGATTTTTTGGCTGCAATACGCTTTGTCGGCATGAACACGGGTTCCCGGTTGGATATTGGCTTTATCCGGCAGGCTTAATAGCGACTTACTGTCATGGCAGTTTGTAGCAGTAGTGGTTACCGCCATGACCAGTCCGTTGTGCTATCGACCGTCGTGTGCTGCTTGTAACCAAATACCGGTTTGCCGCTCTTTCTGACCCAACGCGTTTCGTTATCCACGCCAGGATGAGTCACTTCAATGACTTGCATCGCTGATTGAGCATCTGCTTCATCATCCCGTTCTTCCCGGTCGCTGATCACTTCATAAGCAGGCCGGGTTTTGGGCTTACGTGAACTTTGCATAATGCTCGCATCAATATGGCAGCCTTTCCTGACCGTGATATCGTGCATGTGTATTTGCCGATTTACTTACTCTAATAATCCATCCCACGCACTCGCTGCTGTCAGCCGGGTTCTGAAACGCGATAACACAGAGTGATCCGGCACATCATCTTCCAGCGACAACCCCAAAAATCGCATCACATATAGATTCGAATTCGCCATGTCTTCCACCGATTCATCGCTCAAACCGCCATGCCAGATTCCTACCAGCAGCATCTTGAACAGCAGCAAACCTGAATACGCCGGGTGACCTGCCGCATCCGATACCAGTGCGTAATGAACCGCGATTGCTCGCTCGATTGCGCTCCAGTCAATCAACTGATCAATTTGCTTTAAGAAATTCCCTTTTCGGGTGCGGCGCGTTACATCATAGTCTGAAAAACTCATGTCCCGCTCTTCAATCATATTATTTTAAAATAAAATTGGATCACTCGATCCATTGCCCTGGGAGCATTGTCGTGCAAAGGTCTCGACTTATTTGCTAAGTGTCTAAAAAAGAAGATTATTCAGATAAAAGCGTTCTTATTTCCCATTGTAGGGGATACTTTAGTGGAAAATAATTTTGTATCTCCCATACAAAAAACTTGTTAATATCCCTACTAAGAATGTTGCCGATTCTTTAACATTCTGCTTTAAGAAAAAAAGATTGTTTATCTTAGAAATTTATCCCTACAAAAAAGGGGATTATGATGCCGGTCTTAAATAAATATGCAATGAGTACACTCACATTTTTATGCCGCACTGATCGCATTGGCTATAGCTGCGCCTAACTATGTCCGAGCTGATTCCAATGTCACACCCATTGTACTTGGCAAGACTATTGGAGAATGGTGTCAATGGTCATTGTCCATTCCGGCTGCAACAAACCCCATGGCAGATACTACTGGAACTTTTTAAATTGCCAGCCAAGAATTATCCCTATTGCTTAATCGGTGACAAAACAAAAGATAGTCTCAACGCAAGATCTGCGGCAATTGACGCAACGTGGGGTCGCACGACCAATAAGATCACCTTATCGGCAAATAAAACTGCGCAGAATCTCACAGTCACTGGTCTTTCTGGCGGAGAGCTATATGGAGGACAGTTAATTAAAA
>CADEDJ010000045.1 GCA_902826055.1 uncultured Nitrosomonas sp. | reverse complement strand
GAAAATTTTGATTACATTATGCTTGACACTTTGGTGTCGTCATTCCTAACATAGCATTTTCTGTAAGGTAACGTTGTGTCAATCGAATATATTAGAAGTTTTCTTGCTCAGGATATGAGCATCGTCGATGATGTCATTCGGGAGAAATTACATTCTCATGTTTTACTGATTCGCCAAGTTAGTGAATATATTATTAATAGTGGAGGAAAGCGTTTACGCCCTGCACTGGTTATACTATCAGCAGGAGCCTTTCGCTATTCCGGGAAATATCATTATAACCTTGCTGCTATTGTCGAATTCATTCATACAGCCACACTACTCCACGATGATGTAGTAGATGAATCAGCATTAAGGCGTAATAAAGAAACAGCAAATGCGCTGTTTGGTAATGCTGCAAGTGTGCTAGTAGGAGATTTTCTTTACTCCAGGGCGTTCCAGATGATGGTTGAGGTTAACAATATGCGAGTAATGCAGATACTGGCAGACGCAACTAACACCATTGCAGAAGGAGAAGTTTTACAACTTCTGAATTGCCGTGACCCGCATGTAACCGAAGAAAATTATTTACAAGTTATTCGTTATAAAACTGCCAAATTATTTGAAGCCGCCAGCCGCTTAGGCGCAGTTCTGGGTAATGCTACGTCAGATGAAGAAGAAGCGATGGCAATTTATGGCATGCATTTGGGAACTGCATTTCAGCTGATTGATGATATGCTAGATTACTCTGGAAATAATCAAGATATCGGTAAAAATCTTGGCGACGATTTAGCCGAAGGCAAACCTACACTCCCTCTGATTTATGCAATGAGGGAAGGCACATCCGAGCAAGCTGGCATTATCCGTAAAGCTATCGAAGATGGCGGGAAAAATGGCTTCCAGCCCGTTCTTAACGTAATTCAACAAACAGCCGCACTAGACTATGCCAAGCAATGCGCGGAAGCTGAAATCGCGACAGCTATTGCCTCGATAGCTTTTTTGCCAGACTCGGAAAATAAAAAATACCTACTTCAGTTGGCCAGATTCGCAGTCACACGCAATCATTAAAACTCAGCCTTTTTTATAACCGTTAACACATTATTTCAGGATTGTGCTTAAAAAATAAGCACTATTAAACCTATAACATAAAGAAAGTGAATCTTCCGCATTCATAGCTACCCTTCTTGTAGCAAATACCAATTAAATTCCTCAATTTAGAAAACCTATTTCAGTAAAAAATGTCTCTTAAAGATTACATTTGACTTTTTTGCTTATAGGTTATTTAAGCACGGTTAATCTACAATTTACTAAATTAAAAAATTGCTATGCTTACGCGAATAGGTATGGCAAATTTAGTCAGCTTAATGTCATACGAAAGAAATACCTACCATAATATGAGCAAATTAATTTTTTATTTAGTCATAGCGATACTGATTTATTGGTTGTTAAATAACCGGAAATCTAAACACATGAAAAAAGAAACACTTGTAGAACCTATTGAAGATATGGTGTGTTGTAGGCATTGCGGTATCCATTTACCCAAAAGTGAGGCTATTCTCATTCATAAAGATTATTATTGTTGCAAAGAACATTGCAATCAACACGCAAATCACTAATCTTAAATTAATTTTGTCTACTCATTCCGTAAAAACAAAACCCACAGAACACCTAGCATTGGGTTATACCGTAGTCGAGAATGATCATGCTCATCATTTCTGGCGCCCTCTCTTTTATTTCAGTATTTACCGATTAATAACAGGTAGTACGTTAGCAATCATTGCTTGGCAATTCCCTTTCAATAGCTCTGATACATTCCAGCAGCTACTCTTTCTTTATACCAATCTTGCCTACATATTGTTCAGCAACATAACCCTGCTACTGATTAAACTGCATCGTCCTAATTTTAATTGGCAACTTGTTATTCAAGTAATCGGAGATATCGTTTTCTTGTCTATCATGATTTATGCCAGTGGCGGCTTGCAAAGTGGCTTAGGAGGATTACTGCTGGTAGCACTAGCAGGCGCCGGATTAATAAGCCGCGGCCGTATGGCGCTTTTTTTTGCATCTATTGCAACCATTTGCTTACTACTGCAAGAAACGTATTCCATTTTCACCACGAATTCTTATAACACCCAATACTCACAAGCAGGATTATTAAGTTTGGCGTGCTTTGCAGTAGCCTGGTTAGCACATCAACTGGCAAAGCATGCATTAGCAAGTGAACAGCTTGCACAAGAACGTGGTGTCGATCTGGCCAATATGGCACAAATCAATCAATTGGTCATTCAACATCTACAAGAAGGCATGCTTGTTGTTGATCAACAAGGAATTATCCAACAACACAATACCTATGCCGAGAAATTACTTAATTTAAGTATTGCAAAAACCAAGTTTTCCAAATTGTCCGACTGTGTACCTGAAATTGCTCATAGGCTTACTCGCTGGCAAAGTAACCCTAACGTTAATTTTGAACTCTTAAGATTAGGTCATAGCAATGCCATAGTCCGTACCCGATTTCTCCCTGTGCAATCGGATTCTCGCAATAGCATCGTCATCCTTCTGGAAGATATGGGACGCATACAAGCGCAATTGCAGCAACTGAAACTGGCAGCATTGGGCCGCTTAACAGCAAATATCGCACATGAAATCCGTAATCCACTTTCTGCAATCAATCATGCCGCCGAACTGTTAGAAGAAGAACAGTTAGAAAATAATACTGAGGCACGTTTGGTACGAATTATTTGTGACAACACCAAACGCCTTAATAAAATTGTACAAGATGTTTTGGAGCTTAATCGTCGTAAAGTTCCAAAACTAGAATCAATCGATATAGAGGAATTTATTCATTCCTTTGTTGAGGAATTTAGTCGCACCGAAGGCATTGATATTAATACATTTACGGTAACTTCTTCGAAAAAATATTTTATTACATTTGATCGCGATCACTTAAATCAAGTCATATGGAATTTATGTCAGAATGCATTGAAGCACTGCCAAAAGAAAACCAATAGCATTCATATTAAATTCTCTGCAGGAATTGATGAAAACGACGTTAACCTGGATATTATGGACGATGGCTACGGCGTCGAATCACAACAACTAAAACAAATTTTTGAGCCTTTTTTTACTACCGCAACAAGTGGTACTGGTTTGGGGTTATATATCGCACGCGAATTATGCGAATCGAACAAAGCATCGCTTGAATATATCGAAGGTTCAACAGGTGGACATTTTAGAATCATTTGCAAAAGCAGATCCTTATACCAATGAGTAATGAACAAATATTTAATACGCACTTAAATAATTCCTCGCCCACGATCCTCATTGTGGATGATGAACCCGATATTATAGAGCTGCTTGAACTTACATTAGCTCGTATGGGCATGCAAGTTTTCAGTGCAGAATCAATTCGTGATGCCAAGATTTTGTTGCAATCGCATCGATTCCAATTATGTTTTACTGATATGCGTTTACCCGATGGCGAAGGCTTGGACCTTGTTAAATATATAACTAGCCATTGTTCAAACCTGCCTGTTGCTGTTATTACCGCATATGGCACCGCTGAAAATGCCGTTGCTGCACTCAAAGCTGGAGCTTTCGATTATTTATCCAAGCCTGTCTCGTTAAAACAGTTGCGTGAGTTAGTTAAATCGGCATTGAACCTACCACCTATAAACAATGAATCCATATCACAAATCCAATCGAATCAACGTGCATTATTGGGTAAATCTCAACCCATGCATCAACTTCGCACAATCATTGATAAACTCTCCCGCAGCCAGGCTTCTGTCTATATTTACGGCGAATCAGGCAGTGGTAAAGAATTAGCAGCAAGGATGATTCATGAAAAAAGCGCCCGGTACAAACAAGCGTTTATTGCTGTTAATTGTGGCGCTATACCAGAAAACTTGATGGAAAGTGAATTTTTTGGTTACAAAAAAGGCGCCTTCACCGGTGCCGATAAAGATCATGATGGTTTTTTTCTAGCGGCAGATGGTGGCACTTTATTTCTTGACGAAGTAGCCGACTTGCCATTGGCTATGCAGGTTAAATTGCTTAGAGTCATACAGGAAAAGCAGGTAAGGAGAATTGGCGATACCCAGGAAAAAAGTATTGATGTTCGCATTATAAGCGCTACCCATAAAAAACTTAGTAGCTGTGTCGAAGCCGGACAGTTCCGCCAAGACTTATACTATCGTTTAAACGTCATTGAGTTGAATATGCCCGCACTACGCGAGATGAGGGAGGATATTCCACTCATTGCTGAAAAAATTCTGGCAAAACTATGTCGGGAAACTTCCCGCCCTACTTGCACATTCACCAAAGATGCATTAGCCATACTTGTTAAATATGATTATCCGGGTAATGTCCGGGAGCTGGAAAACATTCTTGAACGCACACTGGCCTTTTGCTCGAATCTTCAAATTGATAAAGAAGAGTTACAGCTTCTTAACAAAGAAATTTCACAAAATACCGATAACTTGCCAATTATCGATTCCGATCACGGCTTACCACTACAGGATTTTCTCGATAAATTGGAAAAGGATTCCATTATAAAAGCACTCAATCAAAGTCGGTATAATCGCACTAAAGCCGCTAAAACACTCGGTATTACAGTTAGATCACTGCGCTACCGAATGGAAAGGCTTGGGCTAAACGAAACTACATAAGCCCAATAAAATCTTAACGTTCGTCACATATGCCAATAGCTTATTGAAAATATAAGATTATTGACGTAATCGATGACTTACCCATAACGATGCAGCAAACAACAACACTGCGCCTCCTTGATGCGATGCCGCCAAAGGAATCGGTACCACATGCAATAAAGTTGCAATCCCGAGACTTATCTGGATTGCCAACATCAACAAAAAAAGATTACATGCAAGGTATGTAGTTTTCGATAATTCTATCTTACGCGATTTATACCAGAACAGCGGGACTGAAAAAGCCAATATCCAAGCAATCATGCGATGGTCAAATTGGACGGTTGTCATGTTATCAAAGAAATTACGATACCATGGTTCCAGCACAAAGAGGTCCGGTGGAATAAAATGCCCATTCATCAACGGAAATGTATTATAAGCCAAGCCTGCTCGAATGCCAGCAACGAATCCGCCCGATAGTACCATCATAAAAATTAATGCAGTCAACCCAAAGGAAAATCGCCTTAAATTTTGCATGTCTTCATTTGATCGGGAGTTCTCTTTTTCTGGTGACAATAATCCCAGCGCAACCCAAAATAAGGCCGCAAAAATGATAAATGCCAGCCCTAAATGTGCAGTTAACCGATACTGACTCACATGAGGGTCGTTCACCAATCCGCTCATAACCATATACCAGCCCATGAAGCCTTGTAATCCTCCCAAGATGAATATTCCCGTTAGTTTAATCCCCAACGAGCGGTCTATTTGTTTTCTAAGCAAGAAATAAACAAATGGAATAAAAAAAACCAACCCTATGAGTCGGCCAAGCAAGCGATGAAAATATTCCCACCAAAAAATACTTTTGAACTCCTCGATACTCATACCCTTATTGATTTGCTGATATTGAGGTGTTGCACGGTATTTCTCAAGTAAATCATTCCAATCCTGTTGAGTAATCGGTGGCATAGTTCCAACAATTGGCTGCCATTCCACAATCGAAAGCCCTGACTCTGTTAGGCGTGTCACACCACCAACCACCACCATGGCAAATACCAAGGCACAACATGTTAATAGCCAGATTGCAATAGGTTTTGTTTTTTGCATAGTTGTAAAGAAAAGTTAATTTTATTTGATCAATAATTTATATTTATTTCATTTAGCCCGGAGCAAACGCTGCTTCGTACGTTCCCACTCTTTTTGCTTCTCGGTTTCACGCTTATCATGTTGTTTCTTACCTTTGGCCAATCCGATTTCCAGCTTAATTCTGCCCGTTTTATAATGCATATCAAGTGGAACTAGCGTGTAACCAGCGCGCTCAACTTTGCCAATGAGCCGTTTGATCTGCTCCGCGTGCAACAATAGTTTGCGCGTTCTGGTCGGATCCGGGTTAATATGCGTTGAAGCCGTTTTAAGCGGACTAATATGACATCCGATAAGAAACAATTCACCGCTACGGATAATGACATAGGCTTCTTTTAACTGCACTCGCCCTTCACGAATTGCTTTAACTTCCCATCCTTCCAATATCATACCTGTTTCGTATTTTTCTTCGATAAAATAATCATGAAAGGCTTTTTTATTTTGTACTATACTCATATGAAATAAATGGGTGGGAGTCACTAAAATTTCGTGTATTTTATCAGCTTTTAATATTACTAACGGAAGGTAGGGCGATTAACGTTTATGGCAGAAATAGAAAAATCAGTTTTAGTGGAATATTCAGCAAGCCAAATGTTTGCTTTGGTTGATAATGTCGAAGAATATCCAGAATTTCTTCCCTGGTGCGGTGGTACTTGTGTAGATCCACAAGATGAGGTTACAACGCATGCGACGGTTAAGATTGACTATCACCACATTCAGCATAGCTTTACCACCAAGAATAAGCGTTTTCCTCCCGATCTCATTGAAATGAGTCTGATTGATGGTCCATTCGAACATCTTGATGGCTACTGGCAATTCATTCCGTTATCTGAAAATGCCTGCAAAATTAAATTCCGCCTACATTATACGTTTTCACACAAAATTCTTGAAAAACTGGTAGGACCAGTATTTCACATGATCGCCAATAGTTTTGTGGAATCCTTTATCGAACGCGCAGAAGAAATCTATGGTAAGCGATAACAATTTTTTGCACATCGAAGTCGTATATGCATTGCCCCGCACTCAAATTATCAAAGAGTTGATTGTACCCGGCGGCTGCACAGTTGGTAAGGCCATTCAACTCTCAGGAGTTATTAATCAGTTTCCAGATATTGACCTAACAAAAAATAAATGCGGCATTTTTGGGAAAACAGTCCCCCTTGATACTCAATTACAATCCCGCGACAGAATCGAAATATATCGCCCCCTTGTTATTAACCCAAAAGACGCCAGAAGGATACGTGCCAAAAACAATATGCGTGCATAAATCTATCACACACCTAAGTCTCCTATTGGCAATCAATGACTTACCCCCATACCATAAACTTCTTCTCTGCCAAAAGTATATTAGCACTTAGCTCAGTAATAAATCGTAACAAAACATACTGAACAGCTAATACAATAGTCCTAATTTAGGATTTTTTTCTTAAAAAAAGTATAAAAAATTCCTTTCTTAATCATTTGATTAAGCACTAAATGCCGTAACATGTTGTTTACAAACTCGCTTAGAAGTAATGATGAATGATTCACAAAGTAACCTTATTCGAGTAGTACTGATAGGACACGATAGTATCGTTCAGTACGGGCTAGAAATGCTAATTAACAGTCAACAATCGATTATGAAGAATGTTGGAAGTTTTATCAGTTGCTCTACTGCAATTTCATGTATTGAGAACTTATCACCTAATGTCATTATTCTTAGTTTGGATTGCAGTTCTGAAAAAGAACTGCAAGTTATATTGCAATTCATTACTTCATCAAAAGCAAAAATTTTAATTTTGAAGCGGGTACAAGATTCTGAAATCTATGATAGAGCTATACTTGCGGGAGCCAAAGGACTTATTGAAAAAGAAGAACCTCTGCATGCGATTCTTAAAGCCATTGAGAAAGTCAATGAGGGCCAGCTGTGGCTGAATCAAGCTTATATTAAGAAGCTAATTAATACACTGTCTCAAGAAGTTTCCGAGAGAGGTGATATTCAGGAAGAAAATAAAATCGAAAAACTTACTCCCAGAGAAAAGAAAATATTCTTTACCTTGGTAGAAAATGCCGGATTACCTGCCAAAGTTATTTCAAACAAGCTCAATATTAGTGAAAGCACATTTCGCAATCACTTGACATCCATCTACGAGAAACTAGATGTCAGCAATAAACTGGGACTGTGGAATTATGTTCTTAAGCATAAATTAAGAAAGAAATAAAAACCTTTTCACATCGAAGAAATGATTTCCTATAATTACTTTTTGCAATAAGCTTATACTGTTCTTCAATAAAAAAGCTAATTTTAACAAAATGAATTGCTGATTATTTTTCAGTAATTGATACACTGCAATATCTATTGAAGTTTTTACTGAGCGATAAAGTAATTTATTGCTGTAAAGCAGATGAAGATTTTGGATTAAAGATATGCCGCATTTTTTGCTATAGATGCAGATATCTGCTCAATAATCAATCGTAAACAATATCTTGATTTATCGAAACCCTAGGAAAAACCAAATGACAGAAATGAATAATACTGGAAAAGAAAACAAAACAGACACTGCCGCATCTCAATCCATGCAAATAAGTATCAAAATGCAGCAAGGCGAGCATACCGGTCAACCGCTTTATTCTAATTTTACAGCAACGCAAGCTGGGCAAGGAGTAGTCATTGTAGATTTCGGTTTTGTCGATCCACAAACCATCCATGCTGTAAACCGATTAGCCCGATCAGGTGAGAAAGTACCGGATACGGTGGGTGCAAAAATGTTATGCCGGATGGCCATTAGCATTGAAGCTGCAAATAGCTTAGCTCAACAGTTAAATCAATTACTTAATAGAAAAACGTAAATACTCTAACTTTAGTGCTCAGAATGAAAGATAAAATTATAATAAATTTCTTTTTATTTTTCATGAAACCCATTAGCGAAGATAAAAGAGAGAAATCATGGTAGAGAAATATGATATACCGGCTGAAAGTAACGGCAACACTCCTCAATCGCATGATGTCATGTCAATCAAAGTTAACATGAAACAAGGTGAACATACAGGACAACCCCTATATACTAACTTTACCTCAGTACAAGCTGGACAAGGTGTCATCATCGTGGATTTTGGTTTTCTCGACCCTCATACCATGCAAACAATAAATCAATTGATTCGGTCAGGTGATAATTCATCAACTGCCATCAATGCAAAAATGTCCTGCAGAATTGTCATTAATATTGATGCGGCCAATCAACTAATCCAACAATTAAACCAGATATTAAGACGGAAATCTCCAGCACAAACATCAATCGATCAACAACAATCAATTAACCAAGCTGGCAAAGCAGTTTCGAATGAACAATCTGCAGATATATCACCTTCAGATGAAAAAAGTAGTCCACCCAAAACTGAAAGCAACGTTAGAGGCTTTAAATTTCCTTGGTCCAAAAAAACACATTAAGTCAATAAAAATGTGGCAAGAATTGACAGTAAAATCGGGCCAGATCACCAAGAAGCTCTCGTTATCTTGCGGTTAGAATCGTGTATATTTATGTCTTCTGAATATCATTAAAAGGATTGATTTCCATGTCTGAAGATGCCATTTCGTGTGAACTCCATGATTTTGTCGAAGTTGCCTGTATGTATCGTTATCAACTCAAGCTGATCTTAAAAAACAAGCAAACGATAGAAGGCAAAGCCATTGATATTGTCAACTCGTCTGAAAATCGGGAATGTTTGGTTCTCGATGGTAATCCGCAACAACAGATTGAGTTGACACAGCTCGCCAGACTAGAAGTATTGACACCCAATGCCAAATTCCGTGAAGTAGTCTTTGAGTAAACCTTGGCGTATTGCGTATCGTCCTATCACCATTGTAATTTGCTCGCAACACTATGCCAGTCATTGCAACTAGGCTGATCGAATGGCATAAGCAACATGGCCGCCATGACCTCCCTTGGCAAGGTAATCGCGATCCTTATGCGGTCTGGTTATCGGAAATCATGTTACAACAGACGCAAGTAAGTACCGTCATACCGTATTATGCACGGTTCATGCGAGAATTCCCGACCCTACGCGATCTGGCACAAGCATCATTGGATGCTGTATTGGCTCTATGGAGCGGGCTTGGTTATTATTCGCGTGCACGCAATTTGCATTGGGCGGCGCGTCAAGTGATGCAAAATTATCAAGGGCAATTTCCAGAACACCGGGAATTGATCCAACAGCTACCCGGGATCGGGCGTTCTACAGCCGCTGCCATCGCAGTTTTTGCTTTCGGTCAACGCGAGGCGATTTTAGACGGCAATGTTAAACGAATTTTTGCACGCTATTTTGGAATTACCGGTTACCCTGGAAAACCCAAGATTCAGAATTTGCTATGGGAAAAAGCGGAAGCCTCATTACCGACAAGCTATCGTAGTGGTGAGATTGAAATCTATACCCAAGCACTAATGGATCTGGGTGCTACTGTTTGTACCCGCCGAACCCCACTATGTGATGCCTGTCCACTGCAACAACAATGTATTGCATGGCAGGAAAAACGTGTATACCAACTCCCTACTACCAAGCCCCGCAAATCATTACCACAAAAAGAAACCGTCTTTTTACTCCTGGCACAGCAACAAAAATTGCTGTTAACAAAAAGACCAGCTACAGGTATCTGGGGAGGATTGTGGTGTCCGCCTGAAATCGGCACTGACATAGATGTTGTGAGTTATTGCCAGCACCATTTAAGCATCAATGTCCAAGCATCAGTTAAACTACCGTCGCTGGATCATCAATTCACGCATTTCAAACTGCGTATTCATCCACAGCTGCTGCACGTTGTTTCAGAATCCTTGATAGCACCACCTCAATTTATTTGGATCAAACCATCCGATGCGCTTGAACAAGGTATTCCAGCACCTGTCAGAAAATTGTTAAAGCAAAATTTCTTAACCGATCATGTTTAAATGGAATGCCATGGATAATTTACCCGAGTGGAAAAAACAGCAACGCAAGGAATTGATTGCCGCTCGTGAAGCTATCCCGGAAGTAACACATCAGCAATGGAGTCTAGCAATTTCCGGTTTTCTCACGCAAGGACTTTCACAATTGCAAAAAAAAGTTATTGGTATTTATTGGCCATTTCGCGGTGAGTACGATCCACGGCCAATAGCCCGAGATTTGATACAACAAGACGCAATACTCGCATTACCGGAGATTACTGGTAAGCACGAGCCGCTGTGTTTTCGCAAGTGGTTACCCGAAACACCCATGCAAAACGGTGCTTATGGTATCCCAGTTCCTGTAGGAACTCAGTTTGTTCGATTGGATGCAGTGATCATTCCCATGGTGGGTTTTGATCAGCACGGTTACCGATTAGGGTATGGCAGCGGTTACTTTGACCGTACACTGGCTTCTTACCCATTGCAACCACTCAGTATCGGCGTAGCTTTTGAACTACAACGACTCGACAACGTTTATCCACAACCTCATGATATCGCAATGCATTATGTGGTAACAGAAAAAGGTATCTTTCAAACCAAGGATCATCAACTATCGGTTCGCGAGGCATTCCATGACACCAACCTATAGTCCATCTACAAAATGAAGACAGCAGCTTTAGCTTTCTGTACCCCAGCGAGGTATCAATGTATGTTGAACGCCCAAATGATCCAGAATACGTGCCACGATAAAATCCACCATATCCTGTAAGGTTTGCGGGTGGTGATAAAAACCGGGATTCGCTGGCAGAATAACCGCTCCACTGCGCACGAGTTTAAGCATATTCTCAAGATGAATTGCAGAAAACGGTGTCTCCCTTGGCACGATAATCAATGTCCGCTTTTCCTTTAATGCCACATCCGCGGCACGCTCAATCAAATTTTGACTCATTCCGGCTGCAATTGCGGCTAGCGTCCCCATCGTACAAGGGCAAATCACCATCGCATCGGCTGGATTCGATCCGGAAGCAACCGGCGCAAACCATTCTTCACGGCCAAACACATGAAGCTGCCCTTGCGCAGCACCATATCGTTCCTTGAAAAAAACCTCGGTTTCCTTGGCGTTGGATGGCAATACCAGATTCATTTCCTGTCGTGCAACGATTTGCGCCACTTTTGAATACAGCAAATAAACTTGCTTACCTTCCTTAAGCAGCATTTCGAGTAAGCGAATCCCGTAGGGCATTCCAGATGCACCGGTAAATGCTAAAGTGATTGTGCGCGGATTTTTCATGTCAAGCGTTGACAATTTATACAATCTTTCCACTAAGGAGACCGTTAAAACTATTTACGCTGCCGGATATAATTTTAGGACAATTTTGTAAACCATCAAACTAGCTCTGGTGCTTGTCTGCTGAATCCATACCCATTGCTTGTTCATGCCGTTCAATAAAGTCCTTAGTGCTATCAATACCACGCAATTGCAATACATAATTGCGTACAGCAGCCTCCACCAGCACCGCCAAATTCCTACCAGCGGCAACAGGTATAATGACTTTGCGAATATCCACATTCATAATATTTTCGTTCAGATTACTAAGCGGCAGTCGCTCCAATAATCTGGCATCTGTTCCGCCACTATTCTGAAGATGAACAATTAACTTCATATTTTTATGGCGGCGGACCGCTGTTTCACCAAAAATCGTGCGAATATTCAACATACCCAAACCGCGCACTTCGAGATAATCCCTTAACATTGGTGGACATCGGCCTTCCAATGTTTCCGGAGCAATGCGGCGTAATTCCACCACATCATCGGCAACTAAACCATGGCCTCGACTGATTAATTCCAGAGCCAATTCGCTTTTACCAACACCGCTCTCACCCGTTATCATAACACCCATGCCTAATACATCCAGCAATACGCCATGCAAGCTACATGAAGGTGCCAAAACACTTCCCAAGTAAGTACGAATCACCCAGATAATTTCAAGACTTGGAAAAGGCGAACACCATAATGGAATATTCGAAGAACTGGCCATGTTAAAAATTGCTACCGGCACTTCAGCATTATCAGCAACAATAATACATGCCGGGTTACTTTGCAGAAGCTGATTCAGTTTCTTTTCAAGTGAAGCAGGCTCGAGTTTGTTTAAATAATGAATTTCATCACTGCTGATGACTTGAATCCAATCGGGATGAATAAAATTCAAGTGACCAATCACACCTTGACCAGACTTTCCGATGGCTTCATCACTAAGCTCAATAACGCCGCCGCTCTGTCCCGCAATCCAACTCAGACCTAGTTTTTCCTTCTTATCCTCAAATAATTGTGCAATACTAATTCGTGACATTCGGCTCCCAATCAGCGATCAGTTTATGAATCTCTGTCGCGTCTTTACTTCGCAAAATATTTTCGCGAAATTGCTTATCACTAAACATTTGCGCTAATTCACTTAAAATTTGCAAGTGCTTATCGGTAGCTTTCTCGGGTACCAATAAAATGCAAGCAATATTGACGGGCTGACCATCAGGCGCATCAAATGGAATGGCTTCTTTCATCGTTACCAGAGCTGCAACTGCTTCTCGCAAACCTTTAATGCGTCCATGCGGAATTGCAACGCCTTGCCCCAATCCCGTCGAGCCCAATTTTTCACGGGCAAAGAGACTATCAAAAACCTGACTACGTGCAATCTGATTAGTATTCTCAAATAATAATCCCGCTTGTTCAAACACACGTTTCT
Organism: uncultured Nitrosomonas sp.; assembly: GCA_902826055.1. Lineage (GTDB taxonomy): Bacteria > Pseudomonadota > Gammaproteobacteria > Burkholderiales > Nitrosomonadaceae > Nitrosomonas. Next base: position 11,652 of record CADEDJ010000045.1, on the reverse strand, counting down.
TGCTTGCTACATCTAAATCAACAATCACATTGGATTGTGGTAATAATTGTGAAATTAAATTCATAGGAAAAATTAATTCAGGCAAACACTAGATATGGCATACAAATATCCATACATTTCATCCTCGTAACTGCTTACACGAGTGACTTTCTATTGCTCAAAATCTTGATCTTTTAATGCACCATGGTTACGGCGTTCAAGGTTTTTCTCTTTGTGTTTTAAAATTTGGCGATCCAGCTTATCTACAAGACTATCAATCGATGCGTACATATCTTCGCTATCGGTTTCAACAAAAATATCTTTGCCTCGCACATGAACATTGGCTTCTGCTTTTTGTTTGAGCTTTTCGACCGATAATATAACACTCACATCAATGACATGATCAAAGTGTCGCGTAATTTTACTGATTTTTGAATTAACATAATCACGCATGGCATCGGTAATTTCCACATGATTGCCGGTAAGTTTAAGGTTCATTATTCTTCCTTTTTTAATTAAAATGATTTGCGAAGATTTGCTGCTGGAATGTGTAGCGATTCTCGATATTTTGCAATAGTTCTACGAGCCACAACAATACCTTGTTGTTCAAGAATATCCGCAATTTTGTTATCGCTCAGTGGTTTCTTTGAATTTTCTTCTTGTATCAGTTGCTTAATCAATGCACGAATAGCTGTAGCTGAACAAGCTCCTCCTGAATCAGTCGCCACATGGCTACCAAAAAAATATTTAAGTTCAAAAATACCGCGGGGAGTATGCATAAATTTTTGTGTCGTCACGCGTGACACTGTCGATTCGTGTAAATTCAAAGCTTCTGCAATCTCCCGCAATACCAGCGGACGCATCGCGACTTCTCCATGTTCAAAAAACTGCTGTTGCCGTGCCACTATGACATTAGCCACATTCAAAATAGTTGATGAGCGTTGTTGAATATTTTTAATTAGCCATTTAGCTTCATTTAGTTGATTCGCTAACGTACTTGCTGAGTTATTGCCCGCTTGTCTTAATATGTTAGCATACAGTTGATTGATACTGAGTTTGGGGAGTGCATCTCTATTTAGATGTGCGACCCAGGTTCCATTATTTTTTGTAACTATAACATCGGGCACAATATAGCGCTCATTTTGCGGATTAAACTCAGCGCCCGGTTTAGGGTTTAGATTGATGATCAACTTCTGAATAGCACGTAGAATCTGGTCATCACATTTCAATAATTTTTTAATTTGAGAAAAATCGTGTGACGCCAGAACCTTCAAATGTTCCTGCACCACCATAAGTGCTTGATCACGATATGCGGTATTATCAGGCATCGCTTGCAACTGCAAGGCCAGGCATTCTTCCAGACTACGCGCGCCTATACCAGGCGGGTCAAGACGTTGCAATAATTTCAATGCACTCTCTAAGTCATTGAAACTAATATTCAGTTCTATGGGCAGCATTTCCATCAACTCCCCCAGAGGCTGGGGTAGATAACCATCATCATCCAAACTATCAATCAATAAACCGACAATCCTTCTTTCACGATCAGAAATATGCATTAAACACGAAGCTTGTACATTTAAATATTCACGCAAACTTGCTGGTGTGGCAGGAATTTGCGGGGCTTCATATTCATCATCGTCATACGTATTATAGGAAAAAAGGTTTTCCTGCAACCATTCCGATTCATTTTCGTGAGTTTCATTAGGCAAGATTTTGTCTTCCTGCACTGTCATATCGGATGGCGCACTCTCAAATTCTGGTGAATTAACACCCTCAGATTGCGGTGAATAATCTGTCGCATGCGCATTCCAATCTTCACCCAATTCCAACAATGGATTTTCTTGCACAATACGCTCAATCTCCTGATTTAATTCAAGCGTCGATAATTGCAGCAATCGAATCGACTGCTGCAATTGCGGTGTAAGCTTAAGTTGCTGAGATAGCTTTAGATGAAGCGTTGGTTTCATGATTAAGAATAAACTGTTAGTGCTTGATCATTTAATTCACTAATTACAATCTACAACCGGAAATGTTCTCCCAAATATACTTCTCTAACTTGTTCGTTATGAATAATTTCTTCTGGTTTACCTTTAGCAAGTACTTGCCCTTCACTGATGATATATGCCCGATCGCAAATTCCTAATGTTTCTCGAACGTTATGATCAGTAATCAGCACTCCGATTTTTCGTTCTTTAAGAAAGGCAACAACTTTTTGTATATCCAAAACAGCAATCGGATCAACACCAGCAAAAGGTTCGTCAAGTAGGATAAAACGTGGCTGTGAAGCTAAAGCACGCGCTATTTCAACACGACGCCGTTCCCCTCCTGATAAACTGATTGCAGAATTATTACGTAAATGACTAATATGCAAATCGTGTAATAAACCATCTAAATACCGCTGTTTTGTATCATCGTCCAGATTTTGTAGTTCCAGTACGGCAAGAATATTTTCTTCAACAGTTAATCGTCTAAAAATTGATGCTTCTTGAGGCAAATAGCTCAACCCAAGCTTTGCCCTCTGATGAATCGGTAGCTGACTCAGATCTTGATCATCCAGAAATACCGTTCCACCATCGAGAGGCACGAGACCTACAATCATATAAAAGCAGGTAGTTTTTCCAGCACCATTCGGTCCCAGTAAACCAATCACTTCACCGCTAGACAATGAAAAAGAGGCATCCTTTACCACAGTACGCGATTTATAGCGCTTTTTTAAATTGCTGGCTTTTAATTCACTCATTACTTGGAATTGATGGATTTAAGTGCAACGTTAATTGCTAAAACTACTCAGACTTATTTTTAGGTTGGATAGTAATACGTACTCGCTTATCGGGACCAGCCACATCTCCACGCTCCTTACTGCTGATCACTTTAAAAAATTCGGTATTCATATCATAGGAAATGTAATCTCCCTGCACCTCATCAGAACCCCGTTTTAATCGGGCTTGTCGAAAGAGTTCAATTTTATCTGTTTTACTATCATACTCGGCTCGCTCGCTCCATCCTTCAACATATTCATCTAAACCATCACGCTTTTGACGAAAACTTACGAGATCCCCGATTGCAGTTGCTTGTTTGAATCCATTCAGATCTTCCTTCATGATTACTTTATCAGCCCTAATCCGCATCGTCCCTTGAGTCAAGATTACATTGCCTGTAAATATACTGACCCGGGTCGATTCTTTACGATTAACATCTTCAACCGTAGCACGATCAGCTTCTAAATAGACAGGTTTTTTCCGATCAGCCCGCTCCGCTATCGCCGACTGAACAAATAACACACTCATTAACCCTACTATAAAAAATAATTTCATCTCATCTTCAATTACTTATTATTAACTGCTCGCACTTGCGCCAAGAGCTGAATCACGCCAGTCTGATTATTTAATTCCATTCCGATTGCGGTGATTGTAGTGTTAGATCTTGAAATAGTCACCACCTGACTCGTTTTAACCAGACCTTCATCCGGAATAAGGTGCAAGAACTGGGTCACCAAAGAAATTTTACCTCTTTCATCATCCAAACCTCTTATCGCAGTCACATTATTCGACAGATAGATATCTTTACCTTTGTTTCTTATTTCCGCATGCTCTGCTTGCAGACGCATTAACGGTTTCTCTGGCTCAGTACTGGTAAAGTTGACTTGCTCCATTTGTGTAACATCTTCATCAATATAATGAAATAATTTCTCAGCCGTAAATCTTCGCCGTGCTGTTGCTGCATGTTCCATTCGAATACCAGACAAATTTTCAACGATATAATCCGGATTCTGATATAAATCGCTGTCCTTAGTCTGCTCAGGCGGACGAGTGATTTGATCCAGCCACCATGTTATTAACATTAGAAAAATAAAAAGAATTAGAGAAAAACTGATATGTCGGCGACTATGCATGAAAAATAGCGTGTAACGATTATTCCAAAATATTCGGTATCACTCGAATCTTATTGATTAAAATACATACTTTTTGAATTATATCAGAACTAAAATCTCTAATTAGAGAATAGATTTTTTGCGGTTTTTCCGGTTTTTTATAAATTCCAAATTTGAATCTACATATTAGCGAAATACTGTAGATTTTTAGCAACCATTTAAGAAGAAAATATAATCATGCATGCAGAAGCATTAAAATTTGAAAATTACGATCAGTTACAGGACGAAATATGCGCACAACGCATTATCGCTGCAAAAAATAGTTTGGGAAAACGTGCGGTTATTCTTGCACACCACTATCAACGTGCCGATGTATATCGTCACGCCGATTTAACGGGAGACTCATTGAAACTCTCGTTTCTTGCTGCTCAAACGGACGCTGATTATCTAGTTTTTTGCGGCGTTCACTTTATGGCTGAAGTTGCAGACATACTCTCGAGCCCGCAACAGATCGCCATATTACCTGATATGGCGGCTGGTTGCTCAATGGCGGACATGGCTAATCTTGCCAATGTTGAACGCGCTTGGCGTGAGCTTGCAGAGTTACTAAATCCCGATGAAGTAATCACTCCAGTCACATACATCAATTCTGCAGCAGATCTCAAAGCATTTTGTGGAGAACATGGCGGTATAGTTTGCACATCCAGTAATGCCGGAAAAGTTCTGGAATGGTCATTTAAGCAACGAGAAAAAGTTTTATTCTTTCCTGACCAGCATCTCGGGCGCTGGAGCGGCAATCAACTCGGCATACCACTCGAAGCAATGCCTGTATGGAATTTTGATGAACCAATGGGCGGGTTAACTGCAGAGCAAATTAAGAAAGCTAAAATTTTGTTGTGGAAAGGCCATTGTTCAGTGCATCAAATGTTCCAGCCGCAACATATTATCCGTTTCCGCAACCAATATCCGGATGGTATTGTCATTTCGCATCCAGAATGTAGTTTTGAAGTTTGCAAGGCATCCGATTTTGTCGGTTCAACTGAATACATCATTAAAACTATCGCGGCAGCAAAAAGTGGCACGCGCTGGCTGGTTGGCACGGAATTGAATCTCGTTAGCCGAATCACTGAGGAATTCAAATCGCAAGAAAAAATTGTTCAATTCATGTCACCTATGGTGTGCATGTGTTCAACGATGGCGCGAATCGACCCTCAACATCTTGCTTGGGCACTGGAAAACCTGGTAAATGGCAATGTCGTCAACCAAATAAAAGTTCCTATGGAAGAAGCTAAACTGGCGAGACTGGCGCTGGATAAGATGCTGAAGATTTCATAGAGAAGACCCCAAATGACGGAGAACTTGCACATCACGAACTTCAACATTGCGCACGATCCCTGCCATATTCATGCGGGCAAATTACTACTTGTAATAGCATAGCGCATATCTCCAACATGAAAAAACTTTGTTATGTTGAGAACAACCATATCGCTTTGCTGCAAAACGGAGAAGAATATTTTCCGCAATTAGAAGCCGCTATTGATAAATCGCAGATTGAAATACATCTTGAAGCTTATATTTTTGAATATGATGCTATCGGCATCAAAATCTCAGAAGCGCTAAAACGCGCAGTTCAACGAGGCGTATCCGTTCATCTTCTACTTGATGGCTTTGGTTCGCAAAATCTTTCTCAAGCGGAAATCGGCAATATGCTCCAATCCGGCATCAAGCTGCTGATATTTAGACCGGAATTTATTTTCTCGATGCCGCGGCGCCATCGTCTACGCCGGATGCATCGCAAGATAGCGATCATCGATGCACAAATTGCTTTCGTTGGTGGAATTAATATCATCGACGATCAACATAATCCGGAAGGACTTACACCGCGTTTTGATTACGCTGTTACGATTGAGGGCCCACTGCTGGTTCAAATTCATAAAGCTGTAAAACATTTATGGATGTTAGTGGCCTGGGCTCATTTAAAGAAACGCTGGGTCCAACCAATTATTGTTACACCAAGTAGTAAACCTTACGGCAATCAGAAAGCTGCTTTTGTCATTCGTGATAACTGGCGTCACCGCCATGACATCGAGCACGCTTATTTAGATGCTATTCATCATGCACAAACTGAAATCATAATTGCCAATGCGTATTTTTTGCCCGGCAGAAAATTTAGCAATGCACTGAAGAATGCTGCCCAACGGGGTGTTAAAGTTGAACTTTTATTACAAGGTAAAATGGAATATCGTCTTCAATATCATGCGACTCAGGCGCTTTATGAGAATCTATTGCAAGCAGGGATAAAAATTTATGAATACAATCGCAGTTATTTGCATGCCAAAGTTGCTGTTATTGATCAATATTGGGCTACAGTCGGCTCTTCTAATATTGATCCTTTCAGCTTATTACTGGCACGCGAGGCCAATGTTTTCATCGAGGACCGCCAATTTGCTAATAAATTAAGAGCACGCTTGAAAATTGCAATCACGCAGGAATCATTATGTATTACATCAACTGACAAAAGCTTTTTCTCGTGGCGAAGGTACGTTATTAACTGGTTAAGCTTTTATATTGTACGTATGATACAAGGTATACTAGGATATGATTGGTATGACAATGTTCGGTGATTTTCTTTCAATGTATCACCATCTAATCGAATGAAGCAGGTACAGCACGCACTTAATAGCGTCGAGTTATCTCCACAGCAACAAGATCGCGTTACTACAGCCGCGCAAATTCTATGTGAAGGCGGCATAGTCGCATTTCCTACGGAAACTGTTTATGGTCTTGGAGCGGATGTTAGCAATCCCATTGCTGTCAGAAAAATTTACAACATAAAGCAGCGCCCTCTCGATCATCCGCTCATTGTACATATCAGCGATATCTCACAATTGAACTATTGGGCACAAGCTATTCCGGAATCGGCCTGGAAATTGGCGTATCAATTCTGGCCTGGGCCTTTGACATTAATTTTACAGCGCAGCCATCATGTACCGGACAGCGTTACAGGTGGCCAGAATACTGTAGGCGTAAGGATACCGGCGCACCCAATTGCACTTGCGCTACTCGATGCATTAGGACCTGGGAAAGCATTAGCTGCACCATCGGCCAACCGCTTTGGACGCATCAGTCCGACGACTGCCGCGCATGTACAGCATGAATTAGGCGCTACGGTCGATATGATTCTCGATGGCGGCGCTTGTGAAGTAGGTTTGGAAAGCACTATCGTATACATCGATAACCAGTCAGTCAGGATACTGCGTCCAGGTGGAATTACAGGACCCGAACTTGAAATGGCGCTGGATATGCCGGTCAATTTGGCATCTACTGCCAACCTATATCCACGTGCCTCTGGATTGCTACCTGCACACTATGCGCCAATCACACCATTAAGAATGTATCCTGCGGAACAAATATGGCAACAAGCATCCACTTTAACTGCACAAGATTTGCGCATTCTTATCATGACTTGGTCGAACACTGAACAATTACAGTTTTCAAATCAATTAATTGAACATTGCAGCATGGCAGCAGATCCTGTTATATATGGCAAGCAATTGTATGCAAAATTACGACATTTTGATCAGGGTGCGTTTGATTATCTGTTGATTGAGTCCCCCCCTAATGACCCAAGTTGGTTGGCCATTGCCGATCGATTACAACGCGCCAGCAATCATTCTTCTAACAAAAATGAGTTATCGTTATGAGTACACGCAATAAGTTACAAGCAGTATTATTTGATGTTGATGGCACACTAGCGGATACCGAACAAGACGGGCACCGTCTGGCTTTCAATGCTGCATTTCAAGAGTTTGACCTTGATTGGAATTGGGATATCGATCTTTATGGCAAATTACTGCAAACTACTGGCGGAAAGGAACGGATTCTCCATTACATTGAAAATTATGCACCCGCTCTACTTGATCGAAGTGATTTAAAAGAGTGGATTATTGGCTTGCATAAAGCTAAAACCAAGTATTTTGAATCGTTAATGGAGACTGGCCGCATCCCATTGCGTCCGGGTGTCGCGCGATTAATTCAAGAACTGCGCCAAGAAAAAGTAAAACTTGCAATTGCAACCACAACCACCATGGAAAATGTCATTGCTCTGCTTAAATCAACTTTGGGTGAAGAATCGATCGACTGGTTTGATGTGATTGGTGCCGGTGATATTGTACCCAAGAAAAAACCGGCTCCGGATATTTATCATTGGGTGCTGAATCAACTCAAATTAACACCGCAGCAATGTATAGCAATTGAAGATTCAGAAAATGGCCTCAGATCAGCATTGGCTGCAAACCTCACTACCCTTATTACAGTCAGCAGTTATACTCGTTCACAAGATTTCAGCGGTGCGGTCGCTGTTTTATCAGACCTCGGTGAGTCATTTAAGCCATTTACAAAGATCGATGGAATGACATTGGATAGCCAATGGGTTGATTATCCAATGCTAAATAAAATGGTGAGTATAACCTCCTGAATTTTCAACATACAGCACACCTTATAAAAGAAAACTTAACCTCCTGTGAACTTTACGAAGTATTAATTCACAAATCATAGTGTTATCAAAATATAGATTTGGTATCAATCAATAAAAAGGGGGATTTTTTATCGAAAAAGCTCCCTTGCAAGTATTTTAGATTCTTTATTAATCATATTTAAAGGGGTAGTATTATGAAACTGATACAGATTATCGTCATAACTTTTGCATTAGCGTTTTATCTCCACTCGCAGGCAATTGCTGCTGATATGAATCCCCATACCGCTGAAGCTATAAAACATGCAGAAGACGCTCAAATTCATGGTCAAGCAGGCCATACAAAAGCATTACTAGAACATTCGCAAGAAAGTCTGGGACATGCCAAAGCTGCCGAAAAAGAGCTGACTGAAACGCACAAGCTGCATATGACCGAATCAATCAAACATCTGGACGAAGCAATCGCGCACGCCAAACAAGATCATGCAGATGTAGCAACCAAACATGTCGCGGAAGCTTTACAACATATGCGTGATGCGGTCGCAAAATAAAATAATATAAACAAAAAAAGCGGATACAAAAAAGTATCCGCTTTTTGTTGGTTAATCACACCTTACTATGATGGATTGGGTAGATATTCCATAGGATCAACAGGTTTACCATGTTTCCTTATCTCAAAATGCAATTGGGTCGTATCCGTATCCGTATTACCCATTTCTGCTATTTTCTGGCCTTTAATCACCGATTCACCTTCCTTCACCAGTAGCTTACTATTGTGCGCATATGCACTTAGAAAAGTATTATTGTGCTTAATAATGATTAAATTTCCATAACCACGCAAACCATGACCACTATAAACTACTTCTCCATCGGCAGATGCCAGGATCGGCTGCCCAGCCTGACCAGAAATCTTTACCCCTTTTGAGTTCTTGGAAAATGAAGATAGCAATTTACCACTGGTCGGCCATATCCACTCGGTATCTAACTGATTGATCAACTTATTAGATTTTTCTATTTCTGGCCTAGGAGCAACTTCAATTCTATTACTTTCTTTAGCTATTCTTGCAGATTGCGAAGATAATGCTATCGGCGTTGTAGACAATGCATCTGGATTCTTCAGTCGTGCAACATTTTGCTCAGAATATGGCAATTTAACTGCCTTAGGACCTGTTTTCAAGTTTCCTTTTACATTCGCAGTAATTGAACCGGAACTTTCTTCAGGAGTTGATATAACGGCTTGCTCGTCAGGCGCAATTGTTGTTTCAATTGGCCGCTGGGGTAAAGCATACAAAGTAGGTTGAGAATCATCAACTGGCATAGACAAAATCAATTTTTGACCGGGCTTAATAGCTTTAGGGTCAGCAATGTTATTCCATTCAGCTAATTTCTTAAAATCGATGCCATGATTAAGTGCAATGCTATATAGCGTATCCCCTTTCTGGACGATATATGTTTGATTACTTGGGTCAACCGACTTACTAGTCAATCCAGATACATCCGTTTTCGCCCGATCGATTACTGGTGCCGGAGTTTGAGTGGCACAGCCAAACATTACAAAACAGATTGTAATGAGTAGTAAGCCATTTAATGTAGGTAATACTAATTGCCAGCTTAACCTAAATAAATTTATTTTAAAATTGCTTTTATCGACATTAACACTTGTTACAAGTAAATTATTTGCCATTTGTAATATTCCTCGTATCGCTATTTTTTTACGACACCAGCTAACAGGGGTACAAAATTTACTTCTTCCAATACAGTTTCAGTATAACCCTGTGAATTACGTTCAATGATACACAAATTTTGTTTCTGAGTTCCTTTAGGAAAAACCATTCTCCCGCCTACCATCAACTGATCTAATAATGTCGTAGGAATATGTGTTGTTACAGCGGTCATGATAATACCATCAAATGGTGCAGCCTCAGCCAATCCACGCAACCCATCCGCGTGTTTCATATAAACATTTCTAATTTGTAACTCCTGCAATCGAACTCTAGTGCGTGTCAATAACGGTCCGATACGTTCAAGTGAGTAAACTTTTTGCGCAAGTTGTGCCAATATGGCAGTCTGATAACCACAACCAGTTCCAATCTCTAGTACCTTTTCTAAATCAGAATTGGCACGTAATAACTCACTCATGCGAGCAACAATCCAAGGGCTGGATATAGTTTGTCCATAGTTAATTGGTAAAGCAACATCTTCATAGGCACGACTTGCTAAAGCTTCCTCAACAAAAATATGGCGGGGAATCGTACCCATTACCGACAAAACCACTTCATCAGCAATACCTTGTCCACGCAATCGCCCGATCATTCGCAGGCGCGTCCGCTGCGAAGTCATACCAATTCCCGAATGACGTACACTCACCAATTAGTATCCATAAATATTAATCACTTAAATATAACAAGTAGCTAATTATTTAGCCATCTTGTTATAAGATCCAGCTGATCGTATCGGGTTAAATCAATTTGTAGCGGAGTCACTGAAACCCGATTATGTTGTATCGCATAAAAATCTGTACCTTTGCCGGCATCCTGTGCAGCACCCGCAGCACCAACCCAATATACACTTTCTCCACGGGGACTTTGCGATTTAATGACGGGTTCTGCTTTATGACGCCGCCCCAATCGAGTAACTTCAACGCCTTCGAGTTGGTGATATTCGATATCTGGGACATTGATATTCAGCAAAACCGGATTCTGGATATCATTTTCTCGAAATCGCTTTACCATATCCACCGCAACACGTGCAGCTGTAGTATAGTTTCCATTAGACGCACTAACCAAAGAAATAGCTAATGAGGGTATTCCCAGTAAAAAACCTTCCGTAGCCGCAGCAACAGTCCCTGAATAAATTGTATCATCACCCATATTTGCACCGTGATTCACACCAGAAAGTATCATATCTGGCATCACATCCAACATACCCGTTACAGCAAGATGCACGCAATCTGTTGGTGTACCGTTAACATAGTAAAAACCATTATGCGATTTATGTAAACTTAATGGACGATCTAATGTTAATGAGTTGCTAGATCCACTACGATCTCTTTCAGGTGCAACTACAATGATTTCAGCGATTTCAGAAAGCAATTGGGCAAGGCATGCAAGCCCCGGTGCAAAATATCCATCATCATTGCTGAGTAGTATGCGCATTTTTACAATACCTTGTTAATCTAAATCGTTAATAAAATACTTTTGCACAATGTACTCAGTACTACCTCTTTTAACCAGTTGCGTTAACTGCAATGGTCGGGGCGAGAGGATTTGAACCTCCGACCACTTGCACCCCATGCAAGTACGCTACCAGGCTGCGCTACGCCCCGAAC
>CADEDJ010000044.1 GCA_902826055.1 uncultured Nitrosomonas sp. | reverse complement strand
ATGCACGCGTCAGGTATGCAGCCTGATTCACGGATAAATCAGGCCGGATCAATAACTAAACGAATTAAATCTTTTATTACTGGAATATGCGCAAGTAATACGTGTTCAAAAAAATCAAATGAATCAAACTCAAATATCTTTAAAGAATTATTAAAACCTGATGAAAGTGAAAAGGATAACGAGTTAGAACAGGTAAAAGCGCTTTACTATGAGGAATGGTACAAAAAAATAAGTAATATCGAAAGTTTATTAGTAAATGCAAAACTCTTCATCTCCATCTCTCGCTATGGCACTATTTCTGTAAGAATTGAAGGCGATATTTCAATAAATTTCCCTGGAGCTTTAAATGGAGGCGAATTCTTACAAGCGAAAGAGCAAATTTCAAGTTTCTTTTTTAATAGCTCCGATGAGTTTACAAATAAACTAAATTCTTTGAAACAATCTTCCTTTCATACTTATCATCCATCCCTGATGGATATAGTTGCTTTAATTGCAATCTGGAAATTTCTAAATGTATTAAAAGGGAGATCATGGCCTACTGAAATCCAATTATGGAAATGGCGTGTAAAGGTAGGTGAAGTAAAAAACTTCACAAAAATCTGGAAAAAATGTATTTCAGGTCAATTCGACATTTCACACGAACTATCCTATTTCTACTTCCAGAGTCCTTTATATAAAAGCATATCTGCTTATCCAGAGCGTTTCATTGACAATATGTGCTTATTGGGACGATTTGTCTTTCCCGCTTTAAATGAGGAAGATATTCATTTCTCTCCAAGTGTTCTTGAGCGCGTAAGGCAAGAGGAATTGAGTATTACAGATAATGGCACTGCACATATTTTTGCTGGTACGAGTTTGATCGTCACAGTGGCTAAACAGAGCTATAAATTACAAGGTATGACATTGAATGAAAAAGAATTCTGGGACTGGATGTTTCGTTTGCTTTGTTGTTTACGAGAATGTTTCGTTCTGGCTGGTATTTGCTCTACTGATCTTCGAAAGCTCAATAAAAATGACGAAATCTTTCCTGCTGATAAGTTTTCTATCATTAGCGCACTTCTTCAACTTCTAAAATTCGTAGCAGCTTTTATATTAATTCCTCTGATTATATTACTTCAATTGCTTGGAAAATACTGCATTGCTAAGATACTTATACTTTTATTAGTACCTATATTGTTAATAACAGCTATTGCAGAACTGTTAAAATGGAACAAATTCAATATGTTAAAAATTAACGTGACTAAATTATCTAGCGTTCTATTTATCATCGAAGAAAGTGTCAACAACATTACATCGAGCAAAACGCCCGTGGTTCAAGAAAAACTTCAGGTTTTTACAGAAAGAATGGGACTCAATTCTCTTATCGAGAATTTGAATAAAAGACGAGCGAGCATAGAGGCCAGGATTTCGCAATATGAAACCGAACGAATTGGAAAAATTAGTATTTATGTTGCAATTATAGCTTTATTGATAGCTGCGGCGTCATTATCCCATGATATTAGTGCTGATGGCGTTAGTAAAAATAATGATCCTCAGAAGGCAAGTTGTCGAATTTACAGCCTCTATTTTTAAGTATTCTTACTCAACTTTAAGTATCACTGCTACATTTTCATCTCTCCACAAATCTCTAGTTACTTCCTCTTTTAAAACACCAATTACCCATGGACGAACAATCAAGCCTCATCGCATTATTTACCAGTAGTTTTTTAGCTGCAACGTTGCTTCCGGGCGGATCGGAGGCGGTGCTGATAGGGGTGTTACTGACATACCCCGATCTTTATTGGCAGGCACTAAGCTTGGCAACGATAGGCAACACGTTGGGTGGTATGAGTTCTTATTTGATCGGCCGGTTACTGCCGGATGAAAAGGCCGTACTTAAGAAATCGAAGGGGAACACTCAAGGAATTGAATGGGTGCGCCGGCATGGCACGCCGATTCTGTTGTTATCCTGGGCGCCGTTGATCGGGGATTTGTTATGTGTAGCCGCCGGATGGCTGCGCGCCAATTGGCTATGGGCAATGATATTTATCGCGATTGGGAAATTTGCGCGCTATTGGGCCATTGCAACCGCGATCAACTAGGGGAGCTTCGATCCGGGCGATTCTACTTGCGCCGAATAAACCGGATCGAAATTAATGATTGAATTACTCCTGATTTTCAAACAGTTTCTGCAATTCACCGCTTTGATACATTTCGGAAACAATATCCGAGCCGCCAATAAATTCGCCGTTCACATAGAGTTGGGGGATGGTCGGCCAGTTTGAATAATCTTTAATACCTTGCCTGATTTCCGGATCTGCCAATACGTCGACAGCGTAAATATTATCCACACCACACGCTTTAAGAATATTTACCGCATTTGCAGAAAATCCACATTGCGGCTGATCTAACGAGCCTTTCATATAGAGTACTACCGGATGGGCGGTAATTTGTTGTTCGATCAAATCTTCAACATTCATAGTATTAGTTTCTCCAAAAGGTCATTCCTAAAATTCATGTATAAAAAAAGCACCAATTAAATGCTCCACTTCTGCTTAAGCATTTTTTGGCCGCCAGTAACACGCATTATGCCAGCCAAATCCGGGTAGGAACAAATATTACTAAAATCCTTATCCCGCAACAATTGCCTGCATTCGTCAGCTTGGTTATAACCATGTTCCAATAATAGCCAGCCGCTATCAACAAGATGGCTTGGCGACGCCTCTATGATATGCCGAATACAGGTTAGGCCATTCTCACCAGCCGAAAGAGCAATTAACGGTTCAAAACGCAAATCCCCTTGCTGCAAATGGGGATCGCCTTCTGCCACATAAGGTGGATTTGATATAATCAGATCAAATTTATCCTTTGAAAGTTCATCAAACCAGTTTCCTGCGAGAAAACGAAGATTGTTGACACCTAAGTTGTCAGCATTCCAGCGGGAAATTGCGATGGCCTCATCTGACATGTCAATCGCAACAACCTGCGCTTGCGGACGATGTTTGGCAAGGGTAATTGCGATTACTCCACTGCCCGTACCCAGATCGAGTATTCGGCAGGGCTGATCAAAAGATATTAGTTTCAACGCCAATTCAACCAATAATTCAGTTTCTGGGCGAGGAATAAGAACCGCTTGGGTAACTCTGAACGTTAAATCAAAGAAATCTCGTTTCCCCACAATATAGGCAACCGGCATACCATCAGTTCGTTGCTTCACCCAGTGAAAATATTCTTGTAATTGCTGAATAGTCAGCACATGATCCGGATAAGTCAATAAAAAGCTATGGGAAACACCTAATGTATACTCTAGAAGCATACGCGCATCTATTTTTTCAATGTGACGATGCGCTTCGACAAGTGCTTGTGAAATGGTTACGGACTGCATATTCATGCATGGCTGCACGCAATTAACGTGTGCAAATTATTCTTGAACGGAGGCTGCCAATAGCTCGGCTTGATGCTCCGCCATTAAAGCAGAACACAGCTCATCTATATCGCCATCCATGATTTGATCCATTTTGTAAAGGGTCAAATTGATGCGATGATCTGTTACGCGTCCTTGAGGAAAATTATAAGTACGAATTCGCTCCGAACGTTCTCCCGTCCCAACAAGCGACTTGCGGGTAGCCGCCTGCTCGGCATGGTGTTCCCGCATCTGTTTGTCATGGATACGCGCAGCCAGTACACTCAATGCTTGTGCCTTGTTTTTATGTTGTGAACGGCCATCCTGACACTCCACTACAATACCTGTTGGCAGATGCGTAACACGCACCGCCGAGTCGGTTTTATTGATATGCTGACCACCAGCACCCGAAGCGCGGAAAGTATCAATGCGCAGTTCGGCTGGATTGAGAATCACTTCACTGACTTCATCAGCTTCCGGCATGACCGCCACAGTACACGTCGAAGTATGCACCCGCCCTTGTGTTTCCGTCACAGGGACACGCTGAACTCGGTGACCACCTGATTCAAATTTAAGCCGTGAATAAGCACCTTGACCAATGATTTTAGCGATAATCTCCTTGTATCCCCCGATATCGGACAAGCTTTGTGAAATGATTTCAACCTGCCAGCCTCGCCTCTCGGCGTAGCGCGAATACATTCGAAAAAGATTGCCTGCAAACAAGGCAGATTCATCACCTCCTGTACCTGCTCGGATTTCTAGAAAAATATTCCGTTCATCATTGGGATCTTTTGGCAATAACTGCTTTTGTATTTCTGATTCAATCTGTACAAGTTTTTCCTTGCCAACTTGTATTTCACTCTCTGCAAAGGCACGCATTTCCAAATCTGCATGCATTTCTTTTGCAGTCAGTATATCTTGCTCGCTTTGTCGATAAGCTCGATAAAGTTCAACAATAGGGACAATTTCCGCATGCTCGCGAGTAAGTTTACGATAATTATCAAGATCTACTGTCGCGGATTGACTGCTCAACAACTGATTCAATTCTTCCAAACGCACACTCAGGCGAGTGAGCCTTTCAGTGATATTTTTGTTCATTGGGGACGATGCAATTGATATAGTCGATTAATCAGCTCGACCAATTCGTCACGCTCATCAACGGCTGCATGATTCAGCGCGCTAGAGGGTACATGCAAGAATTTATTGGTTAGGCTATTACTAAGGGCCTCAACAACTTTTTTTGGATCTTCACCTTTTTCCAGCAATTTTTGTGCACGCGCCAGCTCATGTCGGCGATAACGTTCACCTTGATCGCGCAATGCGCGAATCGTTGGCACCATCTCCCGAGTCGCTACCCAGCGCATAAAATCAACAACATTCGAATCAATAATAGTTTCAGCCTGGGCCACAGCGCTCTGACGTGAATCTAACCCTTCTTGTACGATTTCTGATAAATCATCCACATAGTAAAGGAATACATCATCAAGTTCGGCCACTTCTGATTCCACATCACGCGGTACCGCCAGATCGACAATAAATAAAGGACGGTGCTTACGAATCTTAATTGCGCGCTCTACCATACCTTTACCTAGAATAGGCAAAGGACTCGCCGTACAAGTTACAACAATGTCATGAAGTGCCAACTGTTCGGGTAAATCACTCAGTGTAATCGCTTGTGCATTAAAACGTTCGGCAAGTATTTCAGCGCGCTCAGTTGTGCGATTAGCAACGGTAATTTTCTCTGGATTGCGAGCAGCAAAGTGATTGGCGCACAATTCAATCATTTCTCCAGCACCAATGAACAACACACGCTGTTCACCAATATCACCGAAGATCCGCTCAGCCAAACGTGCTGCAGCAGCAGCCATCGAGACCGAATTTGCGCCTATTTCAGTCGATGTACGAACTTCCTTGGCAACATAAAAAGTACGTTGAAATAGCTTATGCAGCAATAAACCTAGCGTGCCCGCATGTTCGGCTGATTTCACAGCATTTTTTAACTGTCCCAGTATTTGCGGTTCGCCTAAAACCATCGAATCCAATCCGCTAGCCACTCGGAATGCATGTTTCACCGCCTTTTCACGCGGCAGTTTATATAAATAAGGTTCGAGCTGACGCGTCGGTAGATGATGAAAATCTGCCAACCAGCACATGGCATCTTCTGGCCGCTCTGTACAGCAGTATATTTCCGTACGATTACAAGTGGACACAATCGCTGCTTCTTTGATGGGGTTACGTCCAACGAGATCATGCAATGCATGCTCCATCGTATTTTCAGGAAAAGTAACCTGCTCACGCACATCTAGTGGCGCAGTATTATGATTTATGCCAAATGCGAATAACTGCATGAAAAATAAGATTAATCAATATAAAGCTATGCAATAAGCTATTAAATAACTCGGCATTATAGTATTAGCACGCTTCAAATACTATCGATAAAAATAGTTTATTTCTCCTATTTTTCTACTAGTACCCTTTAGCGGTGCCATGGCGTAACAGGGATGATCGAAACACTGTTTTTGGGTGACCCTTCAATAATTCGGTCACTATACGACAAATACACGAGTACATTTCTCTTGGCATCATAGAATCGTACTACTTGTAACGATTTAAACAATAACGATGTACTTTTCTTGAAAACTTCCTCACCGTCATGATCGCCATTTCTTACTTTTTCAGGCAAGATAATCGGTCCAATTTGCCGACAGGCAATTGATGCATCAGAAGTATCTTCAGCCACGCCCACCATCCCTTTAACGCCCCCTGTTTTTGCTCTACTTAAATAACAGGTCGCTCCCGGAATTTCAGGGTCATCAAATGCTTCAATAACAATTTTATCATTTGCTCCTACTATCTTGAACACTGTTGAAACACTACCGATTTCCTCAGCCATCAGCGTGTAAGGTATACATAAAATGAAAGCTAAAAAATAATTCAACCGATTCTGTTTACTCAGTATTGACTGTAGTTTCATGATCATCTCCCGATTAGTAAAGTATTTCATTCTTATTAATTTTCTACAACAATAGTCATTATTTTGCACCTTATTTGCAAACAAATAAATGCAAAACTAAGCAGTGATTTGAACCTCAGTTCCGACTGGAATCAAATCGAACAGTTCCATTAACTCGCCATTTCGCATACGGATACATCCGATAGACCCTGGTTTACCCATTTCTACGCTATCCGGACTGCCATGAATATAAATGTAGCGGCGCATTGTATCAACTGAGCCCAATCGATTAACACCAGGTTCACAGCCGGATAGCCACATAATACGCGTCAAGATCCAATCTCTATTAGGGTATTGACGACCCAGTTCTGGACTATAAACCTCGCCCGTTGGCCGCCGCTTGATAAAAACTGTATTCGCTGCCTGGCCTGTGCCAATTTTAGCGCGAATAATGTGTTTCCCCAAAGGCGTACAGAAGCTACCATATTGCTGGCCTGTTCCTTTTTTTGCTGAGGAAATCGAATATTGTCTGATAATTTGACCTTTCTCATCGAACAAGTCAAGTTGTTGACGTGCGATGCTAATATTTATTTTCATGATAACTATAATTTGGCTACTCGTCTTTGTGCAAAAAATTGCTTAAGCAGCATACTGGCCTCAGATGCCATGATTCCGGCTGTTACCTGCAAATGATGATTAAGCTTTGCTTGTGATGGCAAATCGATAATGCTGCCGCATGCCCCTGTTTTGGGATCTGCAGCAGCGTAAACCAAACGTTCAATACGTGCATGAAACATGGCGCCCATACACATAGCGCAAGGTTCCAACGTGACATAAAGCGTGCACTCCGGCAAACGGTAATTAGCCAAATGATTGCCGGCATCGCGCATTGCAACGACTTCGGCATGTGCAGTAGGATCAGAGGCACAAATTGGGTTATTGTATCCCCGCCCGATGATCATGCCATTTTGCACGACCACGGCACCCACCGGCACCTCGTCATAATCTCGCGCCTGACGCGCCAATTCCAGCGCAATTCGCATATAGCTGATGTCGTCGTCAACAGTCGCCTTACTTTTGTTCAAAATACTACTCATCAATCGCCATGCTGCCTTGCCAGAAATCATCAACTATCATATGCTTGCAAGCAGCCATTTTCCATAATTAGTCAACTTTCTAATTTCCAAACGCATTTTTCATTCCGCCTACCAATGATCACTCATAACCAATCTCAATTACTCACGATCAGAGATCTGTTGCGTTTCGCCATTACGCAGTTTAATACAGCCAACCTGTACTTTGGTCATGGATCATCCACTGCTTATGACGAAGCTGCCTATCTTATTCTGAAAACCCTCAATTTGCCACTTGATCAATTGGAACCTTTTCTGGATGCACGGTTGCTTGAGGCAGAACGTCAACATGTGCTGGAAATCATCGCTCGCCGGGTGACAAACAGAATACCGGCAGCATATCTTACCCATGAAGCCTGGCTGGGGGATTATCGTTTTTATGTTGACGAACGCGTCATCATCCCGCGTTCCTTTATCGCAGAACTGCTGCAAACACAACTTTCTCCCTGGATAACAGACCCGGATCGCGTTACTTCGGCGTTGGACTTATGCACCGGATCCGCTTGCCTGGCAATACTTATGTCGCATAGCTTTACAAACGCACAAATCGATGCAGTCGACATTTCCGCACCAGCATTGGAAGTAGCACGTAAAAATGTTCAAGATTATGGACTGGAAAACAAAATCCATCTGATTCAATCCGATCTGTTCGCTGCTTTGACCGGAAAACAATACGACCTCATAATTAGCAACCCACCGTACGTCAATGCCGAATCAATGGTGCAACTGCCGCAAGAATACCGCCATGAACCACACAACGCACTGGCAAGCGGCACAGACGGACTCGACGCAACCCGGCAAATCCTGCAACAAACCGCGCAATACTTAACCGATGACGGTATCCTGGTAGTCGAAATCGGCCATAACCGCGTAGCGCTGGAACAAGCCTTCCCTAAATTACCGTTTACTTGGTTGGAAACCAGCGCGGGGGATGAATTTGTGTTTTTGTTGCAGCGGGAGCAGCTACCAAAAGAGAATCCATAAACACAAATTAGCCCTATGCATTAATAACCGCAGCCGCCAAGTATCACTGGAAATGTGCAAACGCTATACGAAGCGCAGTCCTCATCTATTCCGACGCAGAAAAGCATAGACAGATTCGAGTTATTGACGAACCGGGTAAAGATTATTGAGACCCCTCTGCATAACTATGTTTCTATAGTTTTTCTGTGTATGCGCTACTCATAAAATCAATCACTTAAAAATACTAAACTATCCAAAAAGCCAGTTATGCAGGAGTCTCTTATTTATTCTCACCAAGGTATTTACCAAGTTGAATATAACAGTAGTAGGAAAGAAGTAAGAAAGGAAAAAGAAAAATAACATGTCGTTGTCCAAATCTACGGACTACAGCTTCAATATTTTCAATCGCCTCGGTAGCGGTGACCCCGTATTCCGTTCGAGAAGTAGTGACCTGATCTGTAACCAAACTGAGCCATAGCCTCGCGTGCCAAGTTAATTTGATCCGCTGTGAGTGCTACTACTATCCCAGGAGATTGCAAAGCCTGCTCACGAAGATTGGCAGCAATTCCCACAACATCAAGGGGGAATCCTGGCGACACTGTCGGGATATCTTCATTGCACGAGAGATAATACAATGCCTCTGCAATGAAGGCCGCAGCTTCCTCGGAACGAATGGGTGTACTAATTGCCCTCAAATCAATTTGTGCATGAGTGCATTCATGGATTACATTGCCTCTCCCAGAAACAGTCTGTAGGACGGACGGAGAACGAAGATTTATTTTGTCATTCTCCGGATCATAGGCAGCATCGGCGTTGGGACCAACTAACTGCGGACGCACTGTGACCCGAATTCGATGCCGGATAGGATGGTCAGAAAAGCAATCTGATAGTTCGTAAAAACCACGCCCACTTACACAGATTCCGGCCATACTAAAGTTGATTTTTCTTACCTCCTCAGTACGCAATAGTCTTTGAATTTCTAGATCTAGAGTCATAGGCATTCTCCTCAGTTACTCTCAAAATATCAGTATAAGCCACTAAAACAATAGAATAAACGCCGATCATCCCTAAACAGCACCAAAGGGCTGTAGAATGTGCTGAACAAAGTGAAGCGGATCGTTCGCGATAGATGTGCCTCCTTGTCGGCACAACCTACACACTTCTGCTTCCGGACGAAACGAGCAGATCATCTCTCAAATCTTTTCCACATGCTCTCAACACTTTGTCCCCAGAAGAACTCCAGACTGTATGTCAGCCAAACGCCTACGCACCGCCAAAATCCACTTTTCATCAATTCCGGATTGCGGTTGATTAAGATTGCGAAATAGCCTATCGCTTTTCATGTTGTAATTGTTATAGCTTGCTCAGTAGAATTATTTGGACTCCAATACCGGTCCAAATCCGTGTTGACATGCGGTATCCCAACAATATATACAGTATCGCCATCAATGCAGTAGAAATAAACATCGATAATAACCCTCTGAAATCCAGACGAGCAGTGCCCACATAAGGTGTTTCCATTAGACTCAGTATTCTTTGTTCTATTTGTGCCAGATATAAATCAGCTTGATGCTCACCGAAATGTGCTTCTGCTTCTGAGGCCGGTAGTGATTTCATGACAATAAGCTCCAATTGTTAAAAATCACATTAGCAATTCATTTTAACTAATTAGAAACTGCTGCACCTCAGGCAATAGCTAGGGCAACGAAAGGCGGCAAAAGTCACCCCAGCAAACTCAACAGCCGTCGCGTTTCTTTTTCATTCAATTCCAGCCATTGTCCGCGCTTGATTCGTGGCGGCAAATTGATTGGACCAAAACGCACGCGCATCAGGCGGCTTACCGTGATGCCGATCGCCTCAAACATACGCCGTACTTCGCGGTTCTTGCCCTCTTTCAAGATAATGCGGTACCAGTGATTGATACCTTCACCTCCTTCTTCGGCCAAGTAGGTAAACGCTGCCTGACCGTCATCCAGCGCTACGCCGGTCGTGAGCTGCTTCATCTGTTCTTCGCTTAGTTCCCCCAGTATGCGCACGGCATATTCACGCTCCATTTCGAAACGCGGATGCATCAAACGGTTCGCCAATGTGCCATCGGTAGTAAAAATGAGTAGACCGCTGGTATTAAAATCAAGCCGCCCGATGGCAATCCATTTGGAAGATCGCAGATAGGGCAATCTGTCGAACACTGAAGGACGACCTTCCGGGTCATGACGACTGACAATTTCGCCTTCGGGTTTGTGATAAAGCAAAACTTTGGGCAAGCTTTCCCGTGGGTTTGAACGAATCACGCGTTTACCAATGCGCACGACGTCATCTGCACCAATCCGATCGCCGATTACGGCAACCTGGCCATTTACGCTCACTTCGCCGGCGGCGATCAAAGTTTCCATTTCACGCCGCGAACCCAGTCCTTTTTGTGCTAGGAACTTTTGCAACTTAACTGTAACTGCCGTCGCAGCAGTGACAGTCTCCGGTACGTGAGACACTGCCTCAGTCTTCGTCGCAGGTGGCTTTTTCTTTACTGACTTGATCGGCTTTTTTGCTTTCATCGTTATCTAAACTGAAAAATTATAGGAATTAGAAATTAACACTTGCTAAGATGCAGGAGTCGAATTGTAAACTATGCAACACGCAGAAACTGCAGTTGACGATTATTTATCGATTTTCCAGCCCCGCACTAAAAATTTTCATAGCGATGCACATCAAAAACACCCGCTATCAAAGGTTGGTGTTCTTGTTGCCAGGCTGTGATGTCATGCAAAATTTCCCAGAATTGCGGGTGCGTACGCCGTACGCCCCACGTTTCCACAAGTTTTTCAAATTGCCGCGTTTTCTGAGCATTCCCCAGTAATGATGCAAATTCTTCAACTTGTGATACCGGCACATCAAAAATGAAATTGGGATAACTACCGGTAATACCGGCGTACAGGGTAAGGCGATCTTGCTTGGGCTGATAGCGCAATTCTTCACCTAATATAAACGCAACATTGCTGTGCGCGCGATTTCTCAATAGCGTATAAACCGTACGTTCGCCATTTTTATGCGTGACACGAATGAAGGTAACTTCGGGCAACTGTAAAATGCCCGGCAACTCAGCCGCCGTACGTGCTGTCAGCGTTGACAAAGCCTTGTCGGCCTGTTGTACCCATTGAAGTTGATCGGAACGACTGCAACCGGTCGATTGGCAACGGTTGAGTGGATCAGATGGCATGGCATTCACGCCTTGGAAACGATTAAGAATTCGCACCCCAAGCTCTTGCCAGTGATTTTCAGTAATGAAATGCTCTTGCGCTACCGATTCATCGTCTATTTCTTCATAAACAATACCGAATTTTATCTGTCCCAGGTCTTGATACCAATCATGCAGGATGGCTTTACGCTGACCTGCGGGCATCAAGCGTAGAAAGTTATGTTCTGAACCATTGCGTATCAAATCGAAATAAAGGCGGGTCAGTAATTGATGCGCAACATTGCCAAATACATCAAAATTAACCACCAGTTCGTAGTAAGTGCGTTCAAGCAGCGGATAATCCATCAGCCATAGCGTTTTCGGAATATCACCGACCAATCCTGCAACCACCGAAGCACTATTGTGATGACGGAAAACGGTCAACAATGCGTTTTTATTTTTACCATCACCGTTCCATATATGATCTAGCGAAGCGCCATTTGGTTGCTGCAAGGTATAGTGATTTTGGCGCAATACTTGATAATCATTATGGCGTTTTAGATAGTGCAACCAGTTTTCGCCCATCGCGAGCAGATTATCATCTTGCCCCGGCATACCCAGCAAAGGAATGACTTTACGCCGATAAGCATCATTGATCACAAAAAGATCGGATTTCGGATCCTGGAATAATGTCCAGAAATGATCACGTATTACATCGGTTGCGATCTGCCCGCGGCAAACTGGGCCGTGGATAAAGGTGCGCACAAAATATTCCGCATCATCCAGCATGAACTGATAACGCGCATAAGCCGGGATTGCGGCAAAAGTCACAAATGGATTGGCGCGCTCGGTATAACTGTAGCCCGGCAAATCACCCATCGGCCAGCGTTTATTAAAAAACAGTCCATTGATTCGCCGCTGCTTGGCTTGATTCAATGCATATGGAACACGCCGCTTGTGCACGATCTTGCCCGTGATCGGACGCAGGCGGTAAAAAAATGATTTCTTAGGATCGTCATTGGGATTGACGGTAGCAACCGCTTCAATCGCCTTACCGGATGGCGTGTAGGAGCGCAAAAGCTCAAAAAAGCGCGGCTCTCCATCCAGTTCAGAAAAGTATAAAGTTGCCATAAACAAATGCTCATACAACCAACGCGCCACCAGCTTACTACGCTTATCATTGCGGTTGAGCAGCGTTTCCCATTGTTTGATCGCTTGCTTCTCGCCACTTGTGAGTTCAACAATTTCATCAGGAATCACAGCGCCTTGAGCAACCCAACCGGCCATCAGTGCATATTCGTCATCGCTCAATCCGGCAGTCGCAAACGGCATGCCGCCATGCGGATTATCACGCGCATAATCGGCAAACTCTTCAGTTGAAACGCATTGATTTTTTCGTGTAATGCCCAGTTCAAGTGAATCCGGCAATTTGCTATTGGGTGGGAAAGGAAATTGTTTCCCCAACGACACCATCTCCGCTACCAGCGGTTGTAGCTGTTTATCAGCGGATTGCAGTACAGAGTAAAAACCGCGTTCACGCCAACCGGAAACCGTCGATTCGTCTATACCCAACCGGGTGGGTTGCATAGCTTCGGTACGCGCTTCTCCGTAAATCGATTTAGGAAAAGCACCACGCAGCAACCCTTCAGTATTTTCCATTTTGAGCTGGCAGGGTGCATCGAAACAACTATGACACGACAGACACTTAGCTTCAAGAATTGGGCGGATTTCTTTCGTATATGAGACCTGCCTTTCAACGGGAGCAGGCAAGGTAGCGGGTTGAAGCACTGGCTTAGTAACTGATGTTAAGCTGTCATTCTGACAAGCGGATAGTAAAAAAAGCAAACACGGCAATAAATACATGGATAGACGTGACAGCCCCATGAAAAAACTCCCTATCTCTTGAATAATCGCAAAAATCTTCTTTATACCCTGTTTTACTGCAAATTCTCTAGCGATTTACGCACAATTGATTTTAAAATACTCGTCAACAATTCGAGCAAGAGAAAATATGTCAGCACCATTAAATTTTATTATTCCAATCTACACAAAGCCTTATACAGCACCATCGTGGTTGCCGGGAGGAAATCTACAAACGCTTTACCCGTATTTGAAAAAACCGAAGCAGCTTTTTAACTATCGGCGGGAACGTTGGGAATTGGAAGATGGGGATTTTGTCGATGTGGATTGGAAGGATGGCGCCGCCAATTCACCCTTGATTATATTTTTTCATGGCCTGGAAGGCGGATCGTCCAGCCACTATATTCTCAGCATGATAAATAATTTGAGAAAATACCATTGGCGCAGCGCCGTCATCCATTTCCGTGGCTGCTCAGGAATACCGAATCGGCTGTCGCGTGCCTATCATGCTGGAGATTCCATTGAAATTGACTGGATGCTGCGCCGCATCGTCAATCACAACCAATTGTCAGGTGTCACTCAACCCATCTATGTTATTGGCGTATCGCTGGGCGGCAATGCACTTTTAAAATGGCTGGGAGAAAAAGGAGAGCAGGCGAAGAAACTGGTGGCTGGTGCCGCCACGATTTCTGTCCCGCTTGATCTTGCCGCAGCCGGCTCGGCACTGGATATCGGCTTTAACCAAGTGTATACGCGGCATTTCCTGGGCACCCTTAAATACAAAGCACTCGATAAACTGGAGCAGTTCCCCGGTTTGTTTGACGCCAAATCTCTCAAGAAATGTAAATCGATCTATGATTTTGATAATCTGGTTACGGCGCCGCTGCATGGATTCCGCAACACCGATGAATACTGGCAGTTGTCCAGCAGCAAACAATGGTTGGGCCATATCAAGGTACCTACGCTGGTGATCAATGCCCGCAATGACCCTTTCATGCCCGCATCGGTACTGCCGACAGCGCAGGAAGTATCATCTGCCGTCACACTGGAATTTCCGAATGAAGGCGGTCATGCCGGATTTATGCAAGGGCCGTTCCCAGGAAAACTAAATTGGTTGCCCAAACGAATATTGAGCTTCTTCTATCATCAATGTGCGCAAAATTAGAACCGAATCAATTCAGGCCTAAAAGAATCGGGCAACAAATGCGTGTTCAATCTTTCCACTGAGCGGGATTTTAACGCGATGGCCACTGCCAGGCGCGATCAAAACCGATTGTCCCTTAGCATCTAACATTTTTGATAACTCAACCACTTGATTGCCGTCCGGATGAATGATTTCCAGACGATCGCCGACCTGGAAGCGATTCTTCACCAATATTTCCGCCATGCCACTGGCATCATCAAAACCGGTCACATCGCCGACATATTGGCTGCGATTGGATTCCGAGTGGCCACGCAGATAATTTTGTGTTTCATGCGTGCTATGACGTTGATAAAAACCGCTGGTATAACCACGGTTGGCGAGGCCTTCCAATTCACCCAGCAAGCTGGGATCAAACGGTTTGTTGGCGACAGCATCATCGATTGCTTTGCGGTAAACTTGGGCGGTACGCGCCACATAGTATAGAGACTTAGTGCGCCCCTCGACTTTCAAGGAATCCACGCCGATTTTAACCAATCGCTCGACATGCTCAACCGCGCGCAAATCCTTGGAATTCATAATGTACGTGCCGTGCTCGTCTTCCATGATCGGCATTAATTGACCGGGACGTTCTTTTTCTTCAATCAGATACACCTGGTCAGCAGCCGGATGCCGTACTATCGATCCACAACCGTCCGCCATAACTGTTTGTTCCGATTGCTGCAACGCCTGGCTAAAATCAAAATCGATTTTTCCACTCTCCTGGATATCACCGCTTGCATTTTCTTCGGCGGATTTAACTTTGTAATCCCAGCGGCACGAATTGGTGCAAGTGCCTTGATTCGGGTCGCGATGGTTAAAATATCCCGAAAGCAGACAGCGTCCGGAATAAGCAATACACAATGCGCCATGCACAAAAACTTCCAATTCCATATCCGGGCACTGATCGCGGATTTGCGCCACTTCATCGAGTGATAATTCGCGTGACAGGATCACCCGCGTCAGTCCGATTTTTTGCCAAAACTTAACGCCCATATAATTTACGGTGTTCGCCTGCACCGACAAATGAATCGGCACTTCCGGCCATTTTTCACGCACCATCATGATCAATCCGGGATCGGCCATAATCAGCGCATCCGGTTTCATGGCAATGACAGGAGCCATATCTTCCAGATAAGTTTTGACTTTAGCGTTATGCGGCATGATATTGCTCGCTACCAAAAATTTTTTCCCCAGTGCATGCGCTTCCGCAATTCCGGTTTTGAGTTGTTCCAATGCAAATTCATTATTGCGTGCACGCATCGAATAGCGTGGTTGCCCTGCATACACTGCATCGGCGCCGAATGCGTAGGCAATGCGCATTTTTTCTAACGAGCCGGCGGGAAGTAAAAGTTCGGGTGATTTCAACATAATGTAAAATAGTGTTCCAGTTTCAATGACAGCTTTTGCGCAAATTTGAATTGTACCACCATGCCAATCAACCCTGCTTTTATTCATTTACGGCTGCACAGCGAATATTCCATTCTCGATGGCACCATCCGCATTCCCGATGCGGTTGCAAAAGCTGTGGCCGATCATATGCCGGCACTGGCATTAACAGACCTTGCCAATGTATTCGGTTTGGTGAAATTTTACCAAACCGCCAATAAGAGCGGCATTAAACCGATCCTTGGTTGTGATGTGTGGATAACCAACGAATCCGATCGTGACAAACCTTTCCGCTTACTATTGCTGTGCCAATCGCATGACGGCTACTTGCTGCTCTCCCGGCTACTATCACGCGCTTACCGTGAAAATCAGCATCGCGGCAAAGGCGAAATTAAAGCATCCTGGTTACAAGCCAACGAATGGGGTACACAAGGACTCATCGCATTATCGGGCGCCCACTTGGGAGATATCGGTTTTTCAATTCTGCAGAATAATCTTCGCCAAGCTGAAATTCAGACCCAACAGTGGGCTGATTTATTTCCTGAGCGGTTTTATCTAGAGATCCAAAGAGACGGGCATGCCAATGAGGGGGGTTTGGTGCAGCACTCGTTGGCACTTGCCAAAAAATTCAATCTACCGGTTGTTGCTACGCAAGCCGTACAATTTCTGAATGTAGAAGATTACCGTGCTCATGAAGCGCGGGTTTGCATTGCCGAAGGCTATGTTTTAGGCGATAAGCGGCGGCCTAAAAATTTCACCGAACAGCAATATTTCAAATCTCAAGCCGAGATGGCGCAATTATTTGCCGACATACCCAGTGCGTTGACGAATACGGTGGAAATTGCCAAACGTTGCAATCTCAGGCTGGAACTAGGCATCAACCGCTTACCGCTGTTTCCCACGCCCAATAACGAAAGCCTAGAGCAATATTTGCGTGACCAAGCTGCCACAGGCCTGGAAATGCGCATGCTCAGCCTGTTCCCCGATGCACAGATGCGCACGGACAATAGGCCGAAATACCAGGATCGGCTTGAATTTGAAGTAAACACCATCATTCAGATGGGCTTTGCCGGCTATTTCCTCATCGTCGCCGATTTTATCAATTGGGCCAAGCAGAACAATGTGCCGGTCGGACCCGGACGCGGCTCGGGCGCGGGTTCATTAGTGGCGTACTCATTAGGTATCACCGACCTGGATCCGCTACGTTATGATTTATTGTTTGAGCGCTTTCTCAATCCTGAGCGTATCTCAATGCCGGACTTCGATATCGACTTTTGCCAGGACCGGCGCGAACTTGTGATCGAATATGTCAAGCAACGCTACGGTACCGGAAAAGTCTCGCAAATCGCTACTTTTGGCACGATGGCAGCCAAGGCGGTGATCCGCGATATTGGCCGGGTAATGGATTTGCCGTACAACTTCGTCGATCAGCTCGCTAAATTGGTGCCATTTGAGCTGGGCATGACGCTCAAAAAAGCGCGCCAGCTCGAACCGCAATTGAATCAGCGTGCCGAAGCGGAAGAAGATGTGCGCAATCTGCTGGAACTGGCGGAAAGCCTCGAAGGCATCACGCGCAATATTGGCATGCACGCAGGTGGCGTACTGATTGCTTCCAGCGAAATCACCGATTTCTGCCCGATTTATTGCACGGAATCGGCGGATTCGGTCGTCAGCCAACTGGATAAGGATGATGTGGAAAAAATCGGCCTGGTCAAGTTTGATTTTCTGGGGCTGCGTACTCTAACGATCCTGGATCGTGCCGTCAGCTATATCCGCCAGTTGCGTCAGAACTCCGAATCTTTAGATGCGCGGCCGTTCATTTTGGAAACATTGCCGCTCGACGACGGGCTGACCTATGCATTGATGCGCAAAGGCAATGCAGTCGGTATTTTCCAGTTTGAATCGCGCGGCATGATCGATTTATTGCAAAAAGCCAAACCCGATCGCTTTGAGGACATCATCGCGCTGGTTGCGCTGTACCGCCCCGGGCCGATGGACCTGATTCCGGAATTTATCGACCGCAAGCATGGCAAGAAAGAAATTGAATATCTCGACCCGCGGCTTGAGCCAATTTTAGGTCCGACGTACGGCATCATGATTTACCAGGAACAAGTCATGCAGATTGCGCAAGTAATCGGCGGCTACAGCCTGGGCAGCGCGGATTTATTGCGCCGTGCGATGGGCAAGAAAAAAGTCGAAGAAATGGCCCAGCAGCGCGATATTTTTGTCAGTGGTGCGGTCAACAATGGCTTGAGCGAAGACCAGGCCACCGAATTGTTCGGCTTGATGGAAAAATTCGCCGGCTATGGTTTCAACAAATCACACGCCGCCGCTTATGCACTGATTGCGTTTCAAACCGCATATTTAAAAGCGCACTACCCGGCCGAATTCATGGCGGCGAGTTTGTCCGCCGACATGGACGATACCGACAAAGTTCATGTTTTTATCGAAGACAGCATTGCCAACGGCTTAACGATCCTGCCTCCGGATATCAACCTTTCGGCTTACCGCTTCGTTCCAATCGATAGCAAAACCATCCGTTTTGGCCTCGGTGCAGTAAAAGGCAGCGGCGAATCAGCGGTGAATGCCATCATTGCTGAGCGTGAGCAATCCGGTCCGTTCCGTGATTTATTCGATTTCTGCAATCGCGTTGACCGCCGCATTGTCAACCGCCGCGTGATGGAATCATTGATCCGCGTCGGCGCGTTTGACACGATTAATCCCAATCGCGCCATGCTGATGGCATCGGTAGGTTTGGCCATCGAATCGGCTGAACAGTTAAGCCGTTCATCCAGCCAGGCCAATTTATTCGGCGAAGCAAGCGATCAGCCACACATGCAAATGCATCTGCTTACTGCCCGTGTTTGGACAGATCGGGAAAAACTGCACCATGAAAAAATCGGCTTGGGCTACTATTTCAGCGGCCATCCGTTCGATACCTATGCACCCGAACTCAAGCGCTTCATCCGCACCCGGCTCGACCGATTGACCGCGAACCGCGAAGCGCAACTGCTCGCCGGCATCATCCATTCCATCCGTGTGCAAATGACGCGCCGCGGCAGAATGGCCGTCATCAATTTGGATGATGGCAAAGCACGGGTTGAAGTCGTGGTTTTCAGTGAACTATTCGATACTCACCGCAATTGGCTGAAAGAAGATCAATTGTTAATCATCGACGCAAAAGTCGGCACACGAAACTACAATGGCAGCAAAGAGGAAGAATTGCGCATCACCGCCGAACAACTCTACGATTTAGCAGCCGTCCGCACGCGCTTCGCCAAGCAAATCCGCATTAACTGCGACCGCTCTTCGCTGGGTGAAGCCTCGCAACTCAAAACGCTGCTGGCACCATTTTGCAATTCGATGCAAAAAAACGCCGAACCTGAACAGGGTTGCCCCATTGTGCTTGTTTATCACAATGAATGTGCCAGCAGCGCACTCGAATTGGGAAATGATTGGCGCGTATACCTGCACGACGACCTGCTGCAATCATTACACGCGCAGTTCAAGCCGGAAAATGTTGAGATCGCGTATTGAGGCTTGAGTTGTCATTTTTACGGCTGTTTAAGGAAACTCTAAATAACTCGCATTTGTCATTCCGAGCGTAGAGAGGAAACTTTAATAATCCATGCAATAGATTTCTCGCTCTTGCTCGAAATGACGCTTATTAAGGGTTTCCCTAAAGACTCCTGAGTAATCTTTATATGCTATTCCGGGCATAGTGATGAATCTTGATCAATTAACACTATAGATTTCTCAATGCGCTCGAAAGGACAGTTACTCGTAATCTCTCCAAAAAGACCTTTGCCTGTCAATTAACTGTGAGGAACTTAACTTATTCAGCTTGCAATTCTCGCTTATAATACTCAGTGCAATCCACACCAAACAAAGCACGCCGAAATGAGCGATATTTTCATTTGTTATGCGAGAAAAGACATTGATACCGCTATGCGGGTGGTGCAGCTTTTTGAGGCGGAAGGTTGGCGTGTTTTTATTGACAAACAAACTCTTGTTGGTCGCCGCTGGCACAAGGAAATCGAAAAAGAATTGCATGCGGCGCGGGCAGTAGTGGTGCTATGGTCGTCAATGTCGCGAGACAGTGATTTTGTATTGGAAGAAGCGGAATTTGGCAAGCACAAGAAAATCCTTTTTCCAGTCTTCATTGAATCTGTAGAATTCCCCTATGGCTTCAGCCGCATTCAGACCGCTAATCTAGTAAATTGGGATGGCAGTCTATCTCATCCTGATTGTGCGGCGCTACTTCAATCACTACGATTGCATCTGAATGGCCGCGAGCAAATTTCAATTGCGCCTGAACTTAGTGAACCAGTACAGTCTTTTGCTAGCTCTCCTGCCACTACTCCGACACCGCAGGATGGCATCTCTGATGGTAAAAAAACTGATTCAAAAAAGCCGACAGTGAGAAAATTCTTACTACCGGCAGCACTGGTGTTGTTAGCAATTATCATTTTCCCGGTGGCGGAATCCCTCTACCAGGATTTCATACAACCTTCTCCTGTCGTTATCTCTGATAAACAGATAGTAAAAACGTCACTAAACCAGTCCAATCCCTCGCTTGATCGCAAACTCCTTCCTGAATTAGTATCTATTCCAGCCAGAACATTCTACATGGGCGAACAGAATGAAGCGTACCTAAGAAAAATGATACGGTTAGATCAACAAAAGTGGAATGGTATCCCCGGAAAATATGTCGAGATCTTAAAACCTTTTTACCTGGGAAAAACCGAAGTCACTTATGCACAATACGATTACTATATTCAACAGCAACAAACCAAAGGCATACATTTAGAAGAACCGGAAACAGCCAAAGGAGGACGTGATCATCAACCAGTGGTTAATATTGATTGGCGTCAAGCGATGGCTTATGCACAATGGTTAAGCGAACAAACGAATAACGAATGCCGCCTTCCGACCGAAGCGGAATGGGAATACGCCGCCCGTGCAGGTAGTGATACTATGCAGCCATGGGGTGATGAGCTGGGTAGCAACAATGCCAACTGCGATGGTTGTGGTAGTCCATGGGATAAAGAACAATCCGCACCAGTAGGCAGTTTTGCGGCAAACCGATTTGGTTTATACGATATGATTGGTAACGTTTGGGAAATGACTTGCTCGAACTGGCGTAATCAGTTTGATGGCAGCGAACAACGGTGTAATGATGATACGGCGGATGCAACAGTACGTGTCATGCGCGGTGGTTCCTGGGACGATCGTGGCTATAATGTGCTCTCATCCTCACGTGCTCGCTACCATCCGGAATCCCGTGACGCTCTAACAGGTTTCCGGGTATTGTGTTCATTCCCCATCAAATAGTAGATCACGGACGCACTAGCTGCTGAAATTCTGGCTTGCTATTTACCCATTACTAACAGCAGTGCTTAATGCATTAGTGTAAATCACCGGGATTATTAGGCAGTGAAGTAATCCCTTATTTTTGCATATCCAGCCTGGTCACCGTCAAAATGCAAGCGTAGTGAGCGTTGACTTCCGCTACGCTCGTAATGACAATTCCTCGAAAAACAGATTCTTGCAAAGGACCGCTGCATCAGTGTGCTTTTGAGTTTTTCTAGCCACTTTTTGCATTGACAAATCAAGTACTTAAAAATCCTGCGCAATCGCGATAACCAGCCATGAAATATCCTTGTAATAATTGCGGCCCATGAAATCCGCTGATCATGCCATTTTTTTGCGTTTTGTAAACTTCACCGGTCACGATAGCCATTTTCATCAGTCAACGCTTGTAAAACCATTGCTTGCAATATTCTACTGTAATCAAGTACGCAACAACTAACCCGGCCAGTAAAGCAAAAAATAGCGGTTGCAATGGAACAAAACCGAGATAATGCGCCATCGGACTAAATGGAAGCAGCATCGCAATTGCGACAATGCTCAGTGATGTAAGGGTCAGCCAACGGTTGGGGTGGCTACGGAAAGGATTGCGGCGCGACCTGATAATGAAAATAAC
Source organism: uncultured Nitrosomonas sp. (assembly GCA_902826055.1). Taxonomy (GTDB): domain Bacteria; phylum Pseudomonadota; class Gammaproteobacteria; order Burkholderiales; family Nitrosomonadaceae; genus Nitrosomonas. Next base: position 4,138 of record CADEDJ010000044.1, on the reverse strand, counting down.
AAGTATCTGCGTGGCGATCGATTCCACGAACCAGCCGGTACGAAATAAGGCTTCATTAGCTTCGAATACCGCAATCAGCAGATAAAAGGTGAGGAAATCAAACAATGAACTCACCGGCCCGATCGTCATCATGAAATTGCGGATGAAATTTACATCCCACTGGCTCGGTTGCGCCAGATCTTCAGGGTCGACGTTATCCAACGGCAACGTGATTTCGGAAAGGTCATAGAGTAAATTATTCAACAAAATTTGCAGCGGCAATAATGGCAAAAAAGGCAAAAACAGCGTCGCTGCAGCCATGCTGAACATATTGCCGAAATTGGAACTGGTGGCCATCATGATGTATTTCATTACATTCCCGAAGGTGCGGCGGCCTTCGATTACACCCGCATGCAATACCTTGAGGTCGTGTTCCAGCATGATCAGGGCGGCCGCCTGCTTGGCTACGTCAACAGCGCCATCGACCGAAATGCCGACATCTGCGGTATGCAAAGAAGGCGCATCATTGATGCCGTCGCCCAAATAGCCGACTACATGTTTGCGCGCCTTAAGCGCCAGCAGGATGCGATTCTTTTGTGCAGGGTTGACACGGCAAAACAGATTCACTTCTTCCACGCAGGCACACAGCGCATCGTCGTGCATGGTCTCGATTTGTTTTCCCGTCAGCACGCCGGTGATCGGTAGCTTTAACTGATTACAAACATGGCGTGTCACTAATTCATTATCGCCTGTTAAGATTTTTACCTGCACACCGCTTGCTTGCAATGCTGCCAATGCCGGTCCGGAGCTGATTTTCGGCGGATCCAGAAACGCGGCAAAGCCGGCAAAAATCAACTCACTTTCATCGGTCACCACAGCATGCGGATGATCCCGTGCCACTTCGCGCCAGGCAATTCCCAATACCCGGAATCCTTCGCTACCTAGCGCATCGAGCAACTGACTGATCGCTAAGCGCGCCGCTTCCTCCAACAACACGATGGCGCCAGTTGCATCTTCATAATGCGTGCAAAGATTGAGGATGTCTTCGGGCGCGCCTTTGACCGCCAGCAGGCGCATCTTCTCGTTTTCGACCAGCACTGATACGCGCCGGCGTTCGAAATCAAAGGGCACTTCGTCAATTTTCCGCCAGCCACTGACCACAACTTCCTTGTGCTGCAAAATGGCGTCATCCAAAGGACTTTTGAGGCCGCTCTCAAAATAGCTGTTTAAATACGCAAGCTGCAACACCCGTTCGGTCTCTTGGCCTAATGCATTGACATGGCGTTCCAGATGGATTTTTGCTTCGGTTAATGTCCCGGTCTTGTCGGTGCAAAGAATATCCATTGCCCCCATATCCTGGATCGCCGACGGCCGTTTGACGATGACTTTTAGCGACGCCATCCGTACGGCCCCGCGTGCCAGCGTAACCGATATCATCATGGGCAGCAGCTCGGGCATCAAGCCGACAGCTAGCGCCACTGCGAACAGAAAAGCTTCAAGCAATGGGCGGTGCAAGACGACATTGACCAGCAATGTAAACAGCACCAATAAGAACGTAAAACGCATAATCAACACACCGAATTGGTGTATGCCCAGTTCAAAAGCAGTGGGCGGCGGTTTCTTTTCCAGATTGCCGGCAATTTGCCCCAAAGCCGTGTCATGACCTGTTCGGATAATTCGTGCACGGGCTAAGCCGCTAATCACAGTGCTGCCCATGAATACTGCGGCTTTGGCATCCACATCCCAACCGTCGATGCTCGCCGTCGTTGCGTCGCTCTGTTTTTCAATCGGATATGGCTCACCGCTCAATTGTGATTGATTGACAAACAAATCTTTAGCTTCCAGCAATTGCGCATCCGCCGGAACCCAATCGCCTGCAGACAACAAAATGACATCGCCCGGCACTAATTGAGCTACCGGAATTTCGCAGCGTTTGCCATCGCGCAGTACTGTCGCAGTTATAGCAACTTGCGCAGCCAGCTTTGCTATCGACTGATCGGCGCAGAATTCTTGAACAAAATCGAGCGATACGCTCATTACAATGATGATGCCAATGATAAAGGCACTGATTGCATCACCGGTTAGTGCAGAAATACTGATAGCGAAAAACAGCACTAAGACGAGTGGATTATTGAAGTGTGCTAGAAATTGCAGCAGGATATGAGGCTTGGCGGGTTTAATCTCATTGGGTCCATATTGCTTTAACAGCATGGCTGCTTGTGCATGACTTAAACCAGTAGTTGTCTGATTCTTATTCATTGTCCTGATTCCCACGTGGAATTCACCCACCGCTTCATTACTACAATTCGTAAATATGTCCTCCAACGAAAGTCATTATATCTATGCCTGAAGATTGAAAACTAAAACTTAAAGGTTGCCATGGTATAGCCATAATTGGTGTCGGCCGATAAGCCTTCCGCCACTTTATCGAAGTAATCACCTTTAAAGATATGGCTATAGCCGATATCAAAGCTTACACGTTTCAAGAAACTCCATTGTGGATCCCAGCCTACACTGATATCCAGCATATTGCCCAGGAAAGTTCCCGCTCTGCCGGTTGGATCCTGCAAGCCGCTGCCCACATAAGCGCCATGTTTATCGGCTAGCCAATATGCGCGATGAGACATCATCAGCCTGACGTTTGGAGCAGGTAGCAATGTCGCGCGAAAACCCACGGGTGAAATCAGATTGGACGGAAAGAACGGTCCAAACATACCGGTCGGGCCATATTCCACGCGGCGTTTTGCAAACAAGATATCAAAATTCTTATTGGGATCCCGGTCTCCTGATGAGTAGTCAAATAAATAAATTAATCTGAAAGGCATTGCTGTATTGAAGGAATATCCTACTTCTCCATGATGGCGATGCGCGAAAACACTGGTATCCTGGGTATCGCCAAATTGATACATCGATTCTATTTCATAGTCCAGATTGCCTTTCATAGGTTTGGCAAACAGCCTAAAACCTGTTGTCGACAAATTACGTTTTCTAAGCTTATTGCCTTCATTTAATTGAAAGAAATAGGCGTCGACATTAGCCCACGGTAAATGACGGCTAGTGATTTGCGCCCCCGAAAAATAAGTTTCGGGCGTATTCCAATCCAGTTGCGTTGTTTGACGATTGACAGGGCGGGTGCCAAACACTCGCAATCCCCATTTTTCCTTGTCGTTTCCTAGTGTAAATTGCATGCCGTCAAAAGTCGGTGTAAAAGGCCCCCAGCGGTGACCGCCTATCAAGCGCGCTTCGCCAAAATCCATAACCAAGCGACCGACTTCAAACTTTGCGGCATACCCCGTTCCTAAAAAATCCTTACTCAATAAATCAAGATGAAGTTGCGTAAAATCAAAATGATTGGCGAAGGCTGGTGAACGATCCTGCCCGAAATTTGCCAATGGAGCGCGCATATCAGTCAACTCAAGCGTAAATTTGAGAGGATCTATAATATTTTGAACCTCAAATAAGAACCGCGTCCGTTGATGAATCTGGTCATTAAAACCCGGAATACTTCGGGTAAACCCATGATCGTAAACGTCATAGCGCGTTCGGTGCTCAACTGCCACATTGAGCCAATCCGGCGTCATCGCAGAGAGCGGAGTTTTATGCTCTTCCATCAATCGAGTCAAGCTATCAAAGTCAAAGCGGGTACGCCCTGGCGTTTCCTCGGCACTAAATGGCGGTGTCCCATTATTGTTTATTGCCTCCTTTCTAACAATGACAGAAGGTTTCTTATTTTTTGTTGCCTGTGCATTTTCTATCTCTGCAGCGAATAGATGTCTGCCCCACAAGAAACTTCCAATAATGAAAAAGATCGTCCAACATCTTATTTGAATCTGCTTCCAAGTCATTTTTTACCTCCCTTTCTATTAATTGTGCTCAAGAAAAAATTCAATTTAATTTCTTCAGTTTTTTTAATCTTACTTGGGAATAACAGGTGGCTAAATCCGTGCAAACACTTAAGTGCAGACCCTTATAAGCCAGATCAGGAATCCTGAAGTGCTATCAATACCTCAACACCAGCATTGGAAATAGATCATTTATAATAGCTGCAAAAGTAGATTCATAATCAACGAGATAGTTAAACTTATACTTTCACAAGTTTGATTGAAACAAAACCGAGGGATCCGCAGAAAATTTAATGGCTCACTAAGTTAGAAGCACT
>CADEDJ010000043.1 GCA_902826055.1 uncultured Nitrosomonas sp. | reverse complement strand
GTATTACTGGGTGGAATTGGATTATTAATGCAGTTTCTAGTGAGAATTAGAATTAGGTCACACGCAGCCAGAAGGAAAATACTAGAAAAATCTATTGGCATAACTAATTTATAACATAAAAATGGGCACATTCTGAACATCGTCGGAAGACTACCACTGTTTTGTAGAAAATAGCGGACTTAAATTGCACTTGCCCCGTCTACACGCGGGCGTAGGCATTCCACAAGCGTTTGGTGGACAGCAGCGGCGGCTTGGTCAGATGTTTGTGCAATGCTTCGATCATCTCAAGAGTGAGCGCGCGGCACTGGAGTGTCGTTGGTAGAAAAAAACTGATCGAGATTGATGTGATTGATCAGTTGGCGCGCCTTTTCTTCGGGATTCATGCGTGTTTCTCCCTGCCCAGCAGTAAAACGAAATATCGCATCGGACCGGCATTAACCTAACGTTAACAAAGAGCTTGCATTATATCCGGAATGATCGACGCGGATTATTCAGCGATTAATTACGTCGCCACGATCACCCGCACGGCATCGAGCCGCAGGTTGCTGGATTGCAGCGCGGCAGTCAGTTGCTGCAATTGTTGTTCAAAGTACTGAATTTCTTCGTCGCGCACGTTCGGATTCACTTGTTGCAACGCCTTGAGGCGCTCGATTTCCGGGGTGAAGGTTTGCCGGATGCGCGTTTCGGCTGCGGCGATGAGTTGCGGGGCTTGCGTGTTGGCTTGTTGTTCGCTGACCGTCAGCAGTTCGCGGATGGCGTCTTCTTTCAATTGAATCACTTGCTTGGCGATGCCGGTTGCAACCGGTTGCAAGTGTTGATTAACCGAGTCGTGGTCGAGATGCGGATAATCGCTGTTGCCTTGCTCGTCGAGCAGAATACGGATCACCGTGGGCGGCAGGTAGCGGTTGCTTTGCTGCACGTTTTGCCCGCTGGCTTCGAGCACAAACAGGGTTTCCAGCAATAGAGTGCCTGGTTGGATTTTTTTGTGTTTCATCGTCACCACCACGGCATTACCGCTTTCATGGTTTAGAATCCGTTCCATCGCGTGCGTAACCATCGGATGCTCCCATGTCAAAAAGTGCATATCTTCGTTACTTAGTGCGACATCGCGCATGTAGGTGATGGTTGAGCCTTCGTCTTGCAAACCGGGAAACGGCAGACTCATATGCTCGCTCGGTTCGATCAAATAGCTGCCAACGCGGTGTTCTTCAATATGCACGCCGCAGCAATCGAACACTGTTTCCATATATTCCGGCAACGCTGGATCGGCATCTTGAGCACGTGCTTCCTGATACAGTCTGTCCCCGACAGCAGGACGGAAAGAGTTATATTCCAGCAACTTATCACGTCCGCGATCCAAAGCATCGTTAAGGACTTGGTTGGCCGATTGCGTAGTGCCGATCAAACCTGCGAGTGCGTTGATGTCAATCTGGCGTTGATGCAGTGCACCAATGAGCTCGTCTTCCACTTGCCCAAAAACGGTTTGACCGGCTGGACAGGTTTTTTCGAACGCATTTAAGCCTTCGTGATACCAATGAAACATCACCGCCAACGCACTATTTTCCAGATAGGGCACATGAATTTGGATGGTTTCGGTTTGGCCGATGCGATCCAAGCGGCCGATGCGTTGTTCGAGCAGATCGGGGTTGAGCGGCAGATCGAACAGTACCAGATGATGAGAAAACTGGAAATTTCGGCCTTCGCTGCCGATTTCCGAGCACACCAGCATTTGACTGCCAGATTCCTTGTCGGCAAAGAATGCCGCGGCGCGGTCGCGCTCGACCAGACTCATGCTTTCGTGAAATACCGGAATGAACTGGCCAGTTTTTTCTTTCAACGCTTGCGCCAGATCGCGCACGGTTTGTGCGTTGGCGGTAATAACCAATACTTTTTCCGGCTTCAGTCGTTTCAGTGTCGCGCGTAGCCAATCGATACGCGGATCGATTTCGGTCCAGTACGGTTGTTCCGGCTCGGCTCTGACCTGGTACAGCAATTCGGGGCACAGCAGCAATTGCGGCTTGGATAATTGTGTGGTTTCAAACGTTAGCAGGCATTGCTGATATTCGATCGGTAACGCCAGCGGATCAGCAATGAGTTTGCGCTCAGGAAATCCTTTGACCGCTGCGCGCGTATTACGAAACAAAATACGCCCGGTGCCGTGGCGATCCAGCAATAAATCAGCCAACATTTTTCTTGCTTGCCGGCTTTGTTGTTCATCGGATTGTTTATCTTGTAATTGTGCCAGCAATGTTTGCGACTGGTCCGGATTGGTGGTTGACAGAATCGTTTGTTTAACTGCATCGCTCAAATCCTGATTTTCGAGCAATACTTCCACTGCTTCAGCAATGGGCTCATAGGATTGTTCCTCGGCCACAAAAGCTGCAAAGCTGCTAAAACGATGTGGATCCAATAGACGTAAGCGGGCGAAGTGGCTGGCTTTACCTAATTGCTCGGGGGTGGCTGTCAATAACAATACGCCCTTAGTACAATCAGTCAATTGTTCAATCATGGCGTACTCCGGACTGACAGCTTGTTGAGACCAACGCAAATGATGCGCTTCATCGACCACGAGCAAATCCCAGTTACCTTGCAGCGCGGCTTTAAATCGTTTGGGATAGTGGCGCAGAAAATTCAGGCTGCACAATACCAACTGCTCACTATGAAATGGATTTTCCCATTCATCGCTTTCATCAAGCGACAGGCAACGTTCTTCATCAAATATACTAAATTGTAGATTGAAACGCCGCAGCATTTCCACCAGCCATTGGTGGATCAAAGTTTCCGGAACCACAATGAGTATGCGCTCGGCACGCTCAGTCAACAATTGTTGATGCAAGATGAGTCCAGCTTCAATCGTTTTCCCCAGCCCTACCTCATCGGCTAACAAAACACGCGGTGCATAACGGCGCGCAACTTCATGGGCAATATAGAGCTGATGGGGTATCAAACTGGTACGCGTACCCACCAGCCCATACAATGGTGTATTAGCCAAGTGGTTGCGTATTAACAATGTCTGATAACGGATCTTAAACCACTTATCCTGATCGAGTTGACCAGTAAACAAGCGTTCAGTCGGGCGGTTCAACTGCAAATGATGCGCTAATTGTTCTTCAGCAAGTTCTATTTTTTCTCCGCTTTCACTCACCCCGGAATAAACGATTAAAGCATTGGATTCATGAACTTCAGTGACTGTTAACGTAACATTGTCATGACTGATAATGACATCTCCCACTTTAAAAACCACACGTGTTAGAGGCGCTGAATGCTTGGCGTACGAACGCGTTTCACCGGCTGCATTGAAAGTGATGGTAACAATTCTGTGTTCAACGGTCTGAATCGTACCCAGCCCCAGTTGTAAGTCAACATCGCAAATCCAACGTTGTCCCGGCTTAAAATCGTACATGAATGACTTTGTAATTGAAAGAAGCTATATGATAATTGAAAGTGAAGAAAAATATTTTAGTTATGATTTTTTGATGTTCTATGAAGAAAATCAAAAGTAAAAAATTAGCTTTTCGCTTCTGCACTTACAATCAGAATGATATAAAAAATTTAGCCGGTAATTCCACTTCAATCAGGAATTACCGGCTAGATAATAGCACACTATGCGTTAAAGTCAGTTCATAGCAAGTATGGCGCTTTACGAATTACAGTAATGTTTGAATTAAAAATTCAAAAATAAATTGGCTATAAAATTGTGCATCATCTGATCGGGACGAGCACTATGCGGTCTGTTGATAAATTGGTTCATATAACCCAATTCGACGGTCGCATACTGGTTGACTTTGTAACCCAATCCCACGAAGGCACGGTTTTGATCGTAACCACGTGAAATAAATCCAGGATTATCAACGGTATTCATGGCAATAAACAATTCACTTTGAACGATGAAACTAAGGTTTGGATCTATTGCCGGCATTGGAACCGCCAATTTAACCAATTGGCGGAATCGATGAGCTACATCGTCACTACCAGCAATGGGTGCATTATGATCAAAGAATCGTTGCTCAAAACGGCTACGCGCAGACAATCTGCCAAATGAAAAATTATCAGCCCAAGTGACTTGCTCCCAGATGCGGTGCTCATTAAATGGATGTCCTGAGTCTAGCGTTAATGGTTCGGCCGTAGGTGCCCAAGCATAACCTGCCCACACAACAATTTTGTCGGTTATCGCATAACCTAAACCAGGGCGTATCAAGGATTGCGTAAATTGCGTGGCATCATTACCGAACCGACCTTGTCCTTCCATCCACCATCTGAATTTCTTCAAATCTGGGTTTTGAGGATTCACGAAGCCAAAATTACCCAGTGCCGTAACATTTCCCCACACTTGAAAATCTTCAACGGTTCTATCGGCTGCTGCCGGATTACTCAAAATCAAACCTAACGTAGCCCATAAAATAAAAATGTTTATTTTTTTAAACATGCAATCTCCTTTTTACAAAGATCTAATTATGAAATTAGTTACTTAAATTTTATTGTTAAAACAACACGCATTGCATGCAACAACTCATCTTTTCATATAATTGTCGTCAGTTGTTTTTGCTTCATTTTCCAAACAAAATGATGATCAATCTTTTAGTAAACAAGAATTGTTACAACATCCTTGTTCCACCGCTGCGCACATTACCACAGCAAATGTTAAGAAAATGTTAAGAAAAACAACTATCACAAACAATGGTATTAGTACCAATTACAATTAAAATTTAACAACCTAAATATGTAACAACATAACAAAACCAACTTTTCTTTTATTACTCTGCGGCGAAAATAACATAGAAAATGTCAAGAAAATGTTAAGAGAAAAGCTATTATTATCACTATAAGTGATAATATTTAAATGAAATAAAATTAAAATTCAATTAGTTAATTTGCTATTAGTGCTAAAAAATTTTTCCTTATACTTCCCTAATCTGACTCAATAATCACTGTACTATTAATTACATTTTTATGTGCGATAGTAGACACTAGTAAAGCTATCGCAAACATTGTTTGACAAGACGCCGTAACACTGGGTATGTTAGACCCCCTCTATGTTCATAGAAAAAGTGATCGTAAAGTGTAGCGAAGTTAAGTATGAACTAGCTTCCGTATATAAAATGTAAAAAAACTACAAATTGGAGTTATGCAATGAAAATCAAATCAAATTTTGTGCTGACTATGTTAGCAATCCCCATATTAGTCGGGTGTGGAGCAGCTAGAGACTACACACCTCAAGCAGATGCGTCTGGTGAAAAGATCTTCAGTACAGCTTGCACTGAATGCCATAAACCGCTAAGCGCTAATGTTGCAATGACATTAAGCGAAAAAGTTGCTAATAAGGAAGCAATTATTAAGAAATTTCAATCAGGAAGTATGAGGATGCCTGCATTTAAGAATATTCAAGGTGAGTCGGCAGATCGCTTAGCTGAATATATCCTCGCAAATAGTGAAGTTAAATAGCTTTTTACCTGAGAATTTATCAAAATTCTCAGGTGTTGTTTAAGCCATGCGTTATTTTGACTACTTCCTGGTACGTAGGTATTTATCAAAAACTCCGCAAATATTATTTATCAACAGCCACCCTTTGGGCGTAACGGTTATTTGTTCATCATCTAAGGTTATTAGCTCGGCTTGTGCATACGTTACAAGTTCTGCGAGTTCCATTGCAAAGTAATTTTTAAATTCAATCGGGAAAAAAGTTTCCACTGATTCAATTGACAATACTGAATGGCAAATAAGTGCTTGCATAACTGAACGTCGTATTAAATCATCACCGCTTAACGTGATACAGCGCATAATTGGAAGCATATTGCATTCCAATTTGCTGTAATAATTCACAAAGTCGCAAGCATTTTGACTTAACATAGGACCAATATTACCGATGCCTGAAATTCCTAGCGCAATACAACAACTGTCAGAAGAAATTGAGTATCCCTGCAAACCATAATGGAGTCTACCTTGATGCTTGGCAACTACTAAGGGGTCGCTATACTTGGCAAAAAGTCCCATTCCAATATAAACATAACCTACCTCGGTTAAACGAATCATTGCAAACAACCGCATCTCAAGCCTGACTTCTTCACACGGCAAATCTTCCAGGTTAATATTTCTTTGCAGTTTGACTTTATCTAATCGATAAAAATAATTCAACAAACTGATTTGATGAGGATTTGCGGTAATAATTTTTTCCAGTATATGTGCAAATTTTTCCAGATTTTGTTTGGGCAGTCCGTAAAATAATTCAATTTTAATCGTTTTAAAACCAGCTTGATGTGCATTACGGATGGCACATAATGGACTAGCTTCTATACGGGAACTATGTAATGGTTGCTGGGTTCCTTGATCAAAATCTTGCATGCCAATTACGACACAGTTAAAACCCATTTCTCTCAGTGCTTGTAAGGAAGATTCACTCATTTGTTTTGAATCAATCTCTATACATAATTTTCCTTCTTTCATTAAGGTAAAATTCTGTTGTATTTCCTGTATGACGCTATTTAATTGCGCATAACTTAAAAAATTAGAAGCACCGCCAACATACAATTGCTCAACAATTGGCGGATCTGTTAGTAACTGACTGTAAAGTTTTATTTCTCGTAATAAATAATCATGATACTTCTTAGCGCTGTCACTATTATTGGAAACATCCTGATCAAAATGGGGGGAATAAAAATGCAACAAGTGACAAAATGGAACATGGATATTCACAGTCAACGATCGACAAAAACGCCGCGTTTTACAATGACCAAGCCAAGCTGAATAAGCGTGTGCATCGCATGCTTCAACAAAATATCCGATTTCTGGGTACAAACGATAATCCGCATAATTACACCCAAAACGGCGAATAAGGTCAGAATAAGTTTCAAAAAAATCAGAAACCAGCATTGATTGCACTTAGATTTATTTTTCCTTGTGAGAAATTGAAATCAAAAGACTAAAATTAATAAGTAATACGCATTAATCAAATGCTGCTACGTGCATTTTCGCCTTTACACATCACCTAAATAGAAAAAAAGAATTTCCATTTTCTATAGCAATACCGGTAAAATTATGCACAAATTATGAATAATAGCTTTGACTCAGATCAATCAAGGCATTGAAATATAATTTTTTAATTTGGGAAATATTTTGCCATTACAAACTTTACCGGATGATCTTGATATCTCACATATAAGATCAAGCTGCGCCACTTGCAGTTTGCGTGAGTTATGCTTGCCAGTTGGTCTGAATGAGGAAGAAATACAAATACTCGGCAACCTAGCCAGCCATAAGCGTAAAATTCCACGCGGCGGATATTTACATCATGCCGGTTCAAATTTCCAATCACTGTTTGCCATTCGCAGCGGCTTTTTTAAGACTTGCATACTCGAGCAAGATGGCCGGCAACAAGTTACCGGTTTTCATATGACTGGAGAATTGTTAGGCCTAGACGCCATTAGTGGAGAAATGCATACTTGTGATGCTGTTGCCCTTGAAGATAGCGAGGTATGCGAAATTCCATTTGCTAAATTAGAGGAGATAAGTCGCACAATCCCATCACTAATGCATCACTTTCATAAAATAATGAGTCGCGAAATCGTACGAGATCACGGCGTAATGTTGTTATTGGGTAGCATGAAAGCAGAAGAACGATTAGCGACCTTTCTATTAAATTTGTCACGCAGACTTGTGATGCGCGGTTATTCCGAATACAACTTTAATCTCCGCATGACACGAGAAGAGATTGGTAGTTATCTTGGACTAAAACTGGAAACTGTCAGCCGAGCCTTTTCCAAGCTCCAAGATGAAAACATCATTACAATTGACAACAAGCAAGTACAAATAAACGATATTGGCCGTTTAAAAATGAAAATGGGTAATTCGGCATGTCTTCGTTAATATAAATAAACCCCGCAGGTGGGCTGGTGTTAAAACTAAAAAACATTTTCAGATTAATCAAATCTCCACCGTAAGCACATCATTACAATCTCATATTTTTGTTTAGTTAGTGTTAACTTGAGTAAGTAACCAATGCTATAATAAAAAAATAACGTGATTGGTGCTGAACAAAAATAACCAGTCAAGTTAAATTCACACATTCGCCTATATCTGACACTTTAGTGCAGTACCAGGGCGAATGGAGGCTCAATCCTAAAGGAGAATCTATGTCTGTAACCATGCGTCAAATGCTGGAAGCAGGTGTTCATTTTGGACACCAAACACGCTTCTGGAATCCCAAAATGGCCCCGTATATTTTTGGTCATCGCAATAAAATTCATATTATCAACCTTGAAAATACCTTGGTCATGTATGAAGAGGCTATGAAATATGTACGCCAACTATCAGTAAATAAAGGTGTTATATTATTTGTCGGCACTAAGCGGCAAGCACGTGAAATTGTTCGCGAAGAAGCATTACGCTGCAACTCTCCTTATGTAGATCAACGATGGTTAGGTGGAATGCTGACCAATTTTAAAACGATTAAACAATCAATCAAGCGCTTACAAGACATGGAAGTGATGGTGCAAGACGGCACTCTGGATAAATTAGTAAAAAAAGAAGCGCTTGATCTACAAAGAGAATTAGATAAACTCAACAAGAGTCTTGGCGGCATTAAAGATATGAAGGGTTTGCCGGATGCTTTATTTGTAATCGATGTAGGTTATCAAAAAGGTGCTATCACTGAAGCTAGAAAACTTGGTATTCCAGTAATTGGTGTAGTTGATACCAATCACAACCCAGATGGCTTACAGTACATTATTCCAGGAAACGATGATTCTAGCAGAGCAATTCGTCTCTATGCCCGTGGTGTAGCCGATGCGATCTTGGAAGGACGTAATCAAGCTATTCAAGAAATTGTAGAAATGAGCAATGCCGAAGCCGAGTAAGTAAGGTAAGAAATTTTTTATTGTTATTGTATTTGTTATTGGGATATTGGTATTACCTTACTTTTTAGAAACTGCTTATATTCTATTGTCTTATTAAGACATGAGAAGTTTTTTAACTACGTATGTTTTCTTTTATTGGGTAAAAGGCAGATATCCCGTTCATAAACAAATTTTTATCAGGAGTTGAGTAAATGGCGGAAATTACCGCGAGCATGGTAAAAGAATTGCGTGAGATGACAGGGCTCGGCATGATGGAATGCAAGAAAGCTTTAGCTGAAACTGCTGGCGATATGAAAGCTGCAGAAGATTTATTAAGAATTAAAAGTGGCGCTAAAGCAAGTAAAGCAGCGGGTCGAATCGCAGCAGAAGGTGTAATTGGTATATATATTTCAACTGATAATCGATCTGGTGCCCTAGTTGAAGTTAATTGCGAAACAGATTTTGTAGCAAAAAATGATGACATCCTTAATTTTTCCAAAAACCTAGCGGAACTCATAGCAACTAAAAACCTGATTGATGTAGCAGTATTGAATGATGCGTTGCTACCGACAGGTGAAACTGTGGAATCAACCCGTAAAGCATTAGTGATGAAGTTAGGTGAAAATATTAGCATTCGACGTTGTTCGCGCCATACAACACAAGGACGATTAGCTTCTTATCTTCATGGCACTAAAATCGGCGTGATCGTCGACTACACTAGCGATGATGAAGCACTAGGCAAAGACATCGCAATGCATATTGCAGCCAGCAAGCCAATGTGTGTATCCAAAGAACAAGTATCACAGGATGTGCTTGAACATGAGCGCCAAATTTTTACTGCTCAAGCAGCCGAAAGTGGTAAACCTGCAAATATTATCGAAAAAATGGTTGACGGCCGTATCGCAAAATACTTAGCTGAAATAACATTATTAGGCCAACCATTTGTTAAAGACCCGGAACAGACTGTAGAGCAGTTACTGGAAAAAAAATCCACCAAGATAAATGGATTCACCATGTTTGTTGTAGGTGAAGGTATTGAAAAGAAATCTGAAAATTTTGCTGAAGAAGTAAAAGCACAAATGGGACAGCTATAGTATCAAAAGGAAAACTTTTCTCACAACTCGACTCTCAATGACCGCAATCGCTTACAAACGTATTTTACTAAAGCTCTCTGGTGAAGCCCTAATGGGTGAGGATAAGTATGGTATCAATCACACAGTGATGGGAAGAATCGTAGCTGAAATTGCAGAAATCAGCACACTTGGCATTGAAATTGCCATAGTTGTAGGTGGCGGTAATATTTTTCGTGGCATGAAGTCAGCAAATGACGGACTCGAACGCGTTACTGCGGATTATATGGGTATGTTGGCTACAGTTATGAATGCCTTAGCATTACAAGATGCCATGAAACTAGTCGGACTAGTACCGCGTATTCAATCCGCTTTACGCATAGATCAAGTGGTGGAACCTTATATTCGAGGCAGAGCTATACGCTATTTAAAAGACGGCAAGGTTGTAATTTTCGCAGCAGGAACTGGTAATCCTTTTTTTACTACTGATACCGCAGCAGCATTACGTGGCATGGAAATGAATGTCGACATCATGCTGAAAGCAACTAAAGTTGATGGTATTTATACCAGTGATCCCAAAATTAACCCAGAGGCGACACGTTTTCGCAAACTGTCTTTTGATGAAGCAATTGCCAAGAATTTGCAAGTAATGGATGCAACTGCATTAACACTCTGCCGTGACCAGAAATTACCATTAAACGTATTTAGTATTTTCAAGGCTGGAGCACTTAAACGTATAATAATCGGAGAGGATGAGGGGACTTTAGTAACTATCTAATCCAAATAGAATCAGAGTCTCTTGAAACAACGGTATAAAGGGATAAATATTATGATTGCCGATGTAAAAAAATCTGCTGAACAAAAAATGCAGAAAAGTCTCGAAGCATTAAAAGTGGATTTAAGCAAAGTAAGAAGTGGGCGGGCACATACAGGTTTTCTTGATCACATTACTATTGATTATTACGGTACCGCAACGCCACTCAATCAAGTAGCCAACATTAATTTAATAGATGCGCGGACAATTGGTGTTGTTCCTTGGGATAAAAAAATGGCAAATGCGATAGAAAAAGCAATCCGCGAATCTGATTTAGGTTTAAATCCAATGCTAGTCGGTGAGACGATTCGCGTACCCATGCCTGCTCTTACAGAAGAGCGTCGACGTGAACTTATTAAAGTAGTTAAACAAGAGGCTGAAGCTGTGCGTGTCGCAATGCGGAATATCCGCCGGGATGCCAATGCTCACCTTAAAGAATTAATAAAATCCAAAGAAATATCTGAAGATGATGAGCGTCGTGGACAGGATGACATTCAAAAGTTGACTGATCGCTATATCACTGAAATTGATAAAGTTCTACAAGTTAAAGAAACCGAATTGATGGCTGTCTGATATATGCCTCAAGGTCAAAGCTCAACAAGAGAAATACCCGAAACTGGTTCAATACCTAAACATATTGCCATTATTATGGATGGTAATGGCCGTTGGGCCAGGAAACGTTTTATGCCACGTATGGCAGGACATCAGCAAGGCGTCGAAACAGTTCGTGGCGTTATAAAGGCGTGCATAGAACGCAGTATTGCATATCTTACGCTGTTTGCTTTTAGCAGTGAAAACTGGCGCCGTCCTGCCGACGAAGTTTCATACTTGATGCAGCTTTTTACTGGGGCGTTAGAGCAAGAGATTGGTAAGCTGCATGAAAATGGCATTCGATTCAAAGTCATAGGTGATCTATCAAAATTTGACCCAAAAATTATTGAATTCATTCATAGTGGAGAGCAATTAACCGCTCAAAATACGCGACTAACATTTACTATCGCGGCCAACTATGGCGGGCGCTGGGACATTATGCAAGCCATGCGCAAAATGATGGCTCAATCGCCCGATCTTTCCCTTAATTTTGAGGAAGAAAATTTAGCACAATATCTTGCTCTTAACTATGCTCCTGAACCGGATTTATTTATTCGCACCGGCGGTGAGTGCCGCATTAGCAATTTTTTATTATGGCAACTCGCATACACCGAATTGTATTTTACCAATACACTATGGCCTGATTTCGATGAACATGCACTCGAATTAGCTATCCAATCTTATCAGCAACGAGAACGTAGATTCGGTCGCACCAGTGAACAGATTAAAATGACAATATCTGCTGAAGGGTAAAAAGAGCCATTTACATGTTAAAAGCTCGTGTTCTTACAGTAATTATTGTTTTACCTTTATTTTTATCTGCCTTATTTTATCTGCAAGACATTTTTTGGCTAGCCTTATTGCTCATATTAACGGTTATTGGCGCACGTGAGTGGAGCAAATTGGCGCGGTTTTCCGTCAAAAACACAATTGTTTTTATGTTATTGACAGTCATAATAGGTAGTGAACTATTACTTTTATTACGGGAATCCGTGCAAGTCAACGCTTATTCAACCAATGTTATATGGGCATACATTTTGTCAGTTATTTTTTGGATTGGAGGAGTACCGATTTATCTAAAAAAATACTACACGATTAAAAATCCATTCATGTGGATGCTAACTGGCTGGATCGTATTGTTGCCAACTTGTCTAGCATTGTACCAGTTACGTTTTATTAGCCCCTTACTTTTACTAGGCTTTATGGCAACCCTATGGATTTCAGATACGGCAGCCTACTTCACTGGGCGAGCATTTGGTAAGTACAAGCTTGCTCAAGCCATCAGTCCTAATAAAACGTGGGAAGGCGTCATCGGTGCTATGATTGCTGTATTCGTTTATGGCCTGGTGTGGAGTTTTTCAGTAACAGACGAATCTATAGTGCTGGCATTGGTACCACTGTTGATGGTAATGGCTATGTTGGGAATTATCGGAGATTTATACGAATCTATGCTAAAGCGGCAAGCCGGCTTGAAAGATAGCGGTAATATTTTACCTGGTCACGGTGGAATTCTTGATCGAATTGATGCATTGACTTCTTCATTGCCACTTGCTGCCGTAGCGTTACTTATTTATTACACACCCTTGTCATGAAAATTATCCGCCAAATAACTATACTAGGATCTACTGGAAGTATTGGAGAAAGCACGCTGGATGTTATAGCACGCCACCCTGATCGTTTTCAGACTTTTGCACTAACTGCCAACAATAATGTTGAGAAAATGCTATTGCAATGTCAACGTTTTCAACCGCGTTACGCAGTAATGCTCGACACAAAAAGCGCTCAGCAACTCACTGAAGCCATACACGCTGCCGGTATCAGTACAGAAGTGCTATCAGGAATTGAATCACTAGAAGAAGTAGCCTCTCATCCGGAAGTGCATGCAGTGATGGCAGCCATTGTTGGTGCTGCAGGTATCCGCCCAGCTTTTGCTGCGGCGCGTGCAGGAAAACTCATACTGCTCGCCAACAAAGAAACGTTAGTGATGGCCGGACGAATTTTCATGGATCTGGTAAAGCAAAATAATGCCACCTTACTGCCTATCGATAGTGAACATAATGCCATTTACCAATCATTACCTCATCATTTCAATGGCAATTTAACAGCATCTGGGATTAGTCACATACTACTTACCGCTTCAGGCGGCCCATTTCGATGCGCTCCCTTAGCTTCTCTGGAAAAAGTAACGCCTGAGCAAGCTTGCGCTCATCCCAATTGGGATATGGGCCAGAAAATTTCGGTTGATTCGGCAACCATGATGAACAAAGGATTAGAAGTCATTGAAGCGCATTGGTTATTTGACGCCCCTCCCGAAAAAATTCGGGTAGTAATTCATCCGCAAAGCGTAATCCATTCCATGGTTGCTTATGTCGATGGCTCAGTCATTGCGCAACTGGGTAATCCGGATATGCGTACCCCGATAGCGCATGCAATGGGTTACCCGGAACGAATAGAAAGTGGTGTTCCAGATTTGGATATGTTTAAAGTAGGTCATCTTGATTTTGAAGAACCTGATATTCAAAAATTTCCATGTTTAGAATTGGCGTATCAAGCCCTTGCTGCTGGTGGTAATATGCCCGCAATATTGAATGCAGCTAATGAAGTAGCTGTAGAATCTTTTCTTAACAAACGCATGGCATTTACAGCTATTCCAGCAATGATTAAACACGTGATGCAAACAGTAACTCAAGAAGAAATTACTACGCTGGATGATGTTTTAATTGCGGATGAACTAGCCCGCAATAAAGCACGTGGGTGGCTTACAAAGCTGCAATAAAATATAGTGCAAATGGATGGCCGGATTCAATTTATATAAATTAATGATAGTATCTACCTCCTCAATCAAATTATGGAATGATTAGCGCTGTGCAGTTAACTCTCTCATCCATTATGTTTCGCAACAAAAATTAATTATGTCTATAACTTACACTATCATTTCCTTCGTTATTGCTCTAGGTATACTGATTACATTTCATGAATTCGGTCATTATCTGGTAGCCCGCTGGAATAACGTTAAAGTACTGCGGTTCTGTATTGGTTTTGGTCAACCGATCTTTCGCAAACGTTGGGGTAAAGATCAAACAGAATGGGTAATTGCAGCGATTCCATTGGGCGGCTATGTCAAAATGCTGGATGAAAACGAAGGTAAAGTAGCACCTGAAGATTTGCCTCGCGCCTTTAACCGTCAACCTGTTACCCGCCGTTTTGCAATCGTTGCAGCCGGACCTATCGCCAATTTCTTGCTTGCTGTTGTTTTGTACTGGTTACTTTTTATTCTAGGTGTAAGTGGCATGAAAGCGGTACTCGGTCCCGTTGAACCGGAAACTCCTGCTGCACATGCCAAATTTGAAGCTGGCGAAACTATCGTCAGTATCGAAAATGAAACTATCGCTAGCTGGCAAGACGCCCGCTGGACCTTATTACGATACGCTATTGATCAATCAGCAAGCATCAAAATACAAACCACCAATAAGAATGGCGAGATAAATTGGCGTTACTTAGATTTAAGCCAAATTGATCCCGATAAACTGAATGAAAATTTACTTGCGGTAATTGGGCTGAATAGCTATCAACCTACAGTAGAACCAGTAATTGCCCAGGTCGTGACCGGCGGTGTCGGTGATCATGCGGGCTTACTGGCAGGTGATGAAATTTTAGCTATTGATTCCAATGAAATTAAGACCTGGTCAGAGCTTGTACAAAAAATACGTTCCAATCCTGGACGTACGCTAGAAATTGAAATTCTACGTAATGACCGTGTAATCACATTCGATATTACACCGGAAGTGACTACAGAAAATGGTAAGCAAGTTGGTAGAATTGGCATAGCTCCTGTTATTAATCAGGCTGAATTCGAAGAATTAATAATAACAATCAGCTATCCCCCGACAATAGCCATTCAAAAAGCCATGGTAAAAACTTGGGAAACAACTGTACTCACATTGCAAATGCTATCGAAGATGATTACTGGCGATGTATCGTGGAAAAATATCAGTGGACCGATTTCAATTGCCGATTATGCCGGCCAGTCCGCACAAATGGGATTGGTATCCTATTTGGCATTCCTTGCTTTGATCAGCGTTAGCATCGGTGTATTGAATCTCTTGCCGATCCCTATTCTGGATGGTGGGCATCTTATGTATTATCTCATTGAGATGGTCAAAGGCGCCCCACTTTCTGACAAAACCGTATTAATGGGTCAGAAGATTGGCTTAGCTATGTTGCTAACATTAATGACTTTCGCGATATATAATGACATTAGTCGCCTTATCAATGGTTAGATAATGAAATTTTTCAAGTTTTTTTTTGTACTTGTAAGTTTCTTTTTTGCTATTTCTTCCTGGGCCGGTGAATCCTTTGTGATCAAAGATATTCGTGTTGAAGGCATCCAACGTACCGAAGCAGGTACTGTATTTAGTTATCTCCCCGTTAAAGTTGGCGATATATTTGATGAGACAAAAGCAACAGAAGCCATCAAAGCATTGTATGCCACAGGTTTCTTTAAAGACGTCAGAATCAAATCTGAAAAAGGTGTTTTAATCGTTGAAGTCGATGAACGGCCAGCGATTGCGGAAATTACTATTAATGGCGCCAAAGAATTTGAAAAAGACAAATTACTTGAGGGCCTTAAGCAAGCGGGTATATCGGAATCGCGAATTTTCAGTCGATCGTTACTGGAGAGGGCCGAATTAGAATTAAAACGTCAATATATCACCCGCGGGAAATATGCCGTCAAAATCACCACAACCACAACTCCCCTTGAGCGAAACCGTGTGGGGATTAATTTTGATATCGCCGAAGGCCGTACAGCGCGCATTAAAAGGATCAATTTTGTCGGTAACGAAAAATTTAAGGACAATGAGCTACGCGGCATACTTGTTCTCAGAAAACCTGATTTATTAAGCTGGTTTACTAAGAATGATCAATATTCCAAGCAAAAACTGGCAGCCGATCTTGAAACCCTTCGTTCCTATTATCTTGATCGTGGTTACTTGGAATTCAACATTGAATCCACTCAAGTGTCGATCACACCGGATCTTCGTGATATCTATATTACAATCAATGTTACCGAAGGGGCTCAATACACTGTTTCCGATGTTAAAGTCGCCGGCGACCTTATCATTCCCGAAGACGAAATTCGTAAATTGATATTAATAAAGTCCGGCGATGTATTTGCCCGTGAGAAATTGACAGAATCGATTAAACTCATTACTGATCGTTTAGGCGATGATGGTTATGCATTTGCCAATATCAATGCCGCACCAGAACTGGATTATGAAAAACGGCAAGCAGCTTTTACCTTTTTTGTCGACCCAGGGCGAAAGGTTTACATACGCCATATCAACATTTCAGGCAATGACCGCACTCGTGATGAAGTGATACGCCGAGAGTTCCGTCAAATGGAAGGCGCATGGTATTCCACCACAAAGATTAATCTTTCCAAACAGCGCGTTGATCGATTGGCTTTCTTTAATAGAGTTGATGTGGAGACACCCGCTGTAACAAACAAAACTGACCAAGTGGACCTTAATGTCAAAGTCGAAGAGAGGCCAACCGGATCTATCATGTTTGGCGCTGGCTACTCAGATCGTCAGGGATTAATTCTGAACGGCTCAATTTCCCAGAACAACATTTTTGGTACGGGTAATTTCTTTAGTTTGGATGTTAATACAGGGGCTATCAACAAAACCTATGCCGCATCATTTACCAATCCCTATTTTACAATCAACGGCGTAAGCCTTGGATTCGATGTTTACAAGCGTGATGTGGATACACGTCCATTGACCCGATTTGGTGAATTTAAAACCGAAACGTTAGGTGCTGGAGTACGGATGGGTATACCAATCGCCGAAAATGACATCGTATCGTTAGGCCTTGCGGCTGAAAACACGAAACTGGGTGTTTTTACCAACAGTCCCATTCGCTACAAAAATTTCGTCGATGAATTTGGCACAACCACCAACAATTTTCCACTGACACTTAGCTGGGCACGTGACCGCCGTGACAGCGCAATTTGGACAACCTCGGGAACAACGCACCGATTGTTTGGTGAAGTTAGTGTACCTGGCGGCGACCTAGATTATTATAAAGTTAGTTATCATCAAAAATGGTTCTATCCGATTACCGACTGGTTGACATTAATGCTGAATGGTGAATTTGGTTATGGCGATGGCTATACTGGAAAATCGCTACCCTTTTTCAAAAACTTTTTTGCCGGCGGTAATAACTCAGTACGTGGCTATGACCTGAATTCATTAGGCCCCCGTGACGAAGTCATTCCCACTGGCACTCCAGGAATCAACTCGAGATTGTTCGCGGTAGGTGCGAGCAAACGGGTCGTCGGTAATATTGAACTAATGTTTCCCGTGCCTTTCTTGAAAGAGGATCGATCATTTCGTTTCAGTTTATTTCTGGATGGTGGAACAACATTTAACAAATTTCACGAACTTAATAACCTTGTCCGCTACTCTGCTGGTATTGCGCTAACCTGGGTATCGCCAATGGGACCGTTAAAAGTCAGCATTGCAGAGCCGCTAAATGACGTTCCGGCAGACAACTTACAAAGGTTCCAATTTATGTTCGGGCAACAATTCTAAATTTAATTGATACGCTATCCGGTGAAAACATTACGGCGAATTAATCAGTGGCGATTTAACCTAATTATGGTTCTAATAACCATAATGTGCAGCATTGGATACTTAGTCGCGTTTGCCGGCGATATCAAAATTGGTGTCGTTGATACCGAGAAAATATTGCGTGAATCTTTACCGGCAATACAAGCCCAAAAAAAGATTGAACAAGAATTCATGCCGCGCGACGAAGATATCAAGAAAATCGCCTTACAAGCTAAAGCACTCCAAGAAAAGCTTGAAAAAAACGGCGCCGCAATGGCAGAAACGGAACGTCGCAACCTGGAAAGAAACCTGGCTAATCTGAGCCGGGATTATCAGCGCGCACAAAAGCAAATGCGCGAGGATTTAAGCATGCGGCAGAATGAAGAATATAATGCCATTTTAGACCGCACCAATCGCGCTATCAATAAAATTGCAGAAACCGAGCAATATGATTTGATCTTGCAACTGCAGGATTTCGTATATAGAAGTCAGCGTATCGATATTACAGATCAAGTCATCAAAGCACTCGAGAAAGAATAATCCATAACCGGGGCCTCATCCATCCTTTCCGATGGATATTGCATTAAAAGGAAAACTCTATGAATACCATGAATATCCACGAAATCCTTAAATACCTTCCACACCGTTACCCCCTTTTATTAGTAGATCGGGTAATTACTTATGAAGCAGGCAAAAATATCGTGGCGTTAAAAAATGTTTCAATCAATGAACCTTTCTTTCCCGGACATTTTCCACATCATCCCGTCATGCCCGGGGTTCTCATTGTTGAGGCCTTAGCACAAGCGGCTGCCATTCTGACACTCCGTACCGAAGACACCATCAATAAAGACGACACAGTTTATTATTTTGTAGGCATTGATGGTGTGCGTTTTAAAAAACCCGTAATGCCCGGTGATCAGCTTATTCTCAAAGTTGCCATCGAGCGCCAGATCAAAGGATTGTGGAAATATTCTGCACGCGCCGAGGTCGATGAACAACTCGTGACGGAAGCACAGTTGATGTGTACTGCAAGAAATGTCTAGTGAATCATTGTTTCGATGACTAGCGCTACTTTATCGATCGGTGCGAAAAATTGATTTGTGGCGTCGATGAAGCCGGACGGGGGCCGCTGGCAGGGCCTGTGTACGCAGCGTGCGTAATCTTGAATCCGGCGCATGCCATCGATGGCCTTGCCGATTCCAAGCAATTGAGCGAAAAAAAGCGCGATACCCTTGCAATTGAGATCAAGCAATACGCCACCGCATGGGCGATTGCGTCAGCTTCTGTGCAAGAAATCGATCAACTCAATATCCTGCACGCAAGCCTGCTTGCCATGCAACGTGCGGTGGAAAATCTGCCGTTCTCTCCACAGTTGGTTCTTGTCGATGGTAAGCAAAGCCCGCACCTCAGCTACCCGGTACGAACAATTATCAATGGTGACAGCCTGGTACCCGAAATCTCCGCCGCGTCGATTCTCGCAAAAACCGCACGTGACGCAGAAATGCTGCGATTGCATCAAATTTACCCGCTATACGGTTTTGACCGGCATAAAGGTTATCCGACTAAAGCACATTTGGAAGCTCTTCAACAACACGGCGCGTGCGAAATTCACCGGAAAAGTTTTGCACCGGTAAAAGCACTGAACAATTTCCAAGGCGATGTCCGCTAATTCCTGTCATTAACTTATCCATCAATGATAAGTATCATTGCAGTTATTACCTGAATCCGCCGAGCTTAGGATTGTGCACATTTCAAAGTAGCGCCATCCACCGGATTAACCCTGAAATGTCCCCATACACCTCCTGCAAAAATGTGCATCGGACCGTCACGATAGAGATAGCAACCTTCTTTAGCAGTACCCGATAAAACAGCCGTTACAGACTTACCCGCTGATAATAGTGCAGCATGCGCCGAACCGAAGTGCGGTATCTCATCCTGATAATCATGCCCAAAGCTTAAAAATGCGCGTTGGCGAGCTCGGCCATGAGGTTGCACAATACGAAAGCGTACTTCTTCACCAACTTTCGCTTGAAAAATGGGTGTCGGTATCTTAGCCCATGACTCCAACAGAAAATTATTTGGAAATTTTATTTGATTCAAATCCGAGCCGGCGTCGGTACTATGATTAACGACATTTCCATTAATATCAATACCATGCCGCAGTCTTGACCAGAAGGGTGCTGTGCGATAGTTAAGCCCTTTTTCTCCATGATCATATGAATCATCGCAAATAGGACAATCGCCAATTGGCTCTGATACATTGGCGGAGTTCCATGGCGGATTCCAGTGCAGATTTAATCCGTCTTGATAAGCGATTACGAATTCACGGAATGTTCGCATCTTACCTTTTTCATCCGTGTATTTGATTAAAGCCTCCGATCCGAGGCTCCAGCGATCATTATCCGGAACCAACGCTCCGGTCTTAGGATCATGATAGGTCGCGCCCTCCGGTTCGATGATAAGTGTACCAAACAAACCATGCGTGCCATGACCGATAACGTCGCCAAATGCCTTGATCGGTATCGTTCCAAAAG
The DNA here is from genome assembly GCA_902826055.1 of uncultured Nitrosomonas sp. Classification (GTDB taxonomy): domain Bacteria; phylum Pseudomonadota; class Gammaproteobacteria; order Burkholderiales; family Nitrosomonadaceae; genus Nitrosomonas. The sequence continues at coordinate 6,036 of CADEDJ010000043.1, read as the reverse complement.
CATAAGGAACCCTATTTAGGGTATAGGAACATTCCTCGTGGTCATCGCAAACTGGTACACCCTTAACTTTTTCCCCTGGATCCAACTCCAGTCTACCCGCATAAAGACGCAAATTAATCTGCCGTCCACCCGGTACAGGTTCCATACTGCGATTCATACCGATACCGATATTATGGTAATTTGTGAATCCGACGCTGGGTAGCATGGGTATCGAGATCGACAGTCGCGCTGATGGTTTAATATCGTCTGCATTTGGATCAGCAGACTTGTCAACATTGAGCGGAACGATTTTGGGCATTAATGCATCACCGCTAGAATCCGGTAACGATGGTTCTTTTTCATTTTCACTCAATAGATTGTGAAAATTCAATGCAATGCAATCATTGGCATTGGCGCGCAAGACCAACGGTTCCAAGTGGCCCGCCTCTGCTTTTTCCTGATATATACTTCGGACATCATCAAGCGTAGGCGCGGAATAGCCGGATGGCATAGTCAGCAGTATTAATGCGTCAGGATCGAAGATTTGATTTTCGCGATCGTAAAAGAGGCGATCCTTTTCTGAAGCAACCAGTAAATCAGCCCGTGTTGCTACTACTGTATAATTGATCGGTCTTGATTCACTGGGGCAAAGATCTGATGCGTTTTTCAGCTTGATTTTTCCTACTCCGTGCCCTGGCAACGGCTTCAACCGCCCTCCAATTGCCTGTTGACATGAAGGTGGAATATCCTCCTCATCAAGTAGAAATAAATTTCTGCGCGCAAACCATTTGTCAGATGCTTTGCCACTAAATGAGGTTTGATTGGGTCCGCATGCTTGCGAATCTGGGGATGCAGTGCCATTGTGCACTCTCAATATCCCCCAGGCACCATTCCATAAAGCATCGACAGTTCCAAAATGATAGAGGTAGTCATTTACAGTTGCTCCACTGGTTACATTTCCGACTGGCGGCAGACGCATTTCAAAATGCTCGGATATTCCTATCTCCTGTGCAGCAACCAACGCCAGCGGATTGTCGCGTTTCGCCTGTGCTTTCTCCGAAAAATGATTGGTTGCGGAATAATCGATCACACGCGGCCAGTATAAGCCTTCAACCGCAAACATATGCTGCACTTCCTGCGCACCCTGAATCATACGGATTTGGATTTTTTCACCCTCATACGCCTCCAATATTGGCGTACATGGATCTCCGTGTTCACGAGTGGCAAAAACAAACGCCATATCACCATCGTTGCCTCTCTTCTGACTGACAATACTTTTCCTTTTAGTTAAATAGCCATTGGCATCGCGAGTTTGTGCATATTGACCACAATTTGTTTCTTCAGGAGTTTGCAGTTTTTCTTCCATTTTCCCAATACGCAGTGGAATCGGCTCATGACGATAGTTCACCAAGTAAGGGTTGTGGTGATCCTTGGAAATAGCTTCCGGTTTGAATGGCGGATCGACAGGTTTACCGTATTGTTTCCACCAGTGCTTGGCATGTTGTTCGAGATTACCGGACAATATCGCCATAACCGGATCACTTGTTTCTTTAGCGGATTCATGAAGCAATCTGGCCATGCCATTGTTGATCGTTTGATCCAGCCACGGCTGATATAAAGTAGGTTCATAAAGTAAAGCAAAATCAGCCACTGCAAGTGCATATTCGCGGTGATTTTCATGGATTAACCAATCGTCGGCATCGACAATGACCGCTTTTGAACCCACACCATCTGCAAGCATTTCTCCATTGGGCTGCAACCATTTTGATCCGGCTGGTTCAACGAGCAAAGCAGAATAAAAACCATGCTGTTGTATGGAAGAAGGCGCAAAATGATCATGGGTAAACACTGTACGCAACGTGCGGTCGATACATTCCTTATCGCTTGCTATCTGACACGATCTATCCGGTAATATTGTGCCATGCATGGTATCCATCATGCCTTTGTCTCGAACCGTCAGCAAAGGATCGGCAAACCAGCGTTGTACAGTTGTTTGATAATCGCCAACCGGTTGACCATCAAAATCTCTACCTGCGGTGAGTTGCTTTTGTTCGCCTTTGGATGTCATGGCAACGCCTTGGACCGCGGCAATTCGTTCTTCAACAGCGCCACGCGAAAATGTGCCGTCTTCGTAATTAAATCCATTCCCCGAACCGTCAGAGGATGTCACATCAAATTTAACCAGATGGATATGCTGGCCGATGGTATCCGTAGGTGTGGCAACCTGAAAATCGTCCAGTTCCAGTTCCTTATGCGTTCTATTCTGATGCTTGAATTCTACGCATTCACCGGAAGCAGCCCGGAAAAAGAACGGTTCCATGTCGTGCCGTCGATGTCCTTCGATACTTTCAGCATCCTTGGTCAGTACGTTAATGCGCGCTTGTGGATCATGCCAGCCGGCACGATTGACCACCAGATTGAGTCCGATCGCTGACACCTCATATTGCCGATGTCCCGTCTTTGCGGGATCGTGGCAAGGATCTGCGTAAGGTGCGCCGGGTGCAGGTAAGGCACCATTTACATAAAAGTGTGCCGCTTTACCTTCAGGTGTCAAAGACGGATAACCGGATCCAGCCGCATCATATGTCACATAGGATCCATCAGCAAGCCGGATTCTACTGGCTTTTCCGGCATGAAAATCCATTGCTTGCCGTTCTATCGGTTCGCCTTCGTGATCCAGCAAGGTGATGTCGGCCTGAGTTAATTCCAGACGAAAATCTCCTAATGTAAGAGATTTTCGCAAGAGCGCTGCCATGCGCGTATCCGGATCATCAGGTAACTGATTTACCGACTCGTCAGGTAGAAAAACAGATTTACGCTCACCACTTTTAACTATATGCCTGGGAAGTCCGCCATGCATTAGCGATCCATTTTCATTTTTAGCAAAATCCAGTGGAGGTTGCGGCGCTCTTCGGCCTGGTTCACCAGGAATATAAAACGGATACCCCGGCATAGCATATGACTCAGCCCCTTCGGTATTCGGAACCTGTGCATATGTGGGGAGTGGTGGCAGGCTTTGGCCGGGAAGCGGAAGCACTGCAGGAATCGGAGTTCCGGCACCACTGACACCCGTAACTGGGTCAGTCCCAGGCCGTTTTCCACTTATCCCCAATCTCTCGACAGACAATGCCACGCTTGGCTGGCCGTAATAACGTACTTCAGGCTGTCCATCCGGCAATCTGCGAGTACCATCTTCGATCACATCATGTACCCGCCAGAGCGCCCACATACCTTGCGCGAAGTGCGGATAAAGATGGCAGTGAAAAATAGAATCCCCAGTGGTACGATTGCGATTGCCGCTACCGTTCGTATGTAAATTACCTTCGCTTCCCCAGTTGGATAAACCGCCATCGTAGATGGAGTAGTCAAATCCCTGCTGTGGTGCAATAGTTTGTGAATCAAGATATGTGCCGGTGTTAGTATCTGCAGTTGACAGCCATTGGTGCGCATGCAAATGAAAGACATGCGTTTCTTTCGGGCCTGCATGCAAATTCCGAAACTTAATACGGTCATTCAGATAGGAGTGCGCAACATTGGAGGGATCATCGTCAAAGTGCTCCAGCAGTGCAGGGTCACCATTGGCCCACGATTGCAGGAAAAATTCCTCATAGAAACATTCTGCACATTCAGCCGCAGGTCCTATTTCCTTACGGTTCGCCAGTAATATCGAGCCCATTCCGCTGGCACCATAATTAATGGCGAATCCATCGCCAACACCACTCAGTTGCCGGCTGGTAGCCAATTCCTGGAAATTCTTGGCATAAAAGGTTTTTAGTTCGTCATGAAAAACAACCGTAAACTCACGAAATGCCGGTGTATTAGGGTTTTTAGGATTTTCTTCCCAAATCACAGCATTCAGATCGCCATAAATAAGTTCATAACGCATTGTATTATTTGAATTGCCTTTTCCAACTGCTGTAAGCATGTTCAGATATGGAATGCCATTCGCGTCGACTGCGTCATAGTGCAATTTACCCTTGCGCGCACTGTCATTTTCCTGCTGGCGCAGCCAAACTTTATCAAAAACAGATGCCGTCACCTGGCTTCGGTACCATTTGCTGTTTTTAGGCTCGACAATGACTACACCGAATAATCCATGCGTCAGACTACCGCCGTCACCTTCACCACCGGCAGGTGCACCAAGGCTGGAAAACAGGTGCGTACCCTCCCGCTCGAGTTTCCACTGACAAGTGATTGATTCACCGGGATCGATAGCTTGCAATCCATTACATTTCGGCTCGGAGCCCGACAAACTGGTCAAGCCGGGAATAACAATATTTGCCGACCGTGTTTTCGGCCAGTCAGCCGGCGGCAGATTTTCATTCTCTCCTCCATCCGCACGCGGTTCATGTTCGTCGGGGTCAATGACTTCGATTTGTTCGCCTACATTAACTAAATGTGCGTAAGGTGATTGCTGGTCGAGTAGTTTGCATTGACTGATATCCGGCTGCTGCGCCAGTAATTGATTGGTAAAAGTGATTTCCAAAATATCATCGACGTTGCCACGCAATGTGAGCGGCCGGGGCCGTTTTCCTGTTTGCAGGCGTACTTTAGACGGACAGGATAGTCCAGGCAGCCATTCCTCGCCTTCCATAACTTCTGTGACATCCCGCTTCAACGCATAAACCATTCCGTAGGGATTCACCGATCCAAACCGGTTGTAATAAAGCGGCTGCTCGAGCGCCACGACATCAGCATGCACGATGCGTTGTACAACGCGGCCATTATCGCCGCTATCATCGATTATCTTACAGGCGGTTGCGAGAAAAATCAGTATACAGCTCAGGAATAAACGATTTAAGTAAAACATTGTATTCTCCTGGTGACTAGCGAATGTCAATAGCATCTATAAGTAAACAGCCCGGCCTGGCAAAACGAGTGTTATCGGGTATTACACCTTGGTCGCTTACAGAATGTCCAGTGGAAACAATCCATCTGACAGTTCCTTGGAAATCACCGCTGCAATCGATTTTTACCAAATCTTCGGTCCAGCCGGTTTGGTAGATGCCACCTTTATCTTGCTGCAAATCCTTAACGCAGCAAATCCAGTGAGGTGTCAGAGGAGTGGCGCTTGTGTTGTCGTTGGGGAAAAACAAAAGTACGGCAAATGCATTAGTAGGTAGCGAAGCGAATCGTAGAAAAGTATATCGAAACCACAATCGCTTGTTTTTTGGAATCAGCACATTCCTGCATTCCAGCCACGCACCCCTGCCGCCATATGTCAGCGTACCGTCGGAGTGAACACGAGGGAGCCAGTTCTTTTCCGCTACTAAGCTTATCGCAGCATTTTTGGCTTCCGGTAGTCTTAAGCCATCCGAATCAATTGCGCGAGGATCGTCGATTCGAACAAAACAACCCTCATCAGACACCACGCACTCGCGATTTTCACTTTCATATTGCTGTTCAATCGTTACAAGTTTGGATGAAGAGACATGAAATCCAGACAGGCCTTCATCACTAAAATTTGATGGAATTCCCATTTTTTCACCTTGACATGCGTTAAATATCCAATCATTCTCTTTTTAACAGCAAGCTTCTGTATTTTTACTTATATCAGAAATCCCGAGAATATTTTGTGATAAATGTCACAAAATTGCTGATGGAACTTCTTGTCAGTCAGTGTGCCACTTTGTTCGCTGCTGGCGTAAATATGGGGCTCGCCAACAAAACATCGACCTTAGCTACCGTAGCACGTGCTGTCCAGGTTACTGTCGCAGTGTAAGCTGACGTTACAGCACCGGATATAGCGGTGCTTAAACTGCCCGCAGCCGCGTTCGACAAATTCATGGCGCGGTAACAGTCGTGCTATCTGGATCAATCTCTACAATATCTTCAAGACTCAGCGGTGTGTTCTTGGCATTATTTAGTTATGGTTAAGTTACTGATGTTTAGCGTGTTATTGCTGATGTAAAATTCCGTGCAAGCACTAAAGAAAGTGATAGCCAAAAAGAAAGGTGGCATAGGCATTTAAATCCCTATCGCCATCAATACCGACCAACCCAGGAAACCACTCAAAGCCAATAGATGTGTGGCAGTAGGAATAAAAACCGGATCTTA
>CADEDJ010000042.1 GCA_902826055.1 uncultured Nitrosomonas sp. | reverse complement strand
GGCTATAACGGCGCTGACTCGAAATCAGTTGGTCAGGGTAACTTGGCACATGGGTTCGAATCCCATCCTCTCCGCCAATAATCCCATCAAAATTCATCTAGTTTTGTGAATAGCAGCAGCTACAACCTATACCTCTGTTATCAGCGAATTACCCCTGAATACGGCGCCTGTGATCTGTAATTCCTCTAAGGGAATTTCCACAATCGGCTAGCAGTTTTTGGAATGTAACTAAAGCTATTATTATGGTGCGAGTCCATGGCAAATATGCCATTTTATGTTATTACTGGCATAGTGTAATTTCGGACGCGAAAAAAATTTTTCTTTACGGCAAAAATCCCGCGTTATTGACTTTCCAAGCAGACTTAATAATGACCGGATCAATAAGTGAAAGATATGGAGGATTTACCCATGCAAAGTATGAATATTTCTCTACCCGACCCTTTGAACAATTTATGGATGGACAGATCGCCCAGGGCCGCTATAGCAGCGCCAGCGTGTATATCCGCGAATTGATCCGTGCTGATGAAAAACGCAAGGCGGAAGAACAACTTGAAGCCAAGTTGCGGAAAGGATTAGGTAGTCCAGAAAGCGAATTGACAGCAGTGGATTGGAGTGATATCTGCAAAAAAAGCTTTAGCTAAGCTTGAAGCCAGACAAAAGCAATGCTGATACCTAAAATCTATCAACGCGCGGCAGCCCGGTGCGACTTGGTAGAGTATTCCGTTTATCTTGCCGAAAATGCCAATCTAGAAACTGCTGAACGCGTTTTTTGCACAGACAGAAGCTAGCTTCAATGTTCTAGCTGAGCAGCCTCTGATCGGCGCACCATTAACGCTGTACGAACCAGCCCTAGCGGGAATACGCAAATGGTGAGTTAAAGACCTCGATAGTTACCTGATCTTCGATCTATTACGTCATAACAACATTTCTGTCGTGCGGGTATTCCATACGGCGCCATGACTGTTGGGGCTTCTTGCTGGAAATAGAAGCTTAGCCAAGTCTGCGTGTTCTATAGCCGGTGTCGATCATGCTTCAAGAATAGGAACACAATGATTCTCCGAAACTATTTTTCCAAACATATACAGATGGCAGTTCATCACTGGAATCAACTTACACTAACATAAGTTATCACGACTTTAACTTATGACTCTTATACCTCGACACCTTGGAAATTGAACACATCCCCAGAACGTTTTCCCAGAATTTGCTCCCTTTCTTGCAACACGCTTGATCATTGCATTCCCACACCGCGGACAACCTCGCTCTACAGGAGATTTAGAAGAAGGCGTAAATTTCTGAATATTCTTTTTTTCGGTAGTTGTCTGATTTAAAATAATGTTTTGTGCTTTTTCTATCATTTCCGTAAGCATAACTCCATCAATCAGCCTAATATTCTGTCCTTTGGCAAAAGTTTGTGCTTCCGCAGTAAAAATACCCGAAGTGACAACAAATCCGCCCGCGGCTCCTTTTGTAACCATTACACCTAGCAATTCACGTATTACATTAACGGATACCTTATAAGCACGCCATTGTTTGCACTGAACGAGAAATACTTCGCCAGCTTTTTTGAGTACCAGATCGATACCGCCATCCGCGCCTCCATCCTCATTCTCTATAACTGTAAAACCTTGCATGCGGAAAACCTCACCTACGAGCAATTCAAAATCTTTCCAATTGATATCGTGCAACGGATCATCCGTTTTTCCGCTACCGGCAGTCTGAACAAGATTCTTACGTTTGCGCTGTTTGACAAAAGATGCCAGTGCACCCAATAACAGTAGCAATGGCAAAATATATTGCCCATAATAAGCAAACGTTCTACCCAGTTGCTCGATAACCATGTGACCGATTTGTCCGGGAACCGGTTGGATGGGCATCTCAAGTATCGCATAGGGTTGTAAAAGAACGTAAACCGTAATAGCAAGGATGACTTCCACCCACCAAGGCAATGTTGCAGTTATTTTGAATAAGTCTTCAGCAATGCCATTTTTTCTTCTAGCCATTATTTTCTCCATCAATTGAATGTCAATTGTGTTCAGGTCTTACGGATTCGATAGAATGTTCGGAATCCTCCATACGGCAAAGCTTTGTTCCATATTTCAAACAGGTCGGACGCAATCAATAGCTTTTTGAAGGAATGATGACCATATCTTGCTTTCATCTGAGCGACATCGTCGGCCAACTGCATATGAACCCGTTTCCCTGCATGTGCAAGGCAAACCCACCCGTCAGAACTGCCAATCTGCGTCGCAATGTCACAAAACAACTGTATCAACGGGCTTTGCTGAAGCCACAGTAACTCGAGTTGCTGACCAAATTCATTTGATGCCATATAACCGGCTAGCATTTGCCTAGCTTGATGCATTGTCTCGGCTACGGATTTCAAATGCTCCCAGACAGGCAAAATCTTTTCTCTCTGCTTATCGAGATAATCACTGGCCAGGGGCAAATTTTCAGGAGAATTGAGTTCCCAATAAGGCAAGAAACGATGAACCAGTTGATTGCGTTCCTCACGCATCATTTCAAAGGCTTCGAGCTGGGCTTTAGCAAAAATGTCATCACTGGTAATTTTGAATGAGGAAGATAACCACGGCTCCGCCAAATCGCGTGGCCCCTGCGGCTCTTTATCGGATGGAGATAATATTTCCGCAAAATATCGTGAGATCAGTTGCCCCAGCATATCTTTCTGCATTCCGTTGATACGCTGCTCCTGGTAAAGCGCTAATTCACGGGCATAGCCTTGTACTTTTGAATTTCCCAGAATCATTTTCAGTAGGCCTTCGATTTGCTGAAATATCAGCAAGTTTCTGCCAATTTTACAGAGCACTTCATCTTTCAGGTTTTGCGGTGTAATGTGCTGTTCTCGATCCATCAGGGAATGCTCTGTTGTTAAGATATTTCATCTACAACGGCGCCCATTCCTATGAAATGAGCCTGGAGCTACACGTAGTATCCTATTGATTGGCCGGAAAACAGGCGCGCGAAATGTAATAGAATGCACCCAATTGTTAGGTATTCGGAAAATCAAAAGCAATGGCAACGTCAAACTTTTCAGTATGAAGCCAACATGACGAACAACTGCTTTGTCTGGGAATGCCGGCGGAAAAGTATTTTGCGGATGATCCGAATACCTGTCTTTTAAAGCTGCGCCAACTGACGAAATCGTTGGCGCAATTGCTGGCAGCGCGGATGAGATTAGCTCACCTCACAAAGTAAATTTACTTCAAGCACAAATTATAAATATGAGTTCTCATAAAGGCTGTTTCTGCCAGCGATAATCATGTAATATTATTTACAGGAATGGAATGCTTTGTCACTTGCAAATACACAAAGATGAGCTACTCTGTCCTTGCAATGCCGCATTCTGATATTTGCCAATACTTACCGGAGAATTCAATAAAAGTTGTGACTTCAGATTGGATGACGTACTGAAGGTAGTCAAGCAAGAGCTTTTAATCCAGATGTGGTAAGGGTATTTTCCATTAATTATTTGGGAGAAACTTATCATGACACGAGTTAGCCGTTCTATGGCTTTTTTCTTAATTGTGTTTGTTGCTTTATTCTCAGGTTGCGTGTCAACGCCGGAGAAATTCGGCATGGAAGAAAAATTTAGTGATGTTAGCATTACCACAAAAGTTTATGAGGCGATTCTTGATGAACCTTCACTGAGGCGCTTCGATATCAATGTTAGAACGATAAAAGGTGCGGTAGAGCTCAGTGGTTATGTCAATTCCCGTGACGATATGGATAAAGCGATAGCGATTGCACGTACCATTAGTGGTATCAAGTCTGTCAAGAATGATATGCAAATTGGCTCAATTAGCGATGATTATTAATCACTTGTGCGTTTTATGGGCTGATCGTCGGCAAGGCTGTTGATTGGTTGAAGATAGTAATGGCTGACGTGGTACTGATTGCCCATTTCTTTTATGTGCTGTTTGTCGTTGGAAGCTTACCGGTTATTTGGGTAGGTGCATGGCTCAAGTTCGCATTTGTCAGAAACCCCTGGTTTCGTTATTTGCATCTTGCTGCCATTTTGTTGGTAGTGGGCGAATCTTTGATCGGTGTCCCCTGCCCATTAACTGTATGGGAAAATGTATTGCGCGAGGTTGAAACGGATACCAGTTTTATTCAGCAGTGGTTTCATCAAATTATATTTTATGATGTGCCTGAAAATGCCTTTACGATAGTTTACGTTCTGTTTGCGGGATTAGTTGCAATGACTTTCAAGTGGGTGCCGCCGAGTTTTCGTAAAGATAATCACCGGTTATCCTGAAATCAATGAATTGCCACTTGCGTCAGTTGCGGAAGGCATCAGCATTTCTTCTATAGTCGGTTCAAATGTTTCTTCATCGAATGCGGTATCACCATCAATGATCGGTTTGCCGTGAGCTTGTAAATTGAAAAAATCGTAGCGAGTAGTATCGGCCAGATGTGATAGCTGAATGTTTTGGATAGAGCGAAACATGGTTTCCAGCCGGCCGGGAAATTTTTTATCCCACTGTTGCATCATTTCTTTGATCGCTTGGCGTTGTAAGTTCTTTTGCGATCCACATAGATTGCAGGGAATAATAGGAAAATTGACCATCTCGGCATATGCGGCGAGATCTTTTTCCTTGCAATAAGCCAGTGGACGTATAACGATATGTTTGCCGTCATCGCTGATTAGCTTGGGTGGCATGGCTTTTAGCTTGCCGCCATAGAACATGTTTAAAAACAAGGTTTCAAGGATATCGTCACGGTGATGACCTAGTGCTATTTTAGTGGCACCCAATTCACTGGCAACGCGATATAACACACCGCGGCGCAATCTAGAACAAAGGCTGCAAGTGGTTTTTCCTTCAGCAATGACACGTTTTACCACACTGTATGTATCTTGTTCCACGATACGGAAAGGCATGTCAATACTCGTCAGATAACCCGGTAGCACATGTTCAGGAAAACCAGGCTGCTTCTGATCCAGATTAACCGCTACCAATTCAAATTGCAGCGGTGCATGCGCTTGCAAGTTGCGCAGAATATCCAGTAAAGCATAACTGTCTTTGCCGCCGGACAAGCACACCATGATTCGATCGCCCGCTTCAATCATGTTGAAATCAGCGATAGCAGTTCCTGCCAATCGCCGTAAGCGCTTTTGTAGCTTATTATTGTTATAGTGTTCTTTTTTTTGCATGATTTCTATAAGCGGGTAAAAAAATATTCATTTGTTTGTTAATTGCGAAAGCTTTATGGGGCTTATAGCAGAATATTAGACAAACAGAATGGAACAATTTAGCATGACCAGATTCTAACCTAGCGGCAGAAAATGGGTTCAGGTAATTTTTTGGGAGAATCCTATGAGTAAATTTTGTTTAATTATATCATTGGTAATGTTGGCCTTGATCTCAACAAATAGCTTTTCGAGTGCGGGTGATTCTAACAATGAAGTTGAAATTGGCAAACCGGGCGATCCAAGTAAAGTATCGCGAACGATCAAGCTGACGCAGGTAGATAATATGTTCTTACCTGCTGAAATTGCAGTGAGTGAGGGGGAAACTATCCGGTTTGTCATCAAAAATGGCGGTAATAAGAAACATGAAATGATCATTGGCTCAATGCCAGATCTGAAAAAAATTGCAAGTGCGCGCCGTAATTTTCCTGATAAAGATCATGCCGAGGCAAATTTGGTGCAACTTGAACCAGGTGAACAAAAGGAGTTGATTTGGCAATTTACTAGCGCTGGAACAATAGATTTTGCTTGCCCGCTGCCGGGTCATTTTAAAAAAATGCGTGGAAAAATAACTGTGGAGAAGAAATGAAAATACAAATAAGTACCTTATTACCCGGATTAATGGTGATACTCAGTCTTTTAGGTGGGGCGTCTCAGGCGGCTGCTACGGCTACTGTTGATGTGTATAAAAGCCCGACGTGCGGATGCTGCGATAAGTGGGTTGATCATATGCGTGATCACGGCTTTACCGTAAAAACGCATGATGTTGGTAATAAGGAAATTAGAAAGAAATCAGGAATAGCGGATTCATTGGGTTCTTGCCATACTGCATTAGTCAATGGGTATGCCATTGAAGGGCACGTGCCGGCACCTGATATCTTGCGTTTACTGAAAGAAAAGCCTAAAGCAGTTGGCTTGTCTGTTCCTGATATGCCGCATGGAACACCTGGTATGGAAGGCGCTCGCAGCGATCCCTACAATGTGCTTTTAATCAAAGAACGTGGTGAGGAACGCAAGGATACGACAATATATAACCGCTATGATCCTTATGCCAAAAAAGTAGAGCAACAAGCAGAGCGATCGCTGCCAGATCAGAAACCGACTAATAGCTCGGTTATGCGCTTAAAGTAATATGCGAAGAAGTAATTATTGGTTGGCCGGTGTTATTCTGTTGATGCTGGGTTGTAGTGATTCTGTGCCGCTTCGTATGTTATCAGGACAGCCTCAAATCAATAGTAAAACCGGCTTGATCGAACGGAATTTTGACCAGGCGCAAATCAAACGTGGTGAAGTCATTTATGTTGCAAATTGTGCAGGCTGTCATGGAGTCAATGGTGCGGGCACGCCTGATTGGCGTAAACCAAACGCAGATGGGAGATATCCGCCACCGCCTTTGGATGGAACGGCGCATGCCTGGCACCACTCGACAGAAGTTTTGAAGAAAACCATACTTAAAGGCACGCCTCCTGAGATTGGTTCAATGCCAGCATGGGAAGGAAAGTTAACCGAGCAACAGGTTGATGATGTGGTGGTATGGATAAAGTCTTTATGGCCTGATGAAATTTATGATATCTGGTTTAAGAATTTTGAAAATAACTAATAATTTCAGAGCGCCTTAGAATGTTTGATCTGATGCATTAACTTTGTAATGCTGCATAAACCATTGAAAACCTATCTGGTGGGTGGTTCCGTTCGCGATGAGCTGTTGGGATTGCCGGTAAAAGATCATGATTACGTTGTTGTAGGTGCATCACCAGAAGATATGGTGCGCTTGGGCTATCGTCCGGTAGGTAAAGATTTTCCAGTTTTCTTGCATCCCCAGACGCATGAACAATATGCATTAGCACGAACTGAACGAAAAGTTTCTCGCGGTTATAAGGGGTTTGAAGTCTTTGCTTCGCCGCAAGTCACTTTGCAGGAAGATTTGGCACGGCGAGACTTAACCATCAATTCAATTGCTAAAGACGAGAATGGCAATATCATTGATCCTTTTAATGGTGTTGCGGATCTAGAAGCTGGTATTTTGCGACATGTGAGTCCTGCATTTTCCGAGGATCCTGTGCGTATCCTGAGAGCCGCTCGTTTTGCTGCGCGTTTCAATTTCTTTGTGGCACCAGAAACATTGCTGTTAATGCGTGAAATGGTGCATAGCGGTGAGGTGGATGCACTGGTACCAGAACGCGTTTGGCAGGAACTTGCCAGAGGATTGATGGAAAATAAGCCGTCCAGAATGTTTTATATTTTGCGCGAATGTGGCGCATTAGCGCGAATTATGCCGGAAGTGGATGTATTATTTGGTGTGCCGCAGCCGGCACAGGCACATCCGGAAATTGATACCGGTGTGCATATCATGCTTGCAATTGATTATGCGGCTACACGAAATTATTCACTCGCCACACGTTTTGCAACGCTAACTCATGATCTGGGCAAAGGTACAACGCCTCCTGAGGAATGGCCGCGGCATATTGGACATGAAGCGCGAAGTATTCAATTAACGCGTGATTTGTGTCAACGCATCAGGGCACCGAAAGATTGTCGCGATCTGGCACTATTGGTTGCTCGCTATCATAGTGATGTCCATCGTGCAGAGGAACTTAGACCATCAACCATTGCGGACATGCTACAAGCAGTTGATGCTTATCGAAAACCGCAGCGTTTTGAAGAATTTTTACACGCGTGCGCCAGCGATTTTCATGGACGGCCAGGAAATGTGATGAAACTTTATCCGCAAGCAGGACGATTGCAAAATGCATTGACAGCAGCTAGAAGCGTGGATGCTGGCGCAATAGCCTTAGCGCTGAGTGAGAAAATTTTAAATCCGAAAACATTACCTGCAACAATTAATTCTGAATTGCGTGTAGCACGTATAGCAAAAATAACTGCCAATCTGACTTAATAAAATCTGTAGACACGCTCTTTTGTAACATTAGTTTGTCAGATTTTATTGTTGTGCGATTGTTTTGCAGATTATCCATTTGAGTATCATCGATACAAACTCCTGGGAAAACTTTTACAAAACAATTGATATATTAATTTGGAATAATGCTCTAATTAAATAATATTTTTATTTATATTAAAGCAATGCTATTGTTCGCATCCATTGAAATTAATGCCCGTAAAACGAAGTAAATTATTTCTGATACTGCAGTGAATTTGCATTATCGGGCAAAAACAGTACAGATCATTCAGTAAATTCTTCGCACAGTCGTAAATATTGAACACGAATCAGTTGAAAAAACCATGTGTAACGATAAAAGCGTTGTATCAATAGAAAGACGGAAAAAAGGTATTAATCAAGGAAATTATGGCGTACATGATTCAAAATCAGAACTGAAAGATTATTTTCTGTTTTGCAAATCAACAATCAAATGCATTTTAATTAATAAAATGGGAAATTTATCAGCCATATCTGGATTATCGCGGAGAGATTGCTAGGAGAAAAGAGTGAAATTTGTATGTTTTTTTTTGCACATCGTTGTATTGAGTATTTTCATGGTTAATCCTTCGCAGGTATCAGCGGATGATAAAGTTGCAATGGGAGAAGAAGTAGTTCAATCAAGTGTTGTGAGGATTGTCCAAGCAAATTCTACAGAATCAAAAAAAATGGAAAGCGAATCAGTTGATCGATCTAAGGGGTTACCTGCTATCGTACCTGAAGCAAACAAGCAATCGAAAGCTGATGCAAATAAACCATCCACTAGTTATTACCGCCGAACTGACGGTTATGCGACTAATCCTGAATCAGATCCACCGCGGTATGTGCGTCGATTAAGTGATATCGGCGTTGAGCGGTTTAAAGAGTTTACTTGGCTGGATATTGGTTTTGAACATCGCACTCGTTATGAGTGGCGTAATAATGATGTACGGCGAGTTGAAGGCGGGGAAGATAATCCAATTTTTTTGCGCCATCGGGCTTGGATAGGGATCAGGGATATTCTGGATCCCTTTCGCTTCGCCGTTGAATTCCAGGATTCGAGGGTTTATAACAACAAGCACGCTATTACCGATCAAGAAAGAAACGAGTACGATTTGATCAATGCTTACGGTGAGCTTTATTTCAAAAAAGGGCTTGGGGTCGATGACAGAGGCCAGGATCGTCCGATTCGATTTCGCGTAGGCCGGTTGGCATATGAAACGACAGACCGGCGTTTTATCGCGCGCAACGAATGGCGTAACACTACCAATTCTTTTGAAGGATTCCGTCTAAATCTGGGGCGAGAAGCTAATGCTTGGGAATTGGATTTGTTTGGCATGCAACCGGTGCGGCGTTTGCAAACAAAATTTGATGAAGCTAACGATCATCTGTGGTTCTTTGGAGCCATTGGTCATTGGCGCAAGTGGTCTGATTTTATTACGATACAACCGTATTACATGGGTCAGAAGCAGACTGCAGATCCCACTGGTTTTACCGCGACCAACCGGCTTGATCGGGAAATTCATATGCCAGGGTTTCGCGCTTATGGTAAGGCGGGAAATCTGTTTGATTACGATGTCAGCTATAATCATCAGCTTGGGTTCAGTGGGCCTCTGCGGCAAGATGCGCAAGGTTATACCGTTGAAGTCGGGCGAACTTTTAATCACCCATGGAAGCCACGCCTCATGGGTTTCTACGGTTATGCCAGCGGTGATAAAGATCCTAATGATGGCGAAGACAATCGGTTTGATCGTTTCTTTGGATTTGCGCGGCCTTGGTCTGCGGATCATTACGTGATTTATGAAAACCTTAAGGCACCTAAAATCAGAATGGACCTTCAGCCAACCCAAAAACTAGGATTTGAACTCACCTATGCTTGGTATTTTTTAGCTAGCAAGCGGGATCGTATGTTCGATATTCTCAATGGCAATATCAGCAATACTGAGCCTGATCCTGGATTTAATCGCGATCGAACCGGGCAGAGTGGCGATTTTGCGGGACACGCATTGGAAGGGCGTATACGTTACCAGGTTACACCCAGAATTAACGCCATTTTGGGTTATACTCATTTTACAGCTGAAGATTTTGTAAAAAATCGAATTGCAGCTAGTCCATCGTGTGCCAGCACTCATGCGCATCCTTGCGTTGATCATCGTT
The DNA here is from genome assembly GCA_902826055.1 of uncultured Nitrosomonas sp. GTDB lineage: Bacteria > Pseudomonadota > Gammaproteobacteria > Burkholderiales > Nitrosomonadaceae > Nitrosomonas. Next base: position 17,641 of record CADEDJ010000042.1, on the reverse strand, counting down.
CGGGCAATACCGATTTCCTTTATTTTGAGGTATTGATCAGTTTGCTATAAATGGTCTTAAATTTTTTGGAGGAAAAATCATGGTTTTCAGAATATGGTTGATAACAAGCCTTTTAGCAGCGAGTTTCGTCATTAACAGCAATGTTCTGGCTGAAAAAACCTTGCTGAATGTTTCATATGATCCAACCCGTGAGTTGTATCAGGAGCTTAATGCCGCATTTGCCCAGTATTGGCAGGAGAAAAACGGCGAAGTTGTTAAAATCCAGCAATCACATGGCGGCTCCGGCAAGCAGGCGAGATTAGTAATAGATGGTCTGGAAGCCGATGTGGTCACGTTGGCTCTGGCTAACGATATCAATGCCATTGCCGAAAAAGCCAAATTACTTCCAGAAGATTGGCAGAAACGGTTAGCCCATAACAGCACGCCTTACAATTCGACTATCATTTTTTTAGTGCGTAAAGGCAATCCCAAAGGAATTAAAGATTGGGATGATTTAGCGCGTACCGGGGTATCTGTGATTACGTCTAATCCGAAAACTTCCGGAGGTGCGCAATGGAATTATCTGGCGGCATGGGAATATGGCAGGCGACATTTTGGTGAAGACAAAGTAAAGGAATTTATTAGAAATATTTACAAAAATGTACCGGTTCTCGATTCTAGTGCGCGTGGTTCGACTACTACATTTGTAGAACGTGGTGTTGGCGACGTTTTAATCAGTTGGGAAAAAGAAGTTTTTCTGGCACTCAAAGATTATGGCTCGGATAAATTCGAAATTGTCATTCCGTCTTTGAGTATATTGGCTGAGACGCCGGTTGCAGTCGTTGACAAAGTGGTTGACAAAAAAGGTACGCGTGAAGTTGCTGAAGCTTATGTTGAATATTTGTATTCAGAAGAAGGTCAGGAAATTGCGGCCAAGCACTTTTATCGTCCCAACGATGCCAAAGTTGCTGCAAAATATGCCAGCAGGTTTCCTCAAATTGAATTATTCAAAGTCGACGATGTTTTTGGAGGATGGAAGAATGCCTATAAAACGCATTTTGCCGATGACGGCACATTTGATCAAATTCATTTAGAGTGAAGCCGTTCATTCATGGGGCCGATCGTAAGATTGGGATGAATCAAATAGCAGTAACCGATTGTGAATGTCTATCGGATTTGCTTGTTAGCCATTAGCCAAATTTCCTTTAAGCCATCATGTGAGGCGTTTGCGATAATGATTCTGCTTCGCCGTTGGCAAGTATAAATACACGGTCAGCAGCATTGATAACTGCAGGCTGGTGCGAAACGGCAATGATTGTGAGATTCTTCGATAATCTTTGTAATGTTTCACAAATAGTCTGTTCACTTTCCGGATCCAAGGCACTGGTGGGTTCGTCGAGAATCAGAAATGATGGGTTATGAGCCAGTGCGCGTGCGATTGCAATGCGCTGTCGCTGTCCACCGGAGAGTAATCCGCCACGTTCCCCAACAATAGCTTGCAATCCTTCTGGAAAAGCGCTGACAAAATCCCATGCGCCAGCCTGACGTAATGCCCGTTCTGCATCGGTTGCGGTAAGTGTTGGTTCGCCCACTAGAATGTTATTCATTACCGTATCATGCAGTAAGACGGTATCTTGTGAAACGTAACCAATCATGTGGCGCCATTGGCGTAGATTGATATCATGCAAAGATACGCCGTCAATTTGAACTTCTCCGGATTGTGGTTCGGTCAATCCACACAGCAAATCGAGTAACGTGCTTTTACCGACACCCGATGATCCCATCACTGCTGTGAATGAGTTAATCGGTATCTCGATGTTCAAATCTTTGAAAATGGATTTTTGGCCATAATCAAATTTGACGTGCTGCAGCCTAATGCCTTTCTGCAATGTTGGTGCAAGCGTTCCGGTTGCACGCTCCGCTGCTGCGCGGGCGTCTTCAGCAGCTTTGCGCAGCGCCCAGTAGGCGCTTTCTTGCGCGGCAAGCTGCTGGTGCCGGCGCTGGGTTTTATTCAATAATCCCAAAATGCGCGTGAGCAAGAAGACCATCAACATTACTTCCGGTAGAGATAATTCCCAAATTACCAGTGCAATATACAAACCACTGGCGGTCAAGGCCGCCAGGATGGGTTCTTGCAGTGCAGTTAAAGCCGCTCTGTTCATGACTTCCCGTCGGGTGGCCTTTTCCAGTTGCTGCGTTTGCTCGCGTAGAATGGCATCGGCTACGTTATCGCGTGCCATGGCTTTGAGTGATTTGACTGAGCTCAGTACGTCGGATAAGTAAGTCAGCAAGTAGCGTAGCAAGTGGGTTTGCTTTGTACCTGCGCGGCGTGTTGCACTAACCAAGCGATTCAGAGCGATCAACAAAAATAAACCAATAACTAATGAGGCGAGTGTGGCTTCCCAGGAAATAAATAATGCCACAATGGCGTATACCAGCACTTGTATGGCGAGCGCCAATACATTCACGCTATGCTCAAAACCATTGGCTGCACGATAAGCTTCAGAAGCGATCGAATTTGCCAGTGAACCGACTGGCTGGCGCAAATAATATTGCCAGCGACTGGCCAATAAAGCTTCAATCAGATCCAAACGTAATGCTGTTGCTACATGGGCAACGGTATAACCCACCTGGCGATTGGCCAGCAGCAAAACCACTCCCTTAAAAAACATACCACCCACAATAATGATCAAAATAGTATCAAGAGTAGGTTCAATACCGATGTTTTGTAGTGCTTCCTCCATGAATTTGCCGATGCCGGAATCTTTTGATTCTCCTGATTCTCCAACAGCGATGGACAATAAAGGCAGTAGTGCAGTCAAGCTTAGTCCTTCAGCAATGCCCGCAATGAGCAATGCAACCAGCACAAACACACTGCGCCGGGGAAAGACCATAATGTACGTGAATAAGGTACGCATACAAGGGTTAAAAAAATTGATCAGTCATCAGTGATTGTGAGAGTGATGGGGGATTTAATTTGAAAGTTTTTTTACAATGGCTTAAGCAATGGTGACCGCTTCAGATAAATAAACATCCTGAATCGCATTCAACAGCTTGACACCTTCTACGAAAGATTTCTGAAATGCCTTGCGCCCGGAAATCAGTCCCATCCCGCCTGCACGTTTATTAATGACCGCCGTTCGCACCGCCTGATGCAGATCATCGCTACCCGATTCTCCGCCCGAATTAATCATGCCAATTCGTCCCATATAACAATTGGCGACCTGATAACGTACCAGATCAATCGGATGATCGCTGGTCAATTCACTGTAAACTTTGGCATGGGTTTTGCCAAATTTAATCGCATTATAACCACCGTTATTGGTTGCCATTTTTTGTTTGACAATGTCAGCACCAATGGTAACCGCTAAATGATTGGCCTGGCCAGTCAAGTCAGCACTCACATGATAGTCCTGATCGGCGGTTTTAAACGCAGCGTTGCGGGTATAAGCCCACAATATGGTGACCATACCCAAATTGTGCGCATGTTCGAATGCTTGGGAAACCTCCTGGATTTGGCGGCGCGATTCTTCCGAACCAAAGAAAACCGTTGCGCCGACCGCGCATGCTCCCATATCAAAAGCTTGGTTCACGCTGGCAAAAAGCGTCTGGTCGAATTTGTTGGGATACGTTAACAATTCATTATGGTTAATTTTAAGAATCATCGGAATTTTATGCGCGTATTGCCGTGCGACCGCGGCTAGTACCCCCAGTGTGGAAGCGACGCCATTGCAACCGCCTTCAATTGCAAGTTCGACAATGTGCCGGGGATCGAAAAACATCGGATTAGGAGCAAAAGAGGCACCTGCTGAATGTTCAACACCTTGATCCACTGGCAATAGTGATAAATAGCCGCTGCCTGCCAGGCGTCCGTGGTTATATAGCATCTGAAGATTGCGTAACACACTGGGTTTGCGATCGTTTAGAATCATCACACGATCGACAAAATCAGTTCCAGGTATCTGTAAGTTGCTCTTAGGTATGGTGTTGCACACATGGTTGAGAAGGAAATCACTTTCATTGCCCAAAATTGTCGTAATGTCTGTCATGTTTACCTCAGTTAGGATGATTGTTTGACTAATTTTTCATTCATTGAATCTCTAACGATGCCATTGCTATTGTTCTCGCAGAGTCATTGAAAGTTATTGCGCATTCGCGATGTCACATAATACACCGTCTATGAGTTGCTTGACTTGTTGTGCACGATTTGCCAGTCGCGCATCATGTGTCACGATAATCAGGCTGGCGTTGACTTTATGATTTAATTCCAGCATTAAATCAAACACCGCCTCAGCAGTATGGCGATCAAGGTTGCCGGTCGGTTCATCCGCCAATATGCATGCAGGTTGTGTTACCAAGGCGCGGGCAACTGCCGCACGTTGGCGCTCACCGCCGGATAACTCACCGGGGGTATGCGTCAGGCGATGGCCTAAGCCCACCTGTTTCAAAATGCCGGCGGCCCGGTCATAGGCTTCCTGGTTCGGGAGACGGCGAATGAGCAATGGCATGGCGACATTCTCCAGTGCGCTGAATTCCGGTAATAAATGGTGAAATTGGTAGATGAAGCCCAAAGAGCCATTGCGTAGCCGGCATCTGTCTTCCTCATTGATATTGGCGATATCCTGCCCGAGTATCTTAATTTCTCCACTAGTGGGGGCATCGAGTCCGCCAAGTACATGCAACAACGTGCTTTTGCCCGAACCGGATGCGCCAACGATTGACACCATTTCGCCCCTCGCCAGTGCCAGATTCACGCCCTTCAATACCGGCACGGCTATATCACCTTGAGAAAATTGCTTGAATAAATTGTGACAGGCAATTACAGGATCATTCATAACGCAATGCCTCCGCTGGATTTACCTTTGATGCGCGATAACTGGGATAAATTGTTGCCAATAAGCTCAAAACAAACGACGTGATGGCAACCGTCGTGATGTCACTCATTTGCGGATCGGTTGGAATCTTGCTGATGTAATACACTTCGCGCGACAGAAACTGTACATTGAACAGACTTTCAATAAAGGCAACCACCTCACCGACATTGTATGCCAATAGCATACCGCCTGCGACGCCCAGAATCGTACCAAAGACACCAATAAACGTGCCCTGCACAATGAAAATTTTCATGATGCTGCGCGGACTGGCTCCAAGTGTGCGTAAAATGGCGATATCCGACTGTTTATCAGTAACCGCCATTACTAATGTGGACACAATATTGAATGCCGCAACTGCGATAATCAGTGCAAGAATCAGTGACAACATACGTTTCTCAATCTGGATCGCGCGAAAATAATTGGCGTGTTGTTTTGTCCAATCACTGATGTAACTGTCGATCGACAGCATTGCAGGCAAATCTTCAACCACTTTGGGTGCCTGAAATAAATCTTTCAGTTTCAAGCGTATACCGGATACGTCATCGTTTTCCATGCGATACAACTTCTGTGCGTCAAACATATGAATGAGCACCAGACCGGAGTCGTACTCAAAATGTCCTACTTCAAAAATGCCCACAACAGTAAATTGCTTCAGCCGGGGCAAAATACCTGCGGGCGTGACTTGCCCTTGGGGGGAAATCAACACGATTTTGTCACCCACAAAAGTGCCTAATGTGCGCGCCAATTCCATACCGATAACGATGCCAAACTTTCCCGGTTCCAAATGATCCAGTTCCCCGCTAACCATTGTTTTGGCAAAATTAGCCACGTTATCTTCTGCCGCAGGCAAAATGCCACGTACGATGACGCCTTGCACAACTTGATTGTGTGACAGCATACCTTGGGCATTGACATAAGGCGCAGCCGCCTCTACGGCTGGATGTTTGCTTGCTTCTTCTGCCGTTTGTTGCCAATGGTGTAGATTACCTTGCAAACTGCCAATCTGGACATGCGAGGCAACACCCAGAATGCGTGTACGAACCTCTTTCTGAAATCCATTCATTACCGACATGACCGTAATCAGCGCGGTCATGCCGAGCGTAATGCCCATCAGCGAAATGAGTGAAATAAACGAAATGAAATGGTTACGTTTTTTGGCGCGCGTATAACGCAGGCCGATGAAAAGTTCATAAGGGGACACGAGCGATCTACCGGTAATAATTGTTTATCTTCGAAGTGTGCCACAATTAGGCAGAGCTTCACAAATAAACAACGGAATTGGCTTGTATTATTTGTTGTATTGCATGCCTCACCCTATTGAAAACCCGACATGAGGCATCACGGGAATTGAGTTAGGGTTGCGACAATTTCTCTTCAGTGGGCCTGTAGTCATACGCAACAATTCTATTAGGCATTCATGCCCCCTTTGACCTTACGAACGTCGTGCAACGAAAGCAAATGCAGGGCCTCCAGGGTGATTGGGTTGGTCAAAGCTAATCGCGTGAATTTCAAATCCGAAGTTCTTCAGGCATCTCATGATGTCATCACGGGTCAGCCACGCGCTCGTAGGTGCATTACCGCCACAGAAGCCATGCCATTCAAGGGCAGTCTGATATTCTTGACGATAAAGCGTGTGCTTAAATCCTTCATGCTCACTTTCAGTAGAACCGGAGAATCTGGCGCTTAGTCCTGGATTGTTAAGAATGATATCGGCATCATAATAATGCGTCCAAATAAACAAATGACCCGAGCAATGACGCGTAAGCAGCGCAATGAGTTCGGCCGGATTTTTCATGTGATACAGAACCCCGCTTGCAACGCAAATTTCAAACTTCAATGAGTCATTTTGTTGGCGCAGAAACTCACGGAAATCGCCACAAAGAAATTGTGCGTGTTTAAGTTTAAGTAATTCCTTTATTATTAGACACTTGAGAAAAGACCGCGTATTCGATTCAATCGCAGTGATTTCAGCAGCTCCCATTTTTTCCAGCATATAAGTATGGCCGGCTTCTAAAGGACCCAATTCTAAAATAATCTTATCGGTGAAGCCGCCAATTTGATCAGCCAGCCACAAAATGCGCTCATCATTAAAAAGCGGGGCTGCGGTACCCGCCCTGAGAGTTGTATAAGGTTCGGGTAGAATTGAGGACCATTCACCTTGAAAAATATCTAAGGCATTTTGTGGACTGGGCGCAGAATCTAAATAAAGGTCCATGACGTTAGGGCGGGTATTCTTCTGTTGTGTATTCATATATTCAAATAATTTGAAAGCTTAGTTGGAAAGAGAGAAAACTGCTCATTGTAATTACCCTTCAACAAAATCTACAAGCAAATTGTAATTATAATATTCAATAGGCAATTAACAGTACAAGAAGTTATTGAACATTTAAGGCATTCAGCCATTCCAATTATGGCCGAAGCCTCGTGCTTATTTGCCGTAGAATCCTCACACGATGACCAAAGCGTGCGAGCAGCAAATAAAGGGGATAACCGAAGTAATGCAAGATACTGAGAATAATCAGAAATCTCGTTCCAGGGCCGGTAGACAAATTTCCCAGAGGCAGAATCTTGCCAATCAGAGTAATTTTGACTATTCGAAATATTTCGAGACCTTGCAGGTCATAATTTTTTTTCAATACTTTGCTCATTGATTGATTCTCCAGCGCAAGTGATTGATGAAATAGCGAATTCTTAGTAGTGGATTATATTTAAGTTGCGCCGGTGATTGACTCCACAAGGGAACGCGTCCTTTACCGAAGCTGGCAACAGGTTTTTTATTGCCGTGAAAATCATCGAGATGATGGCGATGCCTGATGCTGGCTACTTCTTGAGCGCGTGGAAAGGCAAGCTTACTCAAAAAGAGGTAGTTTACCCAAGGCTTCCAATCGTCAAATGAAAAACCCAAAAGAGCCGCAGCCGCCGCAAATTTCTCAGCAGAATCCAATACGCCTTGCTGCAAAGGCGCAAAATAACGGTCTTGTTCTTGCTCGGCCAGGCCGCTGGCGTCATCCGTATCGCGGAAAACAAGTGTGTATCCGTTCTCAGTGAGTTGATAACGATTCAATGTCGGATGGGGCGCGCGGCAGGCTTCTTCGAATACATCCTGGGCATAGTGTAGTGTGCTTCCGGCCAAGTCGAAGCTTTGCCTGTCGAACATGATACCTGTGATGGTATTTTTGCAGCTTTCAGGATAGGCAATTCCGCGGGTTGCGCCAAAAAGTAGTCCAAAACAATTTGGACAGTCAGGGCGGTGAGCAATGGCTTCAAATAAAAATCTTTGGATGGTGCCGAGCCAGCCAATATCGACAATGGCTACATTTTTGTGGTCAAAGAAACCTACTTCAGTGAGATAACGTTGCAACGCTTCATTGGCTTCTTTGGTCTGCCGCTTCACTTCATTTTGGAAATCTTCATCTTTTAATAGTGCATCAAAATTTTCCCGATGTTCAGCACGATAACCCTCATGCACAGGACTTAAGCAGGTATCAGCGGTCAATTCATAGGTGGCAAGATGAGATGTAAATTTGTCGGCATCAAGACTAAAAATCCGGCAGACATCACGAAAATCGCGATTGCCGGGGGGCAAGAAAGCAATATCAGCGTTGGTTTTGGTTAACCCCTGATAAGCACAGGCAGCTCCTGCAAGTGCCATTCTGCTGACGTAAAGATATTCGATTTGCGGCAAATCCCCAGCCGGATAAAGAATGGTGGCAGTTTTTTCCCAATATTGCTTGAACATCCATCCTTCCCGCGACAGAAAAAAAATCTTGGTAATTTCTTTTTCCTGACAAAACTTTCTGATTTGTTGAAGAAATATTCCGATGAGCGGCCCCAGAAAATTATAACCCTCGTTATATAACGCAGAAACCGGCCGGTTTTCGCTTTCGAGCGGCGCCATCAATTGTTGCAACGTCCTGCCGCGCCAGAATGGTTTTATATGGCTATAGTGGTAATAGCGTTTAACAAGCGCTTTGCGCAAATCCTCTCGCGGATCGTGGATGATTAGCGCATCAATGCCGGCTTCCGTGGCGCGCAATCCATCAGAAATCGGGTTGTCGCCAATATGCAACCAAGATTCATAAGCAATCGAAAATTTTTCTGCAATCATCGGATAAGCTTTTCCGGATGCTTTGGCTAAAAAAGTATCCGCCGAAGAAAAAACCTGTTCAATGAATTCGCTTAAACCCGCATGTTGCAGCAATCTTTGCAGGTGAGTGGCAGGCAGATAAATATCGGAAATTACAAAAATTCTTTTATTCGCCTGTGCGAGTTCTTTTATCCAGTTAACCAATGGCTGTCTTGGCACCAGCATGGTGTTCTCCATCGCCAGCTCGTAGTCGGTAACTTTTTGCAATACTGAGTCATCGAAACCTTCTGCAAAGATGCTTTCGAGTAATTCCCGCATAAAGAGAGGATAACAGGCTTCATGATCGGTAAAATTTTTGGCTGTTTCGAGGCGATGCTTGCGCTCAATGGTGTCTCGCAGTTGTTGAATATTCCGCCAGCCTTTAAAAATGCCCTGTTGTGCAGCGAGATCTGAGATATACCGCGCAACGGGTAGTTTTACCAAATCGGGGTCGTGAATACGGCGAATGAACAATGTGTCGAACAGATCAAAAGAAATGACTTGTTTGTTTTTAGCCTTTTTTTTTCCAGCTTTGACCAGCGATGCCAGCGAATAATGTGTTGCAAATTTCATGGTGTGGGTCAATGCCTAGCTCATAAGATTGCCGCATTTCTTGGCAATCCAACTTTTTAAACTGCGGCATAATTCCTTCAACGCGGGCCGAACCCCTTGAGGTTTCTGAGGTTCAAGCGCTTTTTTGACATCATGCAGTTCATTGCCTAACTCAATTAATCGTTTAGCTCCGGTTATGACATCATTGCGATAAGCCTCTGGAATTCTCGCTACCATGTATTTTGAAATTAATTCCTGATCCTGCAGTCTGCCGGTAATGGCAGCTTCACTGAGCGTGTTACCGGAATGTATACGGTAATAAAGCAGCTTTTCGTTGTCCAGGTAATGCACGCTGTTTGGAAATGCCAGCATCATTCTGAAGATGTAATCATAATCATGTAAATATCTAAGTGAACTGAATTTACCCACAGTTTGCGCAGCATGTGCAGTCATGAAAAGGTTCGAGGTAGTCACCATAAAATTGCCTTTAAGAAAGCCGGCGTAGAGGTCGCGACAACCGAAATACCAGGTTCTGTTTTTTGCGTGCCAAGTATTCCAGCCAAAATCGGGATCAGTGAATTCCACTCCTTCATCGGAAATCGGAATGACGTTGGTGAAGACACATTGCGCCCCTTTTTCTGCAGTAAAATTTAACAAGCGTTCGAGACGATTAACTGTATAAACATCATCGGAATTGAGAATTGCAATGTATTTGCCATTGGCTAGCGATAGCCCTCTATTGAGCGTATTGTAAGCATCTTGATTGTCTTGGTAATAATAACTGAGCCGCGGATCTTCATAGGATTTGACGATATTTCCCGTTTGATCGGTAGAGCCATCATCGACGACAATTAATTCAAGATCCGATACAGTTTGCTGCAGCACGCTATCGACAGCAGCAGCAATAAATCGCTCATGATTATAGGCGGGAATTATGACACTTATCAGGGGTTGCTTAGTTTCTACCGACAACATTTTACCTTCAAACATTTTGAGTGATACTTAAGAATAATTCGACTGGAATACCTTGCTTGGCGGGCTAAAATAGGAATAGGTATGTCTGTTAATAAAATAAGAGATCGAGCGTGGATCAATTAGCATGGAATATACGTAAACCGGTTTATTTAGTCAAACTGAGTAAACCATTTGATCAACGCATTTGCCATCGTCAATTATGCCGAAAATAAGATTCATATCATAGCGGCCGTCATAGGCGCCTCTCTCGGCACATTCGGCACACTTAAATGGCAGCGGAACAGCAAAAAGAATGAATGAATTGATAGAATCGATTCATCAAGTCCGTCACAGCTTCCAATCTATAGCAAAGGGTTGATAAAATTCTGCGCTATCTGGAATCGCCCCGCGTATCGAGCACAAAGCAGCAGCAAAAGCATTTGCACGCGGCAGGGTGATTGTGGCCGGCCAGCACCGCAATAGACCAAGTATACAGACAGCAGCAAAACCATCCCCGGCACCCACGGTATCTTGCAATGCTTGTAGAGATGAGCATTCTGCAACAGTGGTTAAGTTGCCGCCGCTATCCAATTGCCAAGCGCCGTTTTCGCCGCAGGTTACCCATAGACTATCGAGGGTAAAGCGTTTGATTAGCACAGCCGCTTTTTGCATGGAATCTTTGCCGGCTATTTGCAACATGTCGGCCACAATTTCCAATTCTTCGTGATTGATTTTCACCCGGTTTGCACGTTTTAGTGAGTGCTCTATGGTGAATCGATCATACCAAGGGCTTCGCAAATTGATGTCGAGGAAATGCGCTGCCTGGCTGCTTTGCATCAGCATCGCCAGTGCTTGCGCGGATATCGCATGGCGTTGCGCCAGAGTGCCGAAATAAAGCAATTGCGGACGTACAACTGATGAAACCATGTGTGCCATGCCAGCATGAATGTAGTCATACGCTTGTTCCGGCAAAATTTCAAAGCGGTGTTCACTTTCCGCTAGATGAACTAGTACTTGCCCGGTTGGATGCAAGGCATCGCGTTGTATGCCTCGATCGTCCATGCCTAAGCTATTGATCAATGACAACAATTGATGACTAAGATCATCGTCACCGATGCGTGTCAGCAGTACAGGATGCAATCCAAAGGCGTGGAGATGACGTGCAACATTAAATGGCGCACCGCCCAATACTTTGCGGTCGTTAAAGATATCGACCAGTACTTCACCAAATAACAAAACTGTTTTCGCTGAAATGGCTGTCATAGGGAGCAATCGCCATGAGTTGCTGGTAATGCATTTGAACATCGGTAGCCGCTAAAAAACCACGGTTGCGGATTTTGAAAAAAAGTAATCATTTTGGCGCGCCCAACACGATTCGAACGTGCGACCCCCGCCTTCGGAGGGCGGTACTCTATCCAGCTGAGCTATGGGCGCGTTGGTAAATTCATATTGCAAAGCTTTGGATTGGCCGACAGCATAACCGCTTTTATGGCATGCGTCCAACTCGATTACTGCATAACCCGCTGCGTAAAGAACAGCAGCGGCAAATCATAAGCTACTCAGGATTTTTTGTTTCTGCCGAGGCCAACGCAGGAAAAATTTTAACAGTTTTTACCACGCGGTTTTTAGTTTGAATAATTTCCATGGGATAACCGGAAATATTAAGCCCTATCCCAGCTTCCGGAATATCTTCAAAGTGCTCCAAAATTAAACCATTTAAAGTCTTGGGGCCATCTAACGGGAATTGAAAATCAAGCTTGCGGTTTAATTCACGCAACAACGTGCTACCTTCGACAAGGATGCTGCCATCTTCTTGTTTCTGGAAAGTACTGGTTTGGGTGGGCGCGTGCGTGGTAAATTCTCCAATGATTTCTTCCAAAATATCCTCTAATGTTACTAACCCCATCCATTCACCATACTCATCAACCACCAGGCTAACTCTATTCTGATTTTCTTGAAAGAGCTGCAATTGAGAGAATAATGGGGTGCCGGAAGGAATGAAAAAAGGTTTGCGCATAACTTTCTCCAGTGTTTCTGCCGATATTTTGCCATTTTGCATCTGATTCATCACATTGCGGACATGCACAATGCCTACAATGTTGTCCATACGTTCACGATAGACCGGTAGTCGTGTGTGGTGACAAGTCATTAATTGCGTGTGGATGACTTCATTATCCGCCTCCAGGTTGATAGCTTCAATGTGGCTGCGTGGAACCATAACATCGTCAACCGTGGTGGCTTCCAGGTCAAACAAATTCAATAGCATGCTTTGATGCTTATGTTGAATAAAATGTCCGCCTTCCAGTACCAATGTTTTAAGTTCTTCGGTACTGATTTTTTGCTCAAGCTCGCCTTTTTGGGACTTTAGTCGGAACAGAATCAGCAATCCACGAACAAATAAGTTGATAAACCACACAATGGGATAGAAGATAATCAGTAATGGCGTGAGGACATAACTTGATGCCAGGGCGATACGCTCAGGATAGGCAGCGGCAATGACCTTGGGGGTGATTTCACTAAATACCAGAATGGCGAAGGTGATTGCGAGCGTTCCCATGAATAACGCAAAATCATCATGCGCAAAGAGTGTTGCCACAATAACGGCTACCAAAGTTGCAGAAGCCGTATTCAGTAAATTATTACCCAGCAAAATGACACCCAGTAAGCGATCGGTATTATCGAGCAACTTTACTGTCAAACGAGCACCTCGATGGCCTTGTTTGGCTAAATGACGCAAACGATAGCGATTAATCGCCATCATGCTGGTTTCAGAGAGGGAAAAAAAGCCTGATAGAATCAATAAAAACACCAGTGCAATCAGCATGATGTGTAACGGAAAATCTTCCAAGAAACACCTTTCTGTTGAAATGAAAATGGTAAGAAGTCAAGAAATGACTAGGATTCTAACTTCATAGGTGTATATTCTGGATTCAAACAGACGTTTGTCAATAATAAATTGTAAATAAGCGGGTTTAGTTTTTTTGACAATCTTACGAGAGAAGCCGAAAAATGCTGTCAGAATGCAATTTGCATGCGAGAAAATAAAACTTTTTCTTCTGGCCGATTGGTTTCGGCAATCGCGCCATTGGTAAAATGGGTTTGATTGTAATCGAGTTGGAATTTGATATTGCGATTGAGATACCAGTTGATTCCTATGCCGAAGTCCTGTGCTTTTTTGACGGAATGATCCGGGTCAAATAAACCATGAGCAAATGCCTTGGAATCCAAGTTTAACTCTGAGTAACGTGTAACCAGTTGTAAAGCTCCTAAAGCACTAATGTTCTCAAGAGTGAGTGGATCATGTGGTCTGATTCGACGAAAAGAGGCATCACCATTGAATAACACCCAGGATAACTGAACTTGGAAAGCTTCATTGGTGACTCTATCATTAGCCCCTCCGAGCTTAATATTTTGTTGGGAAATCGTATATTCCCCGAGTATGCCAAGCGGACCGTAATGATAGTAAAGTTGCGGACCAATTCTTTCCCGGCTCCCATCGGCAAAAGCACCGGGTACATAGGAAGCGATTAGCTGTTGGCCCGGGGAAATAAAGGCGGGTAAATGATATTCCCCTGGTTGGGCGTTACCATGTTGCGTTCCATAACTGTAAGCCACCCCTAATCCGAGGCCTTTCATAAACTCCGCGCTGCTATATTTTAAGGGGTGGGAAAACAATCGCGCTACAAAATCGACGCCGCTGTGGTTTGAATAAACTACACCATTACGTAACCCAGTGCTATTGTCGATAGTGCCGCTGAATAAGCCCATTTGATATTCGGTGGTATCGCCAAATATATTACCAAAAATCTGTGCGCCAACTTCACGGTTAGGCGCCAGATTGGTGGGGAAAGCGCGCTCATTGAATGCTAATGCAGTAGCGGATTGTAAGCGTTCTAAACCAAACGGGGGTTTAAATTTGCCTACACGAACGTTAAATGGCTTGGTAAAGTTACCTTCTAAATAAACATCCAAGATTCCTGAAGTCGATGCAAAGCTTGGCATGATGTAAAAACTATACATACGATTGAATTTAACCTCGAGTGAGGGTTGAATCCGTCGCAGTAAAAAGTTGTCTTTACCAACATCACCCACATCGTCAAAATAGGTGCGTGTATCGGTTTGCATAAACCCCGACAACCGTATCTCACTTTTGCCTTTATTCCATCGTAATCCTAGACCTGCATTTCCATAGAAAAAACCAGTTTTTCTTTTTTTGGTTTTTTTCTTTTTGGATGGTTTCTGAGTTACGGATTTTTGTGGCCGATCAGAAATGTCTTCTTGCGCATACGTAGTTGCATTGAGTAAAAAGAAGCAAGTCGTTGTGCTTATTACAACTTTTAGCCAGAATATATACATTGTGATGCGCTATTGATGCAGCCAGTTTGAGGTTTTCTGGTTACAATTGAATTGTTGATTTTATAAGTATTGCGCTAATCGAGTAAAAATGCAGCAAGCAGAGTATTGATGACCCATCATCCCTCGGAAAATAAAAAATCAAACGTTTTTTCTCCCATGCCACCACGCTGCATACTCATCGAAAACGAATGAGGGGTATCCGGTAATAAATGAAATGCATAGGTTGTTGATAGACCTTGTGCTCTCGCGTGATGCTTCATTGTTTCGATCCACCGTTGACCGCGTTCTATCCGGGTTTTGCCTTGCAATCTGTCGATTTCCGCTTTTTTATTGAGCTCGTGGTCACGTTGATTATCCTTTTCTCCTACCAAAACACAGGCTGGAATATGCAAGAATTGCTCAGGATCAAACTGTACGTGAGGCAAACTTTGTGATTGCTGTATCCCTATAGGAAATGTCAGCATTGGATTGGGAAGCGTGTACCAACCCGGTGCGCCTAATACGATTTTTGCAACCCGGTGTGGGTGAGCAAGCATATAGCGATGCACAAACTGAGCCCCGCCGGAATAACCAAACAAATACAATTTGTCCGCACGCGCGCTTGTAAGTCGTGCTACTTCAGACACGATTTCATTCAACACCTTGTCAGCACGCTTACCTTTGCGCCCCAATCGTTGATAATCAGGAAAACGATCGCTAGGAAAATAGGGTGCAATCAGTACAACGCCAAATTCTTCCGCATAATCAGCAAATTTCTGAGCATGCTCGGAAACATTGCGAGAAATGCCATGAACGGTTATAAAAATTTTTGCGTTATTTCCACCCCGCTGTGGAATGTACAAATAATATTTTTGATGCACATCGGTTTGTAAAGTGCGCTGTAGTATTACACCTCGCTCTAGCGATTTTGAGTGCGGTGTAATATCCATGGCTTCTGCTAGAGCTGTTTGTAACCACATAAGTATTGTTCCCCAAAAGATCAGCTTCAAATTGCAACCGATTGATTGTTAATGCCGAAAAATTGTGCGGTAGGTCCGTTACCTGTTAGCAATTCAGCAGGTGTACCGGTTTCTATCAAGCGCCCTGCTTCAAGAAACCAAATCACATCAGCAGCCATGATGTGGTTCAACTGATGGGTTACCATTAATACTGTGTTTTTGTGTTCTGCGAGAATCCGATCGATAACTTTACTGGCTTGTTTATCCAGATTGGCATCAGCTTCATCGAGCAAAAGTAATGCCGGATTGCCCAGCAATGCTCGTGCCAGCGCGATCCGCTGGCGCTGTCCTACCGACAAATTCAGACCGCCTTCCGTGACACGTGTTTTATCACCTTCGGGGAATTGTGCTAATAATTCATTAATTCCACATAATTTGCGAACCCTTGCGACTTCTTTATTCGGTGCCTTGCGCCAGCGATAACGCAAATTTCTTTCGATAGTGCCGCGTAATAGGGGTAGATCATGGCCTACCATACCTATGGCACGACGAACGGAATCCAAATTATGCTCCGCTAAATTTTGCCCATCCAACATTACTTTTCCTTCTTGCGGATCAATTAATCGTGCAGCTAAGAGTAAAAGGGTTGATTTGCCGGCACCATTGGGTCCTACAATAGCTACTACGGTGCCTGGTTCGACAGTGCCACTCAATTGATGGAGTCCACCGATTACACTGACCGAATCAAATTTAAGGCGGCCAGCACTCACGACTAAATCGGGTGCGTTAGCAGTTGTTGTGATCAGTGAAGGGCTATCGATAAATTCTTTAATCCTTTCACGAGCAATAGAAGCGCCATGCCAATATTCTTGGATACGGCCTAAATCCCGTAGTGGCGGTAATAAGATGCCGACAATGCTAATGGCTGCAATTACTGCGCCTACGCTGGCAGTTCCAGCAGCTACGGCAAAAACACCTGCCAGTAATGTCGTTGCCGAGGTTATGGCAACTGAGAATTCTGTTGCACCGAGGATTTGTCCTGCAACCTTTGCGCGTGCAACCATTGAATCTTGCAGGTACTTGCCTTGACGTACAATATGTTCACGCTCGCGGTCCACTTGACCGAATACTTGTACAACAGCAATGCTGGTTACTTTTTCATTAACATTTGCAGCTAAATTGGATAAGCGGCGTCGTGATTCCAGTGCAGCAGCACGCATGCGCTTACCAAATAAATAAGTAAACCATGTGCCTAGAAGTAAAGATACCGTGACAGTCAAGCTGAGTTGCCAATTGATAATGCTCAGCATGAGTAAAGCCGAGATAGTCGAAACTCCAGCGACGGTAATCCGCGCCAGTCCCATACTGACCCACCGCCGCAACGACGTCATATCGCCAACAAAACGAAGGGATACCCCGCCTCGACTGCGTTTCTGGAGGGTTCGGGGTGTTAGGAAGCTAAGGCAATCATACAAAAGGATACGTATCTCAGCGGTATAATGCTGTCCCATCCGTTCAGCATCAATCCGTTCCATCATGCGCAACCAACTAATACTGGCAGCAGTCGTAACTACGCCAATAATGAGCCATACGACATGCGTATCGATTATTGGATGTTCTACGGTCAGGAAACTATCAAAAATTTCCCTGACTAGCCAAGCGGTGCCGATTGCCAATGCCGCTTGGGCCAATCCATTGGTAACCAGGCGTGCAAACATAATGCGGCGATAGCCCCGGAGAATAGGTGGAATAGTCATATAGGTTTATCGATAACAAGTACTTATTCCGATTAACTTCTTAGGTACCTGTTATCGATTGGCTAGCAGCCCTCATTTGTGGAAATATCGGGGGAATTTGCAAGA
>CADEDJ010000041.1 GCA_902826055.1 uncultured Nitrosomonas sp. | reverse complement strand
TAGTAAGTGAGATTGTTTCATTTTTAAATATTGCATCATTTGCGCCTTATCTGTCATTAGAACTCCAATCGTCCCGAGTAGGGCATTATTTTCTAATCAGTATAGAGATGAACGGAAAATGGATAGGTATGTGCAATAATTAAGGTAAGTGGATCCATGTCGTGCCTGGATTATTAACTCGCATTGAACTGATAAAAAACTTCGCTGTTTGTAGCGGAGTTTTTTATTTTTTGATGATCATCAACTAAAAAATACTAAAAATAGCGATTATTGCGATACCTCCTACCGCGTATATAAACGGGCTATCCCATGTGTGCGGAGAAAATGCTTCAGCCAGAGTAATTAAAATTGGTACAGTCAGAAGCGCGATAATTAGCTGAATTGAATTGAAATAGTGATGAAATATTAATATCGCGATAAAAGTTGCGACAAACACACAGGTACTACCCATATAGCTACGGACATATCGTTCTTTAGTAAACAGTGCGTAAGTAATATACTTCTTTTTTCCAAATTTTATGCCTACCGGTTCAGCAAGGCCATCACCGACACCATTGGCTATGATAATGATCATTATTATAGGAAGCATATTACGGTTTTCAAAATAGACCAGCAATGGAATGAGCACTAAATAGCTTGCGATAAATTGTGTATAAAGCCAGGTAAGCGTTAATGGTCTGTCTTCCGGCCTATCAAATGAACAAAACATTACATAAAGTGGCCTAATTTTATTGCGTAGAGGCGCAATAAAAAATGTCAGAAATATAAACGCACACACCATATCCATGAAAAATGTTGCAGCACTGTATCTGTATTCAATTATGGACGACAGTAGGGTAGGCAGAAAGAAAAAAGCGAAGTGATTGATCTTTCGTGTGTAGTTAACTTTAAAATTTCGATGAATGACTAATACGCCATTGAGGTAATGAATTAAAAATAATAAAGCGTAAAAAATCAAATGATGCAGCCAAAATTCTGTTGGAATGCTCATTTTTTCTCCGAAAGTTAACTGACATGCTGGTTACATTTTCTTTATTATCATAACCGGAAATTCATTGAATTATCAGCGCGTAGAGCGTCGCAGTGTCCCCCTTTGTTGTTTTACTTATAGCTTCATCAGGTTTTTGGGAGTTTTTGTTGCAGTTCATTTAGGTCTGCTAAGGAAACTCTGAACAATCCTCCATGCCATTCCAAACGAAGTAAGAAATCTTTGGCAATCAATACCATAGATTTCTCGCTATGCTCGAAATGACAGTTATTCAGCGTTTCCCTAATACAATCATAAAACTTCAAAGATAAGAACGAAATGAAAAAAGGGGGAAAAATAAATGCAGCTTATCGAATTCGGAGGAAATATTCGGAGAAACGGATGCTTGCTGGTCAGTATCTCATGAATTTTAATTAATTAACAATGGGTTAGTTATGGATTGTCATTGGCTATGAGTGTCAAGTCCAGGCCATTCAAAAATACAATGCTTGTTCTTCTGATGACATCCCTATCTCCACAACCGTGAGTAACCATCAGATAAATTTTAGATTTCTGCCTCTTTGTAATTTGTAGCGGCTTAATAATGAGATGTATCTATGCATTCTGGTAAGCAATACCATTATTTTGCATGAATGAGTTTTCTAAGGGCGCCCATTGAAAAATGAATTACCCCGTAGCAATAGCGCGGGGTGAAGAACGCTCCAAGCATGATTTCAAGATTTCAAAAGAAGATCAATAACTCAATCTTGTGTTAATCCAATTACTAAAAATCTATTCATGCTACCTGCACCTTTTATTGATATAGATCAAGCTAATTAATAAAAAACCCTATTAATATAGGCTATGTAAAAATGTATTATGGTTTAAAAATATCAAGATAAGTGTTTATTCTTTAATATAAATCTATCCAATTAAAAATGCAAAAAGTTTGTGTATTGATGAGCACAATTGGATAAGTTAGCAAAACAGCTAACTAAATATAACAATTTAATTCTTTGCCTTATCTTTTTTTCTCGCTTAAAAAATGAAAAATATCGAGGTTAATATTTTCAAAATTTTATTAATTGGGGTAACTTTTTCAATAGTAAATTCCGTTCATGCAGCAACTCTATTTAGCGATAATTTCAACGACGCTAATCTGAGTTCTGAATGGGAAGTTGAAAGAGGTTTTGCCACAATGGATAATGGCTGGGTCAGATTGCAAGGGTCTACTCCTGATACAAGGGATGGTTTTATCACGACTCATGAAGGATCCAATTGGTCGGATTATCATGTTACGACCCGTTTCAATCCACTGGGAGGTGGCGATGATTGGTTCAATAGCGAAATTGCATTTCGGGTGCAAGATATGCATGGATTTGCTGAAGGAACGTATTATCAAATATTTATATTTACGCCCAATGCACACCCTGGATTTCCCCCAAACACCGTATCTCTACAAAAATTTTCAGATGGGGGACGTGTAGAACTTGCCCTTTTTAATTTAGATCCAGGCATTCTGAATGGTACCGATAACACAGTAGATATTCAGGCAGTGGGTGGCAACTTCGATTTCACAATCAATGGAACACCGATAGGACATTTTCATGATGACAACCCTATCCTCACCGGTGGAATAGGGCTTGGTGCAATCTGGGAATCAACGACTCGCTACGATTACGTCAATGTTAGTGCTGTTCCCGAACCACAAACTTATGCCATGTTGCTTTTAGGATTAGGTCTAGTCGGTTTCATGACATGCCATAAAAGAGAAACTGTGGTGTAACTCAGCCTCGCCAGACACTTATAAGACACATTGCACCCTTTTATACAATAAAGTGTCTGCCTTGAGAACCTGATGTCTATTGGCTTTCGACACATCAGACACATTAACACATTTTCATTCATTGGGGAAAGAAAAAAATACATACTCATAAACAAAGGATGGGAGCACTTATAAAACTCCCAACATAGAAAACATCAAAAAAATGTGTCTAATGTGTCTATCCGTCTTAAGCATGTTAAATCAGCAAGTTACGAAGGGCACATTCTTTGCTGATAAAAAAGATGTGTCCGATGTGTCTAGCGATTTATTACCGAATTACTCTTAAGGGGGCAACTCGCTCAGCAATCATCCCAAAGTTAAACTCTGAGCTTATACTCTCATTATTCGATGCTTCAAATTTATCAAAATTCAGTGGGAAATCATCACTCTTTAAACCTAAATCGACTTTCTCATATTTCTCAAATTTTGATATAGTTTCAATCAGAGGCCCAAAAACGTACCCACGTGCATCTCCTTTTAATTTTCTGCTTTGGCCAAAAATTTTTGTCAAATATCTTCCCACACCATTTTGATTAATTTTCCAAGCAATCTTTTGAGAATCACACCAAATTAAATAACTAGCGTATAGGTTCTCCGAAGTTACTTTATTCGACCATGATTTATTATTATCATTAGAATGATTTGATTGAAAGAATAATCCTTTTCTCGATTTGTCTCGATTATTCTTTATATGCGGTTTATCGTTTTCTACGATAAGCAAACAATCCTAAAACAGCTAATCCAGTGATTACCATTGCAGAAGCTTCCGGTTCCGGTACGGGCGCAGCTACAACGGCTGTTTGCATACGATCAAAATAAATGCCATCGTCCGCAACAGTGCCGTGAAAAGTAATCGTCGTAAATTCAACATCGTCAATCAAGCCGATAAAGGTTTGGCTATAGCTACTCCCGGTATATTCTGTTAAAAGTGTTGTGGAATTGCCATTTGATAAAGTGATACTGAGGTCGGTAGCACCGCGGGTGCCCAGATCACCAATATCAACTGCAAAAGCAGTGATAGGGGAACTAAATGTAAACGTAATACTATCGGGCGTAGCAAAGTAAACGCCTTGCGAGCCATCCGTTGGCATTAGGGGGGATGTCCCAAAAAAATCTGAGCACCATGTTGACCCATCACAAGCAATATCGGCTGTTGGAAAACTAAGCGGTGTCATATCGGTATCAGTAGAAGGTTCTTCAAAACTTTCGATGACCGTAGAAGTTCCGCCTAAAGCTTCACTAAAAGAAGCTTCATCGTTATAAGTAATTGTCGCTAAGGTGCACTTGGAAGCAAATGCCAGTACTACAGCGAATGCAAGCGAAATTGATTGAATTTTTGCCATTCCACTTTCCTCCTTAGATATTAAGGCTGTGGCCATACTTGTGCGCCATTAAAAATAATGGGCATATCACGGTCAATTTGAGCAGCTGATGGCCTTACAAACACATCGAAGCCCTCCCCGCAGGTATCAGGTAATGGATTATTTTCCAAATCACGATTGATCGTAAGGAATGCCGGTGAATCGTAAGCATGTCCGCCAGGTGCGCCATCGTATTGAGATCCTACGGCTGGAGTCCATAGGCTTACTGCATCATCCGCAAATCCACCGATTGGTGTTATTTTGCATACATCGACGATCGCAACATCGAATCTCACGCTTCTGGCGCAGGAACCCGCTTCAAAAACAGCAGCACTTACAGTAAAAGGAATATAGGCATTGAGGTTTGCAGCGACGCCTCGTCCGCCGCCCGACCAGAACCCAACAACATTGCCGTTACTATCGGTTTTTTCATCTTGCTCAGAAAACACTGAGCGGTTTTGCAGCAATTGTATGAGATTTCCCCAATTTGTCACGAAATCAGTCAAACTACCACTATGAGGGTCTGCGCCAGCAGTAATCTTTGAGTCTGTTCCATCAGGAAAAACGATGCTGGTGCCAATAACGGCTGACTCTCCGCATCCGTGTCCAATGACGATATTGTTAGCAGTTTTTTTCAGTTCGGTAACTTGCGGTGTTTCTAAAACCGTATGTGCCGTAACATTTTGGACTATAGCGGTGCTTATCATTAAACCTAAAAAACTTTGTATGGCCAATCTTACTATTTGATTTTTTTGCATTATTAACTCCTTAGCTCCCTATACATAATTCTGTTCTTTGTTGGTAATTACAGACCGCGTGAGGTGTGAAGCTGATTAACAACAAAAGCCAAAAGACTAAATAAAAACCTCATCCAATGGCTTTCAAAATAAAGACATGGATTCTTCTTGTATGACTTTAACTTTTTAGAAAGCACGCATTGTTATAGAAAGTTTTAAATATGGCAATGTGGCAAAATGCCGCACCTGGGTTTTGTTGAAAACACAGCCATGCTTACATATAGGAAAGTAGTTTTGATAATTCGCTAGTTGATTTCTTCAGCATTTTTCTACCATCTTAATTTCGATAACTTGAGCTATGAAATTGCAAGTTGGAGAGGGGGTGCGACAATTTGTCGCATTGATATTTTAATGATGGAGTCAGATAATCAAAAAGCAGAAAGAGTAGAGTGAAGGCTCGTATAAGTGACTGCTCACGCTAGTTTTAAATTGCTGTGATCTATAAAAAGTGTGAACTGCCAGTGTTGCATAAATAGCAATAATTTATTGGTAAATCATTTATATGAGATTGAGTGGGTTCTTTACTGTGACGATTAACAATTTTTAGAAAAAATTTAAGAGTATAAAGATGTATACAAAACAAGGACTAAAATTTTTTACGGCTTCAATAGCTACTGTAGCTATATGCGTCAGTGGTATGAGTGCATTTGCACATACTCGCTTGGAAGTAGCTGAAATTGCTGACAACACTAGAGCGAGTAACAATGTGATTGTCGGTCATGGGTGTGGAGAACGCAACGTCATTGGGACGAGTGTGGTATTTCCGGACGGGGTGGATTCATCTGTTGTAGTTGATGGTCAACCACACACCGGAACTTTGGCAGATTTTGTTGATAATTGGGGCAATTTGATCAAGAAAAACTATAGTAAGGATGTTTTTACCCATCAACAATCAAAAACTGATGCGAATGGGAATGTCCTCGGTTTTTGGGCTGGCGGTGGTGACTCATTGCCTCATGATATGAATGGGTATATTCCATTCAGGGTTGGACCTGTAACGTTAAAATCTGATTCTTGTGTTGCGAGTGTAAAATTCTACGTATCAATCGCGGATATTTGTGAAATTACCCCAACTTCCGGTTTTAATGAAAATACGGTCAATTTCTGGACACATAATAATTTAGGTACACCTTATGATCGTACCGGTACAACCGATGATGGCCCGGCAACTTTGACAGTAGTTCGTGATACGACTGCCAATCCGTTGCCAGAAAGCTGTGGCGGTAAAGGTGTTGCTGTTGAAGTCAAATCATCGGCTGCACAAATTAATCGTGACATGCCTATCAAGCTTGATGGCACACAAATTTGGCCACAGTAATTAATTTAATACAGGTTGCTGTTGTGATGAAACCCTCGCTCTCCCTCCTTCCTTCTCGGAGCGAGGTTTTTTTAGAAATAACTGACAGCAACTTGAGGTATGCGAATAATGAATAAAAAGATAAGGCAAGCTTTTGGATAATGTTGAGGCACTTATGATCTTCATAGCTGCCTTTTTTGCTTATTGAAATACAGAAAGTTTTTGTCATCAATAGATTTAAGTAGCTTTTAAACTTAAGAAAAGGATAAATAATTATGTCGCCACATTTTTTTGATAGAATACCGTGCATTTTTTTTCTGATAATTGTACTAACCATCGCGAGTTCGAGTCATGCTCATGATGCGGGCGCGACTATGGATCCTAATGGTAATGTTGCCAGTTTTACTGGTTTCGCGCAGGTTTCTTGCACTAATTCCGGAAGTGTCCCTACCGATCACTTAGTGGCAAGTATCAAGGATACATCACCACCGCAAGACAATTTACTGGTGAATTTACAAGTTATACACGTCGGCAATAATATTAATCGTGCAAACAGCACAACTGATGCCGTTTCAGGCGATGCAAATTTTAGTCCTGAAGTTAGAGTTCCTGGTGGAAATGGTACCTATTTGTTATTGGTAAACAAAACGGGTGCGGGTGCGAGATCGTTCATAGTTTCTTACCATTGTATGGCGGTGGATGGCGTTACGCATACTGATACGGATATTTTGGTTTATCAGTTTGAGTGATGCCGATACGATTTACGTAATATTGTTTTAAGATTAACGAGGTAAGCGATAATGAGAAAATTGAAATTATCTATATTTACCATTGTATTATCAATGGGATTTGCGCAAACTTCAGTTGCAGAGCACCTCGCTCAAGCATCATCGACATGCCATTTAACTACTTTGGACGGGAAACCAGCGTATGATTTGCAAGAATTAAAAGGTAAAGTGGTTTATATGGACTTTTGGGCATCCTGGTGTCCGCCTTGCGTACAATCTTTTCCATTTTTAAACGAGCTTGACCGCGAATTAAAAGATAAAGGTTTGCATGTGGTAGGCATTAATCTGGATGAAAAAGTCGCTGATGCACAGGAATTTCTTACAAAACACCCCGCTGATTTTTCAATTGTTGCGGATGTAAGTAAACAATGCGCCAAAGGGTTGGAAGTAATGGCGATGCCGACTTCCTATGTGATTGATCGCAAGGGTGTGATTCGTCATGTTCATCAGGGATTTCGCCCTGGAGAAACAGAAAAGTTACGAGCCTTAATCACGCAATTGGTAATGGAACATCCATAACCGATTGGATTGATCGTGGTTTTTAAGTCCTTTTCAATTAGTACCGCTCGTTCAGTGTGGATTGGTGTTTTGTGGATAGTAAATATTGGCTTGGCAGGTTGTGTCAATGTGGCGCCCTGGGAGCGCGGAAATCTTGCCAAACCTCAGATGGAATTGGATCCACATCCACTGCAAAGTGAAATACAATCCCACAATTACAGCAGCCGTGAAGCGGCACCGAGCCATAAATCTTCTTCGGGAGGGGGAGGATGCGGCTGTTATTAGATTAACACCTGTCCGAAGTTGTTGAAGGTAAAAAAATTTGCAACATGATAATGCCTCCCAGTGTCTGAGCGATGACCGGCTGAATAATTCAGAAGCACCATCAATAAAGTCAAAAAAAACGCTGCATGCATTGACTTCTGCTGCTCTAGTATTACCCGGTCTATTGATGTCATCCGCTCCTGCAACCGGTAAAGACCGGGTCAATTTTCAATATAGCCGTTATCAGGAAGGCGAGCGCAATTTGTTTGGCGCTCCAAATAGCCTGAAGCCTATTACTGCTGATGTGCTGCATGGTAGTGGCATCTTTTCATTAACCGATCGCGCTAAATTTTCATTTGGCTATACTCAGGATACCTGGTCGGGCGCTACGCCGGTAACCATCACGCCATTAGCTACCACTGGCGGTAATCGCCCCTACACCGATGGCGGGGTAGTGGTAGGCGCTTCACCTATTTTAAATAGCACAGTATTATTAGACCGCGATTTAAATCCTATCGGGCGTGACCCGCTTACTAAGGAATTAACGGGAGCTGTCGATCCCCGATCTGTATTGGTGATGACATCAGCATCCCCGGAAACGCGGCGTCAAGCCAATTTTGGCTTGAGTTATGAATGGAACGAGGCTGCATTAAACGTGAGCGGCGGATTCTCCCGAGAACGGGACTATAAATCGAGCTTTGGTGCCATAGGCGGTCGCTTGGATTTCAATCAAAAACTCACCACGGTTAAATTCGGTGGCGGCTATACCAGCAGTGATATTGGCGCTATCCTCGATCATGATTCGTCGCCGTATATCACTAAAACTGCCTATTTGCCTCAAATTGTACGACGTGAAAATTCGGAAATCTTACGGGGAGAGCGGCAGGATTGGGTCGCCAATGTCGGTGTCGCGCAGGTGTTAACGAAAAATGCATTGCTGGATACGAATGTTGGGTATACGCACAGTAGCGGTTTCCTGGAAAATCCCTACAAGGCGATGTCGGTTATTTTCATTGATCCTGGAGATTTGAACAATCGACAATTGACATCAATTTCCGGGGATGTGCGTGCATTGCTTGAACAGCGTCCCAATATTCGTAATCAAGTAGCACTTAATACCAAGTATATCCAATATATCAACCCATTAAATGCGGCGCTGCATTTAGGTTACCGTCTATCGGTGGATGACTGGGGGGTGAATGCGCATACTTTTGATGCAAGTTGGGTGCAACCGTTGGGAAATGGCTGGACATTGACACCTAGGATTCGTTATTACTCGCAAGATGCTGCCAGCTTTTTTCGGCCCTATTTATTCTCTCAACAAAGATACACAACACAAGAAATCGATAGCTTAGGACGGAAAGTTTGGCTGGATTCAAACAATCGCTCGATTCAGTATGTCGGTAACGATCAATTTAATTTGTTTGATCAGAATGGTAATCCCGTGGATGGATTTAATGTTGTCCCAAAAAATGTGCTGTTCGATGCTGCGAAACTACCTGAAAATTTTTCCAGTGATCATCGCTTGGCAGGCTTTGGTGCACTCAGCGGCGGCGTGATATTGAGTAAGATGCTCGGCAAAGGCGTAGCATTGGAAACCGGTTTTGAATACTATACGCGTGCCAGTTCTATGCAGATAGGTGGTGGAAGTACCAGTTTTGCTGATTTTGACTATTATGTGGCCAATGCGGCCATTAAATTTGATATGGAACCGGTCACTTCGCTGCCGATGGGTGCTTCAAAAACATCTTTTGAGTCGCATGCACACGCTTCCTCGCATCATCACCATAAAATTCCTCCCGCAGGTATCATGTTTGGCCATATGCTTGATAAACCGGGAGATTTTATGGCGGGATATCGCTTTATGTATAACTGGACCGGTGGCCATATGATGCATGGCGCACATCAGGTAAATGATCAAACAATCATCAATCAAGGTTGCCAAGGTGAGCCCTGCCGTTTTGTGCCAACATTCATGGACATGCGTATGCATATGATTGATCTCATGTATGCGCCGACTAAATGGTTCAATGTCATGCTAATGCCAACATTCATGGACATGGATATGAATTTGCGCAGATTACCCGGAGCGCCGCCTGCCGCACCCGGTGTGCACGAACATACTGGTGTTGCGGGGCATGAAACCGGTGCTGTTGGAGATACTTATTTCTCCTCGTTGATTAAGCTGATTGATATTCCAGGTCATCGAGTTCACGTGAATCTCGGCGTCAGTGCGCCGACTGGGAAAGTGGATATCAAGTTGCGCCGTATTGCCAAGAATGACGGCGGATTGATTCATTTTGGCATGCAACTGGGTAGCGGGACCTGGGATTTTATGCCGAGTCTTACGTATGTTGGCGAAAAAAGCCGCTGGTCGTGGGGTGCGCAATTCAGTGGTGTTAAGCGCCTGGAAGAAAAAAACAAATCCGGTTACAGCTTAGGAGATATGATTCAGGCGACTACTTGGGGTGGATATGATCTGATGCATTGGCTGACAACTACGGTGCGCGGAGCCTATACCTGGCAAGGTGCGATTCATCGCGACTTTGATGCATTTAATGGGCGCATCGGGCCAATGGATTTTCCAAGCAATTATGGTGGAGAATTCTGGGATATCGGGGTAGGGGTAAATGCTATTGTTCCGCAAGGACGGTTTGCAGGTAATCGTTTGGGGTTTGAATGGATACAGCCGGTGAGGAGTGATTTCCACGGCTTTCAACTCGATCGACAAGGCGCATTATCAGCCACTTGGAGTTATCATTTCTAGCGATCACCTTGATGGTAGTTGTTGTAAGTATGGTGCAAGACGATCCCGATTTTTTCAGAATAAAGAAAATCTCGAGAATTTCATTTCTTTCCTTATACTGAGATGGCTCACTTACAATATTTTCATTATGATTTTAAAGCGATGGGATCACCCTGTTCGCTCCAATTTTATGCGGCTAATCAGAAAAAGGCTAAGCATGCAGCAAAAATCATCATGAATGATATTTATCGATTAGAGGCAAAATACTCCCGTTACCGTACAGACAGTTTTTTATCCACAATTAATGATAAAGCTACCGTAGGTGGAGCCATTGATGTTGATGACGAAACAGCAGGATTGCTGGATTATGCCGCAACATGTTATCACCAAAGCGATGGGCTGTTTGATATTACTTCGGGGATTTTGCGTCGGGGCTGGGATTTCAAGTCGAATATCGTTCCGAGTAACGAGACGATTCAGTTGTTACTGGAAAAAATTGGCTGGCATAAACTGAGTTGGCGGCGGCCACGATTGACGTTTCCAGTGCCGGGCATGGAGATTGATTTTGGCGGCGTGGTGAAAGAATATGCCGTCGACCGGGCAGCCTCGCTGTGCTGGGAAGCCGGTATTCGCCACGGTATTGTGAATCTGGGGGGGGATGTTAAAATCATTGGTCCTCATGATGATGGCAGTCCCTGGAAAATTGCCATTAAGCATCCGCGTCTGGCAAGCGGGCTATTAACGACACTTTCTCTACATTCTGGAGCAGTTGCAAGCAGTGGAGACTATGAACGTTGCATTATCCTGAATGGCGTGCGCTATAGTCATGTCCTTAACCCAAAAACCGGTTGGCCTGTCAATTACATGGCTGCTGTGAGCGTCATTGGCGAGTTTTGCGTCGTTGCTGGTAGCGCATCAACGATCGGAATGCTTAAGGAAGAGCAAGGGACTGATTGGCTAAAAGAATTAGGTTTACCACATTTATGGGTCAATGTGTATGGCGAAGTGGGTGGCTCCCTTGTAACCGAATAACTTGTATAGAGATATAGCCGTTTATCTAACTTAATGCGGCAAGTACATGATTTTTCAATATTTTTATGATCTTCATTTCATCCGAGGAAATTCCCTCGGGAGCGGTATGCTGGCGGTCAAAATAGTAGACGCCAATAGCTTTTCCGCTGATAACCAGTGGAAGAATAACGAAACTTTGGGTATTTGGTAGTAATCTTAAGTGCCAAGCCGGTAACATGCTTCTTACCTTGACATCACGAGTATCGGATATAGACAAATCCGTATTCTTCTTGATGGCTAAGCTAAATAAATCTGATGATGTTTCTGAGAAAATAAAGTGTTGTTGTAGATTTGTATGATCTTTTCCTAAGGACAAACGTGCACGATATTGATGTGTTTTAATATCCTTCAAGCAGATAGTGGCAAAACTAAATCCTAAGCTCTGGTGCAAGATTTTTAAAACCAGCATAAGTAATTCGTTTGCTCGATAACTTTCAGTCGCAGTGAACGTGGTAACTTTTGACATGCCAGCTAATAGTTGATCCATTGCATTATATGGCTTTCCGCTTGAATGATAGGCTGCCGCATCTGCTAAGTTATTCACTAAGGTGTCATCACTCAATGAACTGGAATCTTTAATGGATGTATTATTAACAACGGGTAACTGAAAATGAGCATAATTACTGAATACATTTACCTGTTCAGTTGCGTGAACAATGAGTTCATTAAGCTTTTCCTGATCCAGGTTGAGTGAGGTACCAAAGCGTTTTATTAATGTTTGATCAAGAGATCGCTCTTTCGAGTCTTCGGGATCGCATATCAACTGTGCGGAAGATTCACTGAATTCCGTAACTTGTCGCATCCATTCTTGACGATTTTTGGGTGGGGTTAATGTTTTGGGTGATAATAATTTCATTGCATTGATAATAAACTCAGGAATCAGCCATTTTTGCATGGCAATTTCTGTAAGGGTATCAAAACTGCAACCAATTACTTTCAGTGATGCTTGTGTTTGAGAATGTGTGCCTTGTTTGACAAGATCCATAGTTTCTTTATAGAGGTTGTGATCAAATGCGGCTAGAAGTAAACGTCCCATGTTTCTGAATAATGCGGCAATAGCGACTTCTTCAGCATTGGGAAAACTGCTGCGTTTTGCCAATTGGCGGCCAATCATGCTGGCTGTTAATGAAAGCATTAATTCTTTTTTGACGTATGGCGTGTGCTTTGCTGGTATTTTGTCAATCAGAATCATTCCTAAAGCACAGGCTTTAATACTATCGAGTCCCAGCAATTGAATCGCTCTGGAAATATTGGTTACAACTTGACTCGAAGTTCCCCGAAATGTTACGGAATTAGCTAACCGTATAATTTTTTGTGTTAACGCTACGTCAGCCAAGATCAAATGAGTCAGTTCATTCGTTGATTGATCTTCTGATGAGGAGAGCTGCACAATGTTTGATAAAGAGCTGCCTAGTGTTGGCAGATCTGGATTATTACTGATCATGTTAATCATTCTGTCTTTGATCAAGACATTCTTGTCTGAATCAACACTTGGGTTTGCTTCAGTGTCCATGAATCAATTCCGGCATCATAATTTGTAATTATCCTAACTACTTGGCTTAAAGAAATAAATTTAAATTAATTGCTAACTATATATTTTTCCAGCTAATATCGACAGTAATTACAGCTAATTAATAATTATCTATCTTAGCTTTTATTATTACATCAGTAAGATTATGAAAGGATTATAATATTTGTTTCAAACATGTTGTGAATAAAATGATTGATGATCTTGAACATACAAGTATTTACATCGAAAATTAACATTGTACTTCCACTCAAAGCAAGGAAATATGTCTTTCTTATGGATATTTGGTGTATTTAGAATTCCATCCTGTATTTTTTAATGTTATCCTTTAGGCGGATGGGTATTTTACTTATTCAAATTTACTTAAAAACCCTATCCTGATACCCAATGAGAATTAGAAAGTGGGCAAGGTGTAGGTGTATTAATGAAGTTTCACTTAGCATTGAATATACCGATAAATAACGTTTGATATTGTTAATAAGGAGATTATTAATGAAATATTCATTTATTGCGGTTGTACTTGTGGCTGTAATGTTAACGGCATGTAAAGGAGAGGGAAAGCCAGGTCAATATCCACCTAGCCTTTATAAAGAACGTGAAGGCCTGTTAAGCGATAGCGAGCTGGAAAAAAACAAAAAAGAAGCTGAAGAGCAAAAAAGTAACTAGAATAAAAAGTAATCTTGCAACTATTTCTTGATAAAGGGGTGAGAAATAGCTGCATTACATCAAAGCATAATGCGTATTTTTACCGGCGCGTTGTACTTCCGCGTATTTTTAAATACAGTTGATTGCTTTTAAGCGGCCCTAGTGTGATACAAGGGCCGTATTTTATCGATCTTCATAGCGAAAATCTTCGCAACCATATCTCAAGTTGGCGAGTGGCCATGACATCGTCGCAGTTATAGTCAAGTATGGCAGATTTAAGCTTTCGTTTTTCAATTTGACTCGATTCTGATAGAAAACGATGGAATTGCACAATCGACCATTGTGAGCCAGATTCTTCATTTCTCCATTGAAAATTAACGAGATTGGGGTGTTTGCAAATATCTTTCAGACTATAACTTTGCAACGGTAAAACCAAACAATCAAGTACCACCTTCTGCAGATCAAACAATGGGCTATCTTCGCCAAGTAGCCAGGTGACAGTGGAATGATTTTCCATGGCGTATCGCTTAGCGTATTTCTTTATAGTTGCTTTTTCATGGTTCGAATAATGTGCGAGTATCACTGATGTAAATTGCACACGATAAGCTTCAATTTTTTGTAAAAAACTCAGCCAGCCTTGATAATCAGCGGATTCATTGTCACTCCATGAATAATTAAAACTTTCTCTTGTATATCCCGGTGGTAACAATCCCCATAAATAAACATGCTGGTCTCGGTCTTGCGTGAGCGGATTATTTTCAATGTCAAAATGAATCCATGTGCCTTCCGGAAGAACCGCTTTGTTAAGTTGGAAAACTTTATTTGTTAACGATGATTGAGCCTGCAAGATAGCGCGATGTTTTCTTTGATGACCTTTGAGGTGGGGTACATCTGGTAAAGATTCAATTTTGCACAAAGCAAGTTGTGCAATTGTTGTGATACCGATATCGGCAAGATGATCAGTAGCGCGACCATGAATTCCATATAGCAATGATGGATCTTCATTGGCTTTAAATTCTGCCAGGCACTGGGCATGGTATGGACAAACGCGGCATTTACTATGACTGTAGCGAACAGCAGGCTGTTGTTGCAAATCAAGCAGCAATCGCATATCGGCAATGAATTCATCTACTATCCCATCAATTTCATTTCCGAGAAACGCTGTACGGCCATCACCTAAAAAAACAATGGCTGGCAATTGGTTACCCAACAAGTAGCGATATATCCCCAGTTGGATTTGAATATTTTTTTTATTTTCATTGAGCGAGAGCTTAGCGTCAGCAGGTTGGTATTCACCGCTTTCATGGCGAATCAAGAAATCGGGATATCCCACGAGATTTTCTGATTCATTGAAAAGCCGTCCTTGATAAATTACAGGGACACCTTGTTGCATCAGTGTGAGCGTGTGCTCAAATGATTCCGCACGGATAATCGGATATTGATTTTTTAGTTTGGCTAAGATGGTTGCTTCATGTTCAAGGCCCGCATCAATGAGCAATTGATTAAATGGATCGGTTACATATGTGCTTGGTTGCTGTTTATCCAACCATGCACGTCGAGCGCAGTAAATCCATAGTGAAGCATCACTTGCTTTGATTGGTTGATGAGAAAATATGCTAATGCCCATAACTACATATACTTAGGCTGGAGAGAGAACTTGATGGATAGGTATGATTTTTATGCAAACTGCATTAGCTGTATTTGCTTTCTTTAAATTGCTGTTGAATCAATTCAACCTGATGCTGGTTTTCAATCAATGCCTTGACGCAATCACTGTCGAGCTTTTCACCGGCAAGTTGTTTGAGTGTATTAAATGCTTTGTCATTGTCCCAAGCATCCTTATAAGGGCGGCGTGAAGTCAATGCATCAAAGACGTCGGCAACAGCAACAATACGTGCTTCCAAAGGAATCTCGTGATTGATTTTTGCATAGGGATAGCCGCTGCCATTGACAGCTTCATGATGAAATTCAGCAATATTTTTTAAAATATCAATACCATTCATATGATCAAGTCCGAAATTGGTAATTAGATCATCGATTATTTCTCTTCCTTTACGTGCATGAGTATTCATAACTAATCTTTCTGTCTCGTTGAGAGGTCCTGGTTTTAATAAGATGTTATCGGGTATCGAAATTTTTCCTATATCGTGAAGTGGTGAAAACATAAAAATGTGCTCGATGTACACGTCATCCAGTTGATATTTGTTTGCAAGTGTTGCGGCAATTAAACGGCTGTAACGAGACATCCGGTCAAGATGGCTGCCTGTTTCAGGGTCACGGAGGTGAGTAATATTGCTAGTTGTTTTAAGAGCAGCATTCATCATTTTAATAGTTGACAGCTCATTAACAATCATTAGTGAAATTAGGTGGCCAAAAATATCGAGTATGTTCAGTACATTTTCTTTGAAAACCTCGGGCCGATAAGAATTGAAAAATAAAAATCCGATAAAATCACCCGAATGAAATATAGGCATGGTATAGCTTGCGGCATAACCCTGCCGTCCGATTCTTTGTGTATGTTCATGATCGCCTTTTTCAAAAGTAACTAAGTTATTGACAACCCTGGGCAGACCTTTTTCGAGAATTTCCTTTAACGACGGTGCATCGTCCAAAGGTACTTGATAATGCGCTAGCGGTTTGTCATCTCCGCTACTATCAATGTAAGTTTTGAGTATTTTAGTTTTAGGATCATAAAGTGTAATAGCAATACGTGAAATGAAAGGAAATTTTTCTTGTATGGAATGGTGTGCGCTGACAAGCTTGTTCTTTAAGGGGAGCTGTTTATTCAAATCTTCCAGGTGATCGCGATGATGAAACATACTAGCCTGATATAAAAAAGATAATTGGTGATAACTATAGCGGATTTGCGCTTATTTTGTATATCAGACAAAACTTCATTTTTGTTTCGTTGCTTTTTAATGAGAGGATTATAGTTAAAAATGTCTTTTTACGTATAATACAAAGCCCTGCGATAGTCCTGTAATGATCGATTTTGTTTATATAAGAAGTGGAGAAATGATTCATCTACTGGTATACTTTGGGCGCTTTTCAAGGATCATCTTAGTTTGATAGGCGAGATAGTTGTAGTTAATGGAGTTACTGAATGGCATTAATTAGAGTAACTTGTCTTAGTTATAGTTGAATCGTTTTAAAGATAGCAAAGCTTTAATCATTGGTTCATAGGTTTTATTTTTATGGCGGGCCTCCCCGCATTGCAAGATGGTGAATCTGGTCAGGTCCGGAAGGAAGCAGCCACAGCTGTTTATTGCGAGTGCCGGGGGTCTGGCTCGCCACCAAATCTTTATTTTTGGACTTTCTGTTTGATAGATCCTGTAAGCCATTCCACAGTTCAATCAAAAAAGTGTTAAATACACAAGTTCTTGCGCGTAAATGGCGCCCTAAAAAATTTTCAGAATTGATCGGACAAGAGCATGTAGTTAGAGCTCTGACTAATGCGCTTGAGCAAAACAGATTGCATCATGCTTACTTATTAACCGGTACACGTGGTGTGGGTAAAACGACTATTGCCCGCATTCTGGCGAGATCATTGAATTGTGAAATAGGAATCACTGCAACACCTTGTGGAGCTTGTCCGGCATGCCAGCAAATCGACAGTGGGAGTTTTATTGATCTTATAGAGCTGGATGCGGCTTCAAACACTCAAGTCGATAACATGCGCGAATTACTGGAGAATGCCATGTATGCTCCAACGAGTGCGCGTTATAAGATTTATATCATTGATGAAGTTCACATGCTTTCGAAATCAGCGTTCAATGCCATGTTAAAAACATTGGAAGAACCTCCAGCGCATGTGAAGTTTATATTGGCGACTACTGATCCGCAAAAGATTCCCATTACGGTTTTATCACGTTGTTTGCAATTTAATCTGAAACAAATTCCACAGGCTCAAATTGCGGATCATCTGGAAAAAATTCTGATGCAAGAAGAAATATCCAATGATGCATTATCGCTGCAACTGCTCGCACGTGCTGCGCAAGGCAGTATGCGCGATGCGCTGAGCCTGTTGGACCAAGCGATCGCCTTTGGTGAAGGAAAAATTGAAGAATCAATCGTGCGCGATATGCTCGGTAGCATTGACCAGAGTCATCTTTTTGATCTACTAGAAATTCTGGCACAGAAAAACGGTCTGCAACTGTTATCATTGGCCGATGAACTGGAAGTTCAGTGTTATTCTTTTGATTCGGTATTGCAAGATCTGGCAGCTTTGTTGCATCGTATTGCGCTAGCACAGGCTGTTCCGCAAGCAATTAGTGAAGATACACCTGAGTATGCCCGTATATTTGCTCTGGCAAAAATATTTGCGCCAGATGATATTCAATTGTTTTATCAGATCGCATTGCATGGACGCAACGATTTGAGTTTGGCGCCGGATGAATATGCGGGTTTTACCATGACGCTGTTGCGCATGTTGACTTTTATGCCCGATGATTGGGTGGTTAATGATCAATCATTACGAGCGTTGCCAGAGGAGAGCAGTTTATCTGCAACAAGTGATCGTGAAACACCCGCCGTAGAGGCTGCGCCAATTTTACAACAGCCGATTCAAACTATGGCAATTGATGCAACGGACTTTGATTGGTCACAGTTAATTCAGCAATTAAAACTGACTGGAATGGCGAAAATGTTGGCGCAACATAGTGAAGCTAAAACGCTTTCCACTGAAAAAATTGAATTGTGCGTTCCAGAAAAACATAAGCACCTGCTGGATAAGAAGTATCAAGATAAAATTCAATTAGCGCTGAATAGTTATTTTGGCAGGTCCGTGGTGCTCAGTTTTTCCATTGGGGATGTCACCGGGCAAACGCCAGCCGCACAATTGCAGCGTCAGGAAGAAGAAAAACAGGCAAAAGCCATCGCGGCAATTGAGGGAGATCCTATGGTTCAAGACCTGATCGAGCAGTTTGATGCGCGATTGGTGATTCCTTCGATTCAACCAATTGATAATAAAGAATAAAGGAGGCAGTAAAAATGAGAGGTAATATAGGAAATATGATGAAACAAGCGCAAATGGTGCAGGAAAATATGCGCCAGATGCAAGAAAAACTTGCAACTATCGAGGTTGAAGGCCAGTCAGGTGCAGGTATGGTCAAAGTCATCATGACCTGCCGTCATGATGTTAAAAGAGTCGATATTGATAGCAGCCTTATGAGGGATGACAAAGAGATGCTTGAAGATCTTGTGGCTGCAGCGTTTAACGATGCTGTACGCCGTGTAGAGTCAACCACACAGGAAAAAATGGCAGAATTAACCAGTGGACTGGGTTTGCCCTCTGGTTTTAAATTACCTTTCTAAATAATGAGATGTGGTGCGATAGAAATTATTATTGCCAGTAATGCTGTAGAGAAACTGAGGAAAGTGAATATTATTACTTGTAATAGCCATTGTCTTTAAACCAGCTTATTGCATCCTGAAGTGCTTCAATAACGGGACGATAGCGATAGCCTAATTCGCGATGTGCTTTTTCACTGGAGAAAAACATCAGTTTCCGGGCCATACGGATACCATCCAATGTTGCTCGCGGCTCAGTATGTGTAAAAGTTGCTATTTTTTCCATACACCAAGCTATGGGAAGCATTAAATTTACAGGCATTCTGATACGGCTAGTGGGCACTCCAATGATTTCATCAATGCTATTGAGGATTTGTAATAGCATCATGTTGTCGCCGCCGAGTATGTAGCGCTCGCCATACCTGCCATGTTGAAATGCCAGCAAATGACCGTACGCAATATCGTCTACGTGCGCGATATTCAAGCCAGTGTTGATATAGGCTGGCATTCGCCCATTTATTGTATCCAGTACGATGCGTCCAGTAGGTGTAGGACGGACGTCGCAAGGACCAATGGGTGTGGATGGATTTACGATGATTAAGGGTAACTGATAATCATCAGTCAACTTTTTAACGAGTTGTTCGGCCTGATATTTGGAACGTTTGTAATAGCCGGCGATGGCGGCGAAGTTACAGGGTGTGTCTTCGTTAGCGGGTGACCCATCTGAAGTTAAGCCTA
Source organism: uncultured Nitrosomonas sp. (assembly GCA_902826055.1). Taxonomy (GTDB): domain Bacteria; phylum Pseudomonadota; class Gammaproteobacteria; order Burkholderiales; family Nitrosomonadaceae; genus Nitrosomonas. The sequence goes on along the minus strand of CADEDJ010000041.1, from coordinate 8,279 downwards.
AAGCTGCAACACTGCTGGTGTATACAATACGTTTGATACCTGCTTCCGCTGCAGCCATAATTAGTGCTTGCGTACTACTGACATTGACTGCATACATTGTTTTCGGATCAGGAACCCAGAGGCGATAATCAGCGGCAACATGAAATAAATTGTCGCAGCTTGTGACTGCTTGATTAAGCGAGCGATGATCGAGCAAATCACCTTCAAATATTTCAATCGGAAAGTTCTCGAGGTTTTTCCGGTTACTGTTAGGCCGTACCAGTACTCGGACTTCATGATCAGCTGCCAATAGACACCGCATCACCGCTGAGCCGAGAAATCCTGTTGCACCTGTAACTAAAGATTTCATAATAAATAAGCTGTTAGCTTTTTATTTGATCACTGAGAAAAACTTCTTTATGTGTTCCGCCATCAGGAAGGTTTCTGGAGATAAGTTTAAAGAGTAAATCGAGTGTCCTGTCATAATTTGCAAATAAACTGGTTACGATAACCGTTCCTCTAACGCTGCGACGGCTGATTTTAACTTGCGCGCTTTCAGAAAAGTCGCGATGCTTGTTAATTTTATTAAGTGTCAAAATTGCCATACCAATTGCCCATAAACAAAAACGGCGAATACCTTTTTCCCGGGCAGGAATCATACTGGTATAGCGCAGGGCATTCTGCAAGTGGCTTTTAGCAATGCCTAACAATTCCGCTAATCCAGCCTGAAATTTTGTATCAGACATTCCCGGGGACATATCCAGGAGATTAAATTCATGTTTAGCAAAAATGTCTTGTGGTAGCCAACAAGCGCCACGCTTACGGTCATCCCAAATATCCTTGAGGATATTCGTCATTTGTAATCCTTGTCCAAATGACACCGAGAGTTTCATCAGTGTTGCTTTATGCGTATTGATTTCGGTTGAGTAGTCACAAAAAAGCTCGGTTAGCATTTCACCAACAACCCCTGCAACATAGTAGCAATATTGATTCATTTCGTGCAGGTCTTTCAATCCTTGTAGAGATTCAGTCTCCTGATAGTCGGACATGCCTTGTGCCATGATGCGAACACAACGTTCTAGTGCGCCGCGTTGTATGGGATTGAAACTATGCGTAATGCGAATAATTGCAGGGGTATTTTTAATTAAATCATGTTCTGCCGGGATGGTATGGTCGGAAAGCAGGGGATATAAACGTTGTGCAAATTCTTCTGCCGATGCATGACCGCATACCACGTCAGAAAACATATGCGATAGCTGCCGGGTTTGTTCTGAAGTTAAAGCATTATCATCTTCAATCGTATCCGTGATCCGGCATAAAAGATAGGCATTACTGATGACGCGGCACAAGGAATCGGGCAATTGTGGAATCGTTAAAGCAAAAGTACGAGATACACCTTGCAGGATATGATTTTGATAGTGTTCATCGTCATTAAGAGATAAGCTTGTCATTGCAGATTTATTGTAAAACTATAGACATGTGATTACAGATCAATATATTGCCAGGTTCTAAGTCATTCATTGCGGTAGAATTCGTTCAGTAGCGAATAATTCATCGATCGTTTCACGATAGCGGATGACATGAACAATGTCTCTATCCACCATAACTTCTGTGGCCCGAGGCCGGGTGTTGTAGTTTGAACTCATACTCATGCCATAGGCACCAGCCGACATGATGGCCAATAAATCGCCTTGCGTCACTCCCAGTTTCCGATCATGACCTAAAAAATCTCCCGTTTCACATACCGGACCAACGACTTGATAATTTTTGATTTGCCCGGCAGCTTTGAAAACTGGAAGAATATCATGATAAGCATCATACAATGACGGGCGCATCAAGTCATTCATAGCGGCATCGACGATAGCAAAATTGCGGGCTGGTGTATTTTTAAGATATTCAATGCGAGTAAGCAGGAGGCCTGCATTGCCTACCAAAGAACGACCGGGTTCAATTAAAATCGATTGTTTAATGTGACGAGTGTTATCGCACAGCGCAGAAACATAATCCTTAATGTCTGGCGGTGATTCATTAGCATAGCAGATACCCAAGCCACCCCCTAAATCCAGATGTTCAATTGATAATCCCTGGGATTCCAGTTTCTCAAGTAAATTGAGTAACTTATCGCTTGCTTGGAGGAATGGTTCAAGTGTAGTCAATTGTGAGCCAATATGACAGTCGAGACCAGTGAAACGGATATGAGGGTATAAATGCGCAGATTGATAAATCTTTTCAGCTTCTGTAATGGGAATGCCAAATTTATTTTCTTTAAGTCCAGTCGAAATGTATGGATGGGTTTTGGCATCAACATCCGGGTTAACACGCAAACTAACCGGCGCAATCTTACCCATTATCTGTGCAATCTGATTTAGAGCGATTAACTCTGCTTCTGATTCTACATTGAAACATAAAATATCAACTTCTAAAGCCGCACGCATTTCGTTGATGTTTTTCCCAACACCTGAAAAGACGGTTTTCTTTGGATCTCCTCCGGCTTTAATGACGCGTTGCAGTTCGCCGCCAGATACGATGTCGAAACCACTACCCAGCCGAGCTAATAAATTGAGTATAGCAATGTTTGAATTTGCTTTTACCGCATAACAAATTAAATGATCCCGGTTTGCAAAAGCGCGATCAAACTCTTGATAAGCGTGAGTTAAAGCCGCTCGTGAGTATACATAACAGGGCGTACCGAATTTATCAGCGAGCTGTTTTAAAGGTACTGATTCTGCGAAGAATTCATTATCGTGATAACTAAATGTAGGACAGCCGCTCATTTTTTTTCAGTTTCACTGGAAGGTGAGCGGTTGCCATCATCGGCTGTTGGCAAATATAAGGGCCCCTTAAGACCACATGCACTAAGAAAGTAAATCAATAATAAGATAATCGGCAATAAACGCACAGCAAAATTCCCTCTAACAATGTGTTACCGGATACTAACATAAGAGGATATTCAGTTATCAAACTTGTGACTAAATTTATAGCGTAATCGCAAATGTTATTGGGACGGAAGTTTTGTTGTCAGCCAATCCATTAATTCATTAATTAATTGATTGGCTGCGGAACCGAATGCCCATACGGCTCCGACAGCATCAGCAGTAGGGGTTTTTGCTGTAACGGCAAAATCTTTTTGCGCAAATATGGTACGCGAGTTTCGCTCAATCAAGCTAGCCCGTAATCCAATGGCAACATGACTTTCATTCATGGTATCAAATGCCTGTATGAATTCTTCTAATTCAAGATGCAAGATATAATCAGTTTTTGCGGTGCTACTATTTTTGACGACTTGTTCGTTGCTATTGGAAACGATGCGGTCACGTATTTTGCGGGCAAGAAGGGTTGCAGGGGGTGCCTTCCAGCGACTATTGGTATAAGTGTATGTTTGCGTTGAGTTATGATAGAGAAGCCGATATTGAATGGTAGTGTTATCCAGCCATAACGGCGCTGCAGCATCGGCAATAAGAATACTTTTACTTTTGCTATTCAAAGACTGTGATTCATTTTGCGAATATTCTTGCGTGCCAAAATCATAAATTGCAATTGATGTCGAAGGTTTATATAAAGTAGTACAACCTGACAATAGATAAAAGATAAGGATCAATAATAACGTTCTTGTCATTGCGTATTACCTGTAGGTGGAACAAAACCAGCTTCACCCGGACCCGGAGAAGATTTGGGACGGCCAAATAGCAAACTTTGTGGATGTTCTTCTAATTGATGAAGTACCCGGTCCAGATTATTCGAGTTTCGTGCAATGCTAGTACTCACGTTATGCAATTCTGGAATTGTTGCGGCTAATTCCTGGGCACTTTGCGACAAACTGTCAAAAATACCTTCTTTCTGGTTAGCTTTTGCTACTGCAAGATTAATTTCGCTTAACAATTGATCCAGACGTTTAACTAAAGTAGCAGATTCGATTGTCAATTCCGTGAATGATTTCAATATTGGTTGTAAATGTCCCGCAATGCCATCGAAATTGCGTGTCGCTTTTTCAATGTTTTGCAATATTTTTGCAACTTGCGCTTGATTCTCGTCATCCAGTAATTGGTGCATTTTTAATACCAACTGATTTACATTGCTCAATAAATCTTGTCCATACCCAGTCACCTCGTCTAGCAATGATCGGCGCATGGGGATAGAGGCATCCGGTGGTAATTGTTCATAATCAGTGCCATCATCGTTTAATTGCACATAGGCCAACCCCGTTACGCCTTGATATCCGAGTTGCGCATATACCGATTTACTGAGCATAACATTCTCATTAATTAAGATATGAATAAGAATTTGCCTTAAGTTGCTGGGGTCAAATTCAATTTTTTCAACTTTGCCAATATTAACACCACGAAAATGTACTGCAGATTGAGGATTCAATCCACTTACTGATTCTTTGGTGACTACCTGATAGGAGTTGTATTGTATATTGCTGCCACTGAATCGCATGGCAATCAAGGCAACTGCAATACTTAAGACTATGACAAATATGCCTGCTACTAAGGCATGGGCACGGTTTTCCATGGCTGCTCCGAATGATTGTTCTGCGCAAACTTTTGTCGAATACTTTTAAAGAAGCTTGCAATAAATGGATGCTCGAAACGGCATATTTCATCTAACGTACCTGTTGTAATGACTTGCTGATCAGCCAAAACAGCTATGCGGTCTGATAAAGCCACCAGTGTATCGAGATCGTGCGATACCATCACGATAGTTAAATCCATTTCTTTACGCAGCGCCAGAATTAATTCTACAAAGCTTTCACTTAATTCAGGATCCAATCCGGCTGTGGGTTCGTCAAGAAATAGTAATTGCGGGTCCAACGCTAAAGCACGTGCTAGAGCAACGCGCTTAATCATCCCGCCCGATAAGGCAGCAGGCATTTTATCGGCATGTTCTGGACCAATGGCGACCATATTTAATTTGATCATAACCAAATCATGGATCATATTTTCGTCTAATGCATGCAGTTCGCGTAGAGGTAAAGCAATGTTATCAAACACTGTCAAAGCACTAAATAATGCACCTTGCTGAAAAAGCACGCCACAACGGCTGTGAATATTTTTTTCATGGGGACTCAGGTTGGAATCTGTGCGTTCATTCGCCAAAATTCTTACGCTACCTTGCGCAGGTGTCTCCAAGCGCAGCATTTGGCGCAGTAGTGTTGTTTTTCCACTACCGGAACCGCCGATAAGGGTCAATATTTCTCCACGATACACGGATAAATTGACATTTTTATGAACCACATGGTTGCCAAAACGGGTATGTAATGCTTCAATTTCAATGATGTGTTTGTTGTGTTTTGTCATCATTTTGTAAGCCCTACATCAGAAAATATAACTGCAAAAATAGCATCGATAATAATTACCACTGTAATTGCAGTTACAACAGAAGAGGTTGTGCCTGCGCCCAAGCTTTCGGTATTAGGCTTAATTCTTAGCCCAAAATGACATGCAATAAGCGCTATTGTCATGCCGCAAACTATCCCTTTTCCTAGTCCGAGCCATAAGTTGCCGATAGGTACAGAGTCTGGCAAAGCAGTAATAAAATACTGATAACTCAGACCCAGCTGCAACTCTGCCGCAACCATACCGCCGAGTAATGCCATTGCACTGGTCCACACGACCAATAGCGGCATGGCAATACCCAGGCCAAGGATTTTAGGAAGGATTAAACGTTGGCTGTGAGAGATGCCCATAACGGTCAAAGCATCAAGTTCCTGTGTTACACGCATGACACCTAATTGAGCGGTCATTGATGATCCAGAGCGACCCGCTACCAGGATTGCAGCAAGCATTGGGCCCAATTCACGGATGATACTTATTCCTAAGATATTGATAATGAATATATCTGCACCAAATAATTGCAATTGCCTGGATGATAGATAGCTCAATACGATACCGATCAGAAATCCGACCAGTGCTGTAATTCCTAGCGCTTGCGCACCCGTGCGGAATAAATTGGCTGAAATTTCCCGCCAGGGAATATAAACAGGATGGCGGATTAAATAAGCAACATCCAGGAGTAATTGGCCGATGAGTGTAACGAGCCCTGTCGTATGTTGCCATAAAAGAAGCGCCAATTGCCCCATGTGGGTGATTGGCCATAATCTATCGCGATGAGGCTCTTCACTTTTAAGCGTAGGTAGGTGCTCCAATCGCTCGAGCATTTTTTTATGTTCCGGGCGTAATTCGATGTGTTTAGGGCGTTGCCCCTGCCATGCATGCCACAGCATGGCTACTCCAACCGTATCCATTTGACGGATACCAGTTAAGTCCCAATATAAGTCCGTATTAGTGGCTTGCTTTGATAATTCTTTTGTTAGGATTTCCAGGTCACGTTCCAATGCTGATAGCGTATAACTACCCGCCAATAATATGCGCAGAGTACCTTGATCCTCACTTAATCGATACCATTGTGTCAGTGTCTGAGGAGTATGCACAGATTTATGCTTGGTAATACTCATTGATATACCAAGTAATTATCACTAAAGGAAGAATCCTAACAGTAATTTTTAAGGAATTAGAAAGCAACAGACTATAGCGAATTGTTTATTTATGCGACAGTTATTTTATAACTTTTATGGGTGTAGTTTTTTGGTTGTTGCGCTTTTCATGAAAATTAAGCTCATTTCACTTGAGCCATTTCCGCACGAGTAAGTGGCGGATTGTTTGCAAAATAGTTTTTTATTCCTGAGAAAACGGCATCTGCCATTTTATTTTGATACTGCTGAGTGCGTAATTTTTCTTCTTCTCTGGGGTTGCTGAGAAATGCAGTTTCAACCAGGATCGACGGAATATCAGGTGACTTTAGAACAGCAAAACCGGCTTGTTCGACATTTCTTTTGTGTAAATGATTAATGTCTCCTAATTGCCTTAAAACGTACTCGGCCAGTTTAACGCTATCATTAATGGTGGCATTGAGCGAGAGATCAAGCAATAATTCTTTGATATCTTTTGATTTTGATGTAATGTCAATGCCTCCCATCAAATCATTGTCAACACTGTTTTCCTTATTGGCAAGCCAACTGGCTGTAGTTGAAGTTGCGCCGTGTTCCGATAATGTAAATACGGAAGAGCCATGTGCGTGGCTTTTGGGATTGGCGTCAGCATGAATCGATACGAAAAGATCAGCATTAGCGCGTCGTGCATTAATGCGGCGTTGTGGCAGAGAGAGGTAATAATCGCCATCGCGAGTCAATACAGCGCGCATATTCGATTCTTTGTCAATTCGCTCTTTCAATTTTCTCGCAATTGCTAGCGTGACATCTTTCTCGTGCGTGCCTTGATAGCCGATTGCACCGGGATCTTTGCCGCCATGGCCGGGATCAATGGCCACAACAATCATCCTTGGAATTTTCACAGGTTTGCGATTTTTTGCAGCCTGAAAACTACCCGGTTGTTTGAACGAATTCATTTGTGGTTTAGTAAGTGACTGATAGCTATCACTATTTTTTTGTGCCTTGCCCGTTTGCACGAGTGTGGCAACTAACTCATCCAGCATATCTGTGTCAAGGCCAATGCCGGCTATTTCGGCACTCAAGTGAGCGTGCGTATCAGTTTTAGCTGCTTTATCAGGGTGATAGATATCCAGTACCAATCGATAGGCATAATTATCCTTCGGTGCAACTACGAATGTTCGGGGCACTACATTTGCCTTCAAATCAAATACCAAACGAATAACATCGGGTTTGAACTGTCCAATCCGAATCTTTTGTACAAAGGGATCGATGGCATCAATTTTTTGCGGTAATGCTGCAAGTACAGGGGATAACCTTGTGTTGCTTAGATCTACAATTACCCGGTGGGGATTGTCGAGCATACTCAATTCATACTGAAGCGGCTGATTAGACTCCAATGTGATGCGCGTATAATCCGGTGTCAAACCGACATCGACTGATTTGATTGTTGCATTGGCAGCCAATAAGGGGCGGTTCAAAAAAATAAACGATAATAGGCAGAAGAGAATGAAACAAACGAGATTTCTTACAGCAGTGGTGTTGTTGCCACTTTTATAATCAGTAATTATGAGTTGTTTTGCTGTTTCCAATGTACTAAGCATTGTTTTCCTATCGCTGTTCCAGCTTGAATTTCGATACTTCTACTTGTAGCAAGAATCTTGAAATGAATGTGTAAATCAGCTACTGGTAACAAATCACCAGCTTTTTCAGGCCATTCCACTATACAAATTGAATCGGCATTAAAGTATTCACGAAAACCTGCTTCTTCCCATTCTAAATAATCATTGAATCGATAAAAATCAAAGTGATACAAGTATAACCTAGAAATTTTATAGATTTCAACTAAATTATA
>CADEDJ010000040.1 GCA_902826055.1 uncultured Nitrosomonas sp. | reverse complement strand
GTTATCGATTGGCTAGCAGCCCTCATTTGTGGAAATATCGGGGGAATTTGCAAGATATCGACAATGGAAGGTGAGCATAGTGCAGCTTTGTCCAAAACCGGCAACCCGGTGGCATTTGCTGTTTCTACGGCTGCCAAAGGTGAGGCCGTTAAGCGACCACTAATTGCAGTAATCGGTAGTTTTTTTCGTTCTAACAATTCAGCACCTGCTAATGCACCCATTGCGTCACCCGCTGCAAAAATGATGCTATCGACAGTTTTGGTAAATATCCTGGAATTAAGCAAGGTGGCGGTTTCACGTTGAAATAAGCCATCAGCAACTTCAATGACGATAGCATCCATTCTGGCTACACTTAAATGAGTGACCAGCGTCTCGATAATTGAGTCAACTTGCTCCGGTGAAATCAAGTAAGTCGATGGAAAACCGGCATGGGTAAAGTCTAATGTTAATTTAGATCCTGCATCTGTCATCAGCCAGGTATCACGGCCTGATCCGGTTCCTGTGACTTTAGCCGCGCCCACCGAATATCCTGCTTGCGTCAAACCGCGAATCAGCATTGCGGCTGTGGTTGTCTTACCGGCATTCATTGATGTGCCGACAACACCAACTGTGAAAGGACGAGGAAACAAACCAATTACTTTCGGTAATGCACTGCTTTTTAGATTAATTTTTTTTTTGTTGCGGTCAGCCAATAAACCGATTGGCTGAATAGTTGTGGGTGCTTTAACATTGGCATGACGCTGATTCATCAGTGCCGCTATGCCTCCTGATGCGACTAAGTCGCACGGTCTCAAATCTGGTGGTACTTGTGCCTCAAACTGGTCGGGTGCATAGCGATTACCGTAAGTCACAATAATTTCATCTTCAATAAACATGGCAGACCGACGGCCATTTGCTAATTCGAGAGCACTATGCTGTCCGATTTTAGTTACCTTTGCCAGCAAGATATCTCCCGCAGCCGGAACAACATTGTCTCCGGATAATAAATGAGTTACTGAGTCTAGTTTTAAATTGCGCGGTGTATACGCAATTTTGGCGTTGTGTAAGCGCTCTTGGCTAATCGATGTAGTTTTCATTTTCTTTTTCTAGGTATAAATAAAACTGTTGATTGGAATAAAAAATGCCTTTTAAATTGCTATTATTTTTCACATCATGTTAATTCCTTAAGAACTAACAAAGGTTCACCTGCAGGAAAAAATAATCCGCATTTTTATTGCAAAAGTGGCAATTTATAGGATGGAAAAATGCGGTGAAGAGAAAATTCCGGATTGCGTCTATGTTATATAAATCGAAAGTTAATCTAGCGCTGATAGCAAGTATTACGGAACGTGATTCCTAGGTTCACTTGCTCGACTACTTTAAGTGGAATGGTCATTTTCAAATGGGGGATAAATCCCCCATTTGTTTAATGCTAGCTTTCTATGATGACATCATCCCAACTGATTTGATCCGCTGAAGTAACGCCTACCAAAGTAATGGATACGTCGGATCCGAAGTCCACCACAAAGCCTTCGGCTTTAAAACCTGCGCCAGTGATGTAACTTTCTAACTGTTCCCGTGAAGTTAAGCCCAAGCCGGTGTCGAATACCAGATCATCGTCCGTCGAAGTGAAGTCAGCAATGCGTAAATGATCCGCTTCACGAATAACAAATTTATCAAGTCCGTTGCCACCGTGGCAGTCTTCTCCGCCTCTGACGCCAATAAAATCATCGTCATCGGTTGGGGAGTATACCAAGCGGTCTTCAATTTTAAAGGGGCCGGTTCCAGGCGTATCAGATGCCCATTGCTCAGCGATGCGGTGATAAATACCGTCACCGTTGATATCCGCATATGTAGTAATTTCTGTACCGAGCTCTTCAATATCAGTACGAATGACTTCACCGTTTTCATTTATTTCATAGGTTTCGGTGTCATCATCATCGATGGGTTTAGGCTCTTTGACACCATTTTTAATTTCAAATACTGCGGTTACTACATTATCTACGATGGTAAATTCATAGCCTTTGCGATCGCCATCGCCGGGGTGATCGTCATTGCCGTTGTCATCGGAATTGCCGGAATCCTCGGTAACATACGTGCCATCACCTTCGGCATCTGTGTAGACAACAATTTCCGGCCCATTGGAAGTTTGTTTGGTGTGTGTGATTTGATTGCCATCAATCACAAATGTATCTCTACTATCGATGGATTCTTCAACTCTGACGTCATTTTCAACTTCAAAAAAAGCCGTCACAGTGCCATCTACAATGCTAAATTCAAAATGTTTGTTACTATTGGATGAATCATCTTGTCCTGAACTCATTTTTTTCTCCTGTTAAGTTAAGTAATAAGCCGATGCAATAATCAATAATATCTGCAAAAACCTATTCGTTTTTCAATATATCATATTATTAATTATTATTTAATTGGGTCACGTTGTTTTTCTGTCAACTGATTGCTCCACGAAAGGGGTAAGTTCTGAACCCAGCCATTATAGACCAGCGGAATCGGCAGGATACCTTGTCCCCCCATTCCTGCGTTGCCGCTTATGGTGTCGTCCCGTTGCGTTGTACTGGCGGAGAATAATCCGACTTGACCTACAATCTCGGCATCGGATGGATCGCCATCATGATTTGGATCAGGGTCAACGACTAATAGCCTGTTAGAGAATTTGCTTGCAACATAGGCGTAATAACCGCCGCCTTTCTTGGCACCATACTGTACGCCATGACAACCGGGATCACATGGCAGCATGGCAACTACTTCATCGCTATTGGTATCGACGACGGTAATCGTGCCAGTGAGCGTATTCGCTGTCACCATATTTTTTCCATCTGGTGAAACCGGGGTTTGAATTGGCAGCGCACCTACTGGACCTGAAATGGCTCCGCTTATCGGTTCATAGTTTTTAAGCAGATTAATATGCTTGACAACTTGATGGGTATCCATATTTATAACTGCGATTGTGCTATCCAGCAAGTTGGCAACATAATATTTGCTGGCGTCAGGCATCATGCCGGTGGCCAATGGATGGCTGAGCGGGCCGCTGACTTTTGTAATGGCATCAATAGAATCGCTATCAAAGTTATATTGTGTGGAATCCCCCGAAAGCACATTGGGTGTCACCATCGTTTTACCGTCATGACTCATCCAATGGGCATGCGCATTACCTCTTCCAATATTTACTCGACGTATAACATTGGTCGCAAGTGGCGATAATTCCATCACTGAATCAGGGCGTGTATCGCCATTGTTAGTAATATGAATGCGATCGGAGTCTGTCAATGTCATGACATGCGCGGGTGATTCTCCAACCGATACATTACGAATCAGCTTGCCTGTTATACGATCATAAACGGTCAGTTTGCTGTCAAACCATTGAGTGACGTAAATGACATTTTGATCTTTGTCTGTCCACATATTGTGTGGATTATTCATATCGATGGATGGTAGAGCCACTTTTCGAGTTACCTGCCAGGAAGAACCATTTACTGCAGATACTGTTCCTGGTTTTTCTTTTCCTGCAGTCGTTTCAAACTGAGTTGCTACCCAAATTTCACCTACAGCCGGTGTTTCGGGTTTTTTGAGCGCCGCCAAGGGGATATCATTGTCATAGCGAGCATTCAGCACCGCTGGTAAGTTAACGACACCAATATCGACACGAACGTCCACATCAGGGTATGTCACGTGCCAGGGTTTGTTACTCGAATAGTCTTGCCAGTTGGCTGGGTTAGTTGCAATAAAGAAAGTTCTTAGCAAGCGAGTTGCCAGATCACTGCTTGTTGGCACGGTAATGCCATTAATCAGGGTGATAGATGATCCGAGGTCTAAGCCGGTCGTATCGGGATCATCAACAATTACTGCACCAAACATATAGGGATGAATGCTGCAAGTAAAAACATATAAACCAGGAGTTGTAAGCGTTACATCATCGCCACCTTTTCTAGGTTCTGTATTAAAAGGCATATTAGCGGCACCGGTGGGATAGATTAAGCTGCTTCTGGTATGCACGGTATTGGAATTGCCTGAAAATTTGACTCGCGTGCCAGGGGAAACAATGGCTATGGAACGATTTCCTGCGATTGATGTGCCTGTGTCAAACCAGCGGCCTGGGTTATCTGTTAGTTGAAATTCAATTTCGTTATCTTTGGCAGAAGCGTTGCCTGCAGATAAAAAAGCTAATGCTGTTGAGGAATAAATCGCAAGATTTGCAATCTTTTTGATAAATGATTTATCAAACATTCAATATTCTCCTTCGAATAATTATTATGATTTTTATTTTGTAATGTACTTATTCAGTTTTTTTGTTAACCCGGTGTAACTGGGTTTTTCTGATTTTCTTATCAAAATTATCGGGACCACCGTGCGCATGAATATGTAACCAAAGCAGTTTTCCCACGTGCTTTGTTTCATGGTTATCGATATTTTGATTGCTGTGTGTGAAGTTCGTGACTGAGTTCATCCCGTGTCTTTGATGTGCGACTCGGGATGAGACTTGCACAATGTTTTCATGATGCATGGGTTGAGCTGGATTATTCATGTTGCGAACAAGATCAACATGATCATCAATGGCTTGATGTGCATTAACAGATGTGTAAGAAAAACAGACGCTCAAGGCGAAGATGATGCCGATTTTTGAGAATCTTTTCATTTTATTTTCCTTAACTTAAGTTAACGCGGTGTTAATCAAATTTTTGCCATGATCAATACGTGTAATTTTTTCCCACACATTGACATATTACGCAACAGTTTTTTTGAAGTCAATAATATGCGTGAAAAAATCCCACGATTAATTTTCTCTACTATGGTAAAATTTCTTTATTATTGCGATAATTAACGCTTTAATTTTTAATTTAATATTGGATATTTGTAGCCCTATCATGCATAGCACCCTGCCTTCTATTTCACTACTTTCGCCAGTGTTAGTTACAGCATTACGGCGAGCATTGCGCCCATTGATTAAGTTGATGGTAGCAAAAGGAATTACCTATAATTATTTAGCGGAATTGCTCAAAGATATCTTTGTTGAGGTGGCTGACAAGGAATTCAGGATCGGAGCAAAACCTTCCAGTGATAGTCATTTGAGCTTGTTGACGGGTATTCATCGCAAGGATATCAAGCGGTTGCGCCATTGTGCACATTCAAATAATGAAATTGCTCCGCAAGCGATATCTATGGGGGCCCGGCTTGTAAGTCTTTGGACAAGTGATGCGCGGTATCTGGACGAAAACAATCAACCCAAACCGTTGCCAAGATTTATTAGAGAAGGCGGGGAGATTTCATTTGAGGGATTGGTCGCGAGTGTAAGTTGTGATATTCGTTCTCGCGTTGTACTTGATGAATGGTTAAGACTTGGTGTTGCCCGCTTTGATGAAAAGAATCGTGTTTGTCTCAATATAGCCGCATTTATTCCTGTGCATGGTTTTGATGAAAAAGCATATTTTTTTGGACATAACTTACATGATCATGCAGCAGCGGCTACCAGTAATTTGCTAGGGGATAATCAACCGTTTCTAGAACGTAGTGTCTACTATGACGGATTAAGTGTAGATTCGGTTCGGGTGCTGGCTGAGAAATCTGAAAATTTAGGTATGGAATCTTTGTTGGCTATTAACAAAGAGGCAATTGATATGGAAAAGAATGATACTACGGCAAGCGGACAACGTTATCGCATGACGTTTGGTATTTATTATTTTAGCGAGCCCATTGAAGCTGAAAAACCTTTCGAAATAAAAAATAGCGTGCATTATAGAGGGCTGGAAAAAATTTGAGTTATGGAATGCAAACAATTTCATTAGCAACGATAAGCCGTTTCAGTGCATATCTGGTATATATACTGAATATCGTTGGCTTATTGTTTATATGTTCAGTTAATGCGCTAGCAAAAAATAGTTGTTATACGAATGCCACATTGATTAATCCGGCAATTCATGCTGACTCTGGAATCGGTGGTACGGGTATAGTTGCGTTCGATTCTGATATTGGAGGTACAGGTATTAATGACGGAGGAATCGGAGGAACTAAAAATCAAGTAGGAAGTGTAGGCGAAGTAGGAAGTATCGTAAATGATTCCGGCATCGGAGGTACGGGGATTGTAGGAACGATTACCGGATTTGCAAGTGTATGTGTGAATAATGTCGAAATTCACTATGATACCAATACACTTATTACTGTGGATGGTCGTTTATCGGCAATGCGCGATTTGGCTGTTGGTCAAGTAATTGCAGTGCAAGCAAATGATTCAGATGGTGCGTTTAATGCACGCACGATCGCAGTTACACACGCTGTGGTCGGGCCAATCAGCAGTGTGAATTCTGAAGAACGGCAGTTGCGTGTATTGGGCCAGATCATACAAGTCGATAAATTGGCCAATCCTGATAGTTTTTCTGACTGGAAAGCGGGTCATTGGGTGCAGGTGAGCGGCTACAGGCGTGCTAGCGGTATGATTACTGCCACGCGTATTGAATCGATTCCACCGGTTGTTGAGGTCGTAATAAATGGCTATGTTAATCATGTAGATGCAAATGGCTTTGAAGTTAATGGCACGCGTATCGATTATGATGTAAAAACTTTACCCGTCGAGTTTATGCAAAATATGGAAGTGCGAGTTCTGGGTCACTGGGATGGAGCATATCTAAAGGCACAATTCATTGAAATCGAGCCTACACGCCAGATTCTCGGTAAAGTAGAACATGCAGTCATTGAAGGATACATCCACGCGCTCAACGATAATGAAGTTAATCTGAGTAACCAAATTATTACGTTGCATGACAATGTACAGTTAACAGCAAGTAACTCAAGCGGCGATTTTAAGATAGACCAGTTTATTCAGGTGAGTGGTCGATTGGACGAAAATCATCGCGTCATTGCTGAGCAAATTGAATTAAAGCATGAGTCACTGGCTCAACTGCGAGAAAGAAGCGATAGTTGGCAGGTGGATGATAGTGACAAAAGTACAAGGGAAAATTCAGAAAATGAATTGGAAAGTAAGCCTGCTAAAGTAAATAAAAGTAGTGAAAACCATTACGATCCGAGTGACGGCAATAAAGATCACTTAAAAAAAGAAACTGATCAGAATCCGAGTATGAATCAACCTTCTGATGTTTCTACAGGGACTTTGATCCTGATAGCGGTGATAATGATTCCTGCTCTAGTTTTTGTGGTTGGTATGATGATGATTTTTAGAGCATCATTAACCAGTCAAAGCGGAATAAAACGAGTACGATAAAATATCTTTTTAAAGCACGGCATGAGCCGGAGAAAATAATTATCTGCAATTTGCTAAGCTACGTGTGATCGATAGCAGTACTACCGGTAGTTATCACAAGTAACATCAGGAAGTGGCAGAATGATTATACTTTCTCTTCCATTTTTCGCGTGGCATACAGGCAAATCAGGTCGCAGGCAATGTGTGCCGCGGCAAGTGCTGTAATTTGACTTTGATCGTAAGCTGGAGCTACTTCAACAATATCCATACCGATTATATTCGGTTTAGTAAGGCCCTGGATAATTGCGAGTGCCTGTGCAGTAGATAAACCGCCGCAAACGGGGGTACCCGTACCTGGAGCAAAGGCGGGATCGAGGCAGTCAATATCGAAGGTAAAGTAAGCTGGGTGTGGTCCAACGATGCGTTCTATTTCGGCAATGACCGCGTCGCTACCATGACGGTGCACCCATGTCGCATCCAGTATGTGGACACCCATAAAATCATCATTCCAAGTACGAATGCCAATCTGTACGGAACGTTTGGGATCAATCAAGCCATCTTTGATTGCTTTATAGAACATCGTGCCGTGATTCAGTGAATCAGGTTTATCATCTATCCACGTATCGCTATGGGCATCAAAATGAATCAGTGAAAGCGGCTTACCGTATTTCTCAACATGTGCTTGTAATAATGGGTAAGTGATGTAATGATCCCCACCGAAAGTCAACATACCGGCTCTTGATTTCAAAATACCACTCGCATGATCGACAATTGCCTGATGAATGGTTGTTGGATTATGTACATCAAGATAGCAATCGCCAAAATCGATAACCGCTAGCTTTTCAAATGGATCAAATCCCCAGGGATAAGGTTTCAACGAAGCTATCTCGGCTGATGCAAGTCGAATGGCCTGTGGTCCGAGACGCGCCCCCGAACGATATGAAACAGCCAGATCCAGCGGAATGCCACTGATTACCAAGTCAGCACCCGTTAAGTTCTTGCTGTAATTACGCCGCATGAAAGATAGTACACCGGAAAAAGTAGGTTCGCGCAACATGCCATAAGGACTTTCGCGCATGATTGCACCATCAATGTTGGTGTGAGTTTCATTCATTGTATTTGATCCTTTGAATGGGTTGATGTTGGCTGCAGTCAATTTCAAGCATCGCTGAATGATAATATGGTTAACTTAAATAATTTCAATATTTAAAGGTTGTGAACATAAGAGACCATTTGAATTACTATTGACGATAAAATATGGCTACAATTTTTTAAAATATTCAAAGTTTCTTTATGCAGCAAGTAATGAATAACAAATCGATAGGCGTTATGTTGCTAATGGCGGGACTATTCAGCGGCTGTGCTTCGATGTTTCCGGGCCCAACGTCTTATCCGGCGGTAAGTGAGCATGGTTCTCCCAATCTTAACGCTGCGTACAATAAGCCTTATAAAGTTCATGGTGTTACGTATTATCCATTACAGTCAGCGACTGGGTATCGTGAAGTTGGTGTTGCATCTTGGTACGGCTCAGAATCAGGTAATCGCACCGCGATGGGCATGCGTTTTGTTTCGCATGGCATGACTGCCGCTCATAAGACATTACCGTTGCCTTCAAAAGTTAGAGTTACTAACTTGAATAATGGTCGTCATGTCGATGTCATCGTCAATGATCGTGGGCCTTTCAGAAAAGATAGAATTATTGATTTATCTCATGGCGCTGCAAAGAAAATCGGTTTGCATGGTGTGGCCAAAGTGAGGATAGAGCATCTCAGTAATAAAATCAGTCAAAGATAAACGGAAAATTAAGCGCAGCTTAACAGAAAATTCATGCTACTTTATTCGGCATTTGAGAACCTGATATTTGCAAGGTTGAGTTTATTTGCCCATCGAGTCTTATAAGAAAGCGAGTAAGCATTCTCTAGTTATCAAGCTTGTTGGTAGGTGGATGATAAAAAAATTTTCCTCATGAAACTGCTATTAGTCATCATCACTATCAGCTGAAGAGCGTGAAAATGGTGAAGTGCCACCTTTAGAGGCGCCAGATTGTGATGGTGACGCAAAAGGTGAAGAAGCATTGCCCGAAGATGAGGATGAGGCAGGCGCACCGCCTCTTGAAGATGGGGAAGAAAATGGTGAATTTTGTGCGCCAGGTTTTGTAGTTGCTCCTGCCCCTGCCCCTGTCCCCGATCCCGGCTTGGTTTCGGAACCCGGTTTATAAATAAATTGCCAATCCATATAGGTTTGGGCTTCAGAAAATTTTGCAATATGTTCTGGAAATTGATCTTTCTTAATAGGTTTCTTTTCTGAGAGGCTATATACGCCTGCAATTCTTTTACTAATACTGGAACTCATCCCCGAGCTGCTACTTGGGGGTGATGATTTGTTACTAGGATTATTAGACGTTGCGCCAGGATTGTTTGCTGGGTTGGCGGTGTTAGCAGTTTGTCCGCTCGTAGGTGTCAAACTGGTATTGGTTGCCTGGTTTGCAGCAGAAGATGGGTTAATGCCCGAAGTTGAGCCTGTCCCGGAAGTTGGGTTGGTACCGGATTGCGTAGTACCCGATGCCTGATTAGGGCCGGATGCTGGAGAAGAAGGATTCGCAGCATTGGCTTGAGATTCATCAATGAATCCCCATTCCGTGGTATTGGTGATCGGATCGACATAGATTTTTCGCAAATGCCGTTTAATGTTCGGAGAACGGTCATCTTTTAATAAATCTTCCAAAGAATCAGGAAATTGCTTGTTGCCGCTATTGTAATAGGACATGATTGCTTTGCGGAATTCCTCACCGATGAACAGTAATTCAGCTTCTTTCTGGCGCTGTGATTTTGTCTGCCATAACTGCGCAGCACCGGCCATAACTACCCCAGCCAACATTACTGAAAAGAGTGCCCAGAGATAAACAAAGCCATTTTCTAAGCGTGGCATATTATTTCTGTAATAAATAAAAAAATGATTAACTGATTACCATTCTTCATAAAAAGAACCATCCGCTGCACGCCCAGTGTAGCCGCTATGAACATCATAAACGCCTGCTTCAGTAGGGTTCTTAGGCGGTACGGCAATCCAGGTTTCTTTGCTTTCCGTAAAAGGATCAACCGGAACGCTTCGCAGGTAGCGCTTATCCACCAATTCTTCCAGATCAATCGGATATTTGCCAAAATCAGAGTAAAACTGATCAATTGCATTACGCATAATACCGAGATCTTGCCGTAAAACGGCTTCTTTGGCTTTATCGAGTGAATTAAAATAGCGTGGTGCAACGATACTGAGTAGTGTTGCAATAATTGCCATAACCACTAATAACTCGATCAGCGTAAAGCCATTACGTGATGGATTGCGCAACATATTAATTACCATTCTCGATAGGGAATGCCATTGAGACCGATAGCTTCAGATCGTGAATGAACATCATACACATCATCGCCTTCTTTAGGACTATCCCACGGACTTTCATAGCTGCGCTTACCCCAAGTATCGACATTTGGAGTAATTGTTGTGCCCGCAATATCTAATTCAACAAACATAGGGTCTCGAGGTAAGCGGCGTAGAAAATAGATTACTTTTTTATCCGGGCTTTTGATATCAGGTACGCCGATAAATAACTCTTCCAGCCGCGGAGGATATCCGGTTTCATCAGCCTTTTTAGCCACTTTCCCGTCGTCAACAGCTTGTTTATAGGCATCAATCGCCGTACGTATTTGCCGTAATGCGGTCCGTAACTCCTGCTCTTTCTCGCGCTGCACCATCAGTTCACGGAAAGGCAAAGCAGCTGTGGCCAAAATAGCCATGATTGCAACCACAATCATTAATTCAATCAGTGTAAAGCCCTTATTTTTATTCCAATTGCTTACTAACTGCATCATTTAAAATTAATCGTTGCCGTTGGCGGTAATGTCACATCTACCGAATCACCGTGTTCAATATCCTCTCCCATTGCACTCTGAATACTGACTTCAGTTGTTCCGGGATTAGCCGCAATGACTTTGAAGCGTAGTTGCGTAGCCAAACCAGACGTTTGATCTCTGCCCAACTTAAGCGTTCGTGAGCCTGATTTCGGTCCACCATCAAGTAACTCCAAGACATTGGCTTCATAATTGAATTGCACGTCGGCATTAACCGTAGCTTTGGCGCCTACGAGACGGACATTGACTGAAAACTCTTTGTCCAATCCCACATTGGTAGGTGCTTGCATTGTTAACGATGGTGTGGCATTCGCTGCAACGTTTGCAAATGGATTGGGAACATCTTGTTGATCATCTGAAGGTGCAGCAAAAGCACTTAATCCACCTCGCGCGCCACCTTGCGCCGGACCTGCCGGAGCAATAGCAAGTGATTGTGCCGCAGTTTTTTCGATTTTGACGGGTAATTTACCCGCTTCGCTGGCGGTACCAAAGTGGTATTCCTTTTCGAGGTTAGTCGGTTTGGGAAGGTTACGAATAATGCGTGGTGTGATTAATAGCACTACTTCAGTTTTTTTCCTGTCAACTTTTTGACCAGAAGTTAATCTATCTAAGCCAGGAATATTTAGCAATCCTGCAATACCAGACACATCCCGTCTTTCATCATTTTGGATTAATCCCGCAATGACCTGCGTTTCCCCATCTTTTAAAGTCAGAAGTGTCTCTGCACTACGATTACCAACAACTGGCGCTCTTGGTGCACTTGAAGCACCACCGGCAGATGGTCCTGTTTCAAAACCTGTAATGTTACTGACTTCCAAAGTAACTTTCATAGTAACGTCGTCATTTAGGCCGACACGTGGTTCAACATCCAATTTAATCCCGATGTCTATGAATGTTGGTGTTGACGTAACGATTGAGTTGATACCTGGTTGGACATTGGCTGTGAATACTGGTTGTTTGGTGCCAATATGGATTTTTGCTTTTTCACGATTACTTACCCGAATTCTTGGATTTGCTAGTATGTCTGCATTTGTAAGGCTTTGAGCGAAATCGATAACGGCCTGATTACTGATAATAAAGTTTTTGAGCCCAAGCCCCTCAGAGCCGATTTGATTGAGAATAGCCGTTGCTGGAGGGTTTATCCCAGCTGCTCCTGCCCCTGTCAAACCACTAAATGTAACTGATTGTGGAAATTTTGGCCCTAAAGTAAAAAGATTGTTGCGAGTAATCTCAAGAACTGCAACATCGAGCATGACTTCAGGCTCAGCTAGATCATTTAATGTCACCAACCGTTCTGTTAACCGAATGGCTTCTAGTGTATCGCGCATGATGAACAGATTAAGTTGTTCGTTGACATAGATGTCTTTTGCTTTGACGATACCCCTAACCATTGCAACCATTTGTTTGACATCGGTATGTGCGACCTGAAAGCTGCGCACAACCAATTCCTGATAGTCTTTTAATTTTGCCGGCGTATTCGGATAGAGCAATAAGGAATTATTATTGAGAACCTTATATGCTAACTGATTCGTAGTGAGAATTAACTTGAGAATGTCTTCAATAGTGTTATGGCGCACAAAAATAGAGATTTTGGTATCTTGACGAATGTCCTTGTCGAAAACAAAATTAATGCCAGCAGTCCGTGACATGATTTCAAATACTGATTTTAAATCGGTATCTTTGAATTCCATCGTTATCGTCTTCTTAAAAGCAGATTCCAGTGCCAAATCAGTAACTTCAGGTCGACTCAAATGTGAGTTGATTTGTGAAATTAATTCACGGGCATGCGATTGTTGAGGGTTTTCTTGCAATACTGCGCGAACGATCGTTTCTGCGCCTGCTAGATTACCTTGTGCGAGTAATCTCTTAGCGGATTCTACGGATACAATATGGCGTCGCTCTGTTTTAACTGCCTCCATACCTTCTTTTGCACGCTCTTGGAAGGGGTAAATATTTAGGACACGCTGATAAACTTGTTCTGCTTTTTCCAAATCACCGGAAAAACGTAAGCTATCTGCATCAAATAGTAGCTTACCGATTACTTCTTCACGTGATCGTATCAGTACTGTGCGAATTTCCTTATTTTCAGGTTCTTCGCGCGCAGCTTGTTCGAGTCTTGCAAGACCACTCTCAAGTTGTCCTGCAACAATCAATTTTTGTCCATCATCGAATGCGACGTTGCGAGTACCGAATGTTCTATTATTGATTGCACATCCCGTAGTGATTGCGAGCAGAATGCTCAGGACAATAATTTTCCAGCTTTTCATTGGAAGTTTCCTGCTAGTTTGTTAGTAATCGTGAGTGTCTGCTTGATATTCAGCGGTAAATAAGTCAAGGTAATCTTGTCATCAGTGATTGAATCCAGCCGGTATTTGTCATTAATTTTCCCACCGATTTTTGCGATCAGGTTTTCTCCCGATTGTGAAAGAAAAACCCAAGTTTCATTGTTTGCAATGGCTTTACCGGCGTATTTGAATTGTAAGGGGGGGGCAGTGGGCGCTGAAGGTGGAGTGGAAGCTTTTGCAATTTCTGCGGCTTTGATCGCTTGCTCTTCCAAACTGGCTTGACGTTGTTTGGGCATCCAGTTTGTGGATGCAAACAATTCTCCTGCAGTCGGATTGAATTTTCTTTGTCCCAGCTTACTGATATCAAGATATTCAGAGTTGTGTTCTTGAGTTTTTGCTTTGTCGGTGGATTTTGTTGATTGTACCGGTTCCACGGTATTGATTAGGTTTTCTTCGTCTTCTTCACCAACCAGTATTACCGCGATCAAGGTTGCAATCAAGGCGCTTCCCAATAATAGTTTTCGTTTTTTTTCAGCAGAGTCCATCAGATCTATTTGTTCAAATAAAGATTGATTTCAAGGCGCATTTCGAGTTTATCGGAGGTTACATTTTCACGTTTAATGGCGATCGCTGATATGGCCATTGCTGGCACCGTTTCCAGTGCATCGGCGATAAACGCGCGTATCTGCGTATAATTGCCGCGTACTGGCAAGATCATTTCGTAGCGGGCTAAACGGGCATCGTTTTCATTGACCAGGCGATATTCGCTGCTGCTAAGTTCTACGTTCTGCTTTTTGGCGATACGGACTAACTCCCTGATCCAGAATGGTGAAGAATCGATACGCGGGAAGAAGTCATAAAATGCTTGAAGTGCTTGATCACTGCTCATTTTTTTTCCACTTTCAGCATCGCCGGGCGCTTGATTAGACTGAGCTTGTGTTTGCAGCATTTCAGCGCGTTCTTTCAGTTTGTGCAGATCTGATTCTAAGGGTAAAACCGCCGAGAAAAAATAAATCGTGGTGACGCCTAACAAACCGATGCCGATCTTACCAATTGTGCCTAATCGGCCAATATACCAGCGCAGCTGGGGTACGAGCTGATTAAATTCTATATGTGGTGTTGCAATCTTCAAACGGTTCCAATCCATGCGGCTGTCAGCAGAAAAATGATGGGTCGATGCGGGTTATCTTGTTTAATTTTATAGTTTAGCAAATGTACATTTTCAAACACATGTTCACGTTCAAGCGCTTCTACAAAATCGAGCAGTTCTGCCATATTCTTGGCTTCACCGCTGATTCGCAATGTCCGGCTGGATACATTGGGTTGCAGTGATAAGAGTGCAATTTGTTCGGTTGCAGCAGATTCGATTGAATCAAATAATGTTTCCCAAGGCAAATTAATTTGATCGAGAATTGTGTTCGCTTGGGCAATTTCTTTGCGTATCTCTTGACTGAATTCTTTTACACGAGTGGTTGCACGTGTTCGGGGAGCGGTTTTTTGTTGTTGCTGTTTCTCTAAGCGTTCGACACGGCTACTCCAATAATTCACTTCCTCTGTAAGGTAGCGAAATTGCAAAAGTACTCCGGCAAGGACGAGTATACCAATCAGCAATATTGAAAAATCAACGTAAGGAATGGATTGTTCTTGATAAGGGAATTTTAATTTTAGGCGGTGCATTGATTCATCCCGGAATTATCGGTAACTGCTGATGGATAATGCGCCAGCACCGGCATTTGCCCGGTTGGCAAGGAGATGATGTGCCATCCGCAATTTTCAGGCAACACCAGCTCCGGGTGTTCAGGGGCAAATACATATACGATTTCAACAGATTGTTTAGCGCCGGAAAAGATTGCTTCTTGATCCAGCGCCACCAGGAGTTCCTCTGCAGGGCTATGCAACATTCTCTGATTGCGTACACTGTGCCATATTTCATTCGATAATCTGGCAATACATATGCGCCCAGTTTCTATGACTGCAAAATATAACGTATTACCGCGCAGCAATTTTTGCCAATGATCATAGGTGGATGCTAAATAAGGTTCGATCTCGTTAAGCTTGCAGCGATGCCGCGTTGCTATTTCTTCCAATTGACTCATTAAGTTGCGTGGGATGGCCGCACAGATAGCGCCATTTATCGGACTCCATTCACTGACACTCAGTAGCCATGAATCAATTCGTTCGGCATAAATTTCACGCATGCGAAAAGTAGCATAAGATTTGACTTCTTCTGGTGTTGCTATTTCGATTTGCGGGGGTAATGTTACATAGCGTACAAAATGATTCGACAACGTTACGGTTAGTTCTGTATTTTCGGCGTCGACCAAATTGCTATCTAACGTTTGTAATGCCGATTGCCAGCTAGGCGCTCCCTGAGTGACTTTACAGGATGTTGTCATTTTGGCTGTTTGCACCGGCTTGAAACCCCGTGAAAAGCGAACGACGTCCACTCGTTCGGGCGCCACATAAGCCTGAATCTGATCACGCCACAATCGTGACACGATTGGCCTCCTCTAAACTGGTCAATCCTTGCTTGACCATATCCAATGCAGCTTCACGCAGAAAACGCGTGCCATTGTTTCTTGCCGCTTCTTTGATACGGCGTATCGGTTCTTGAGCGACGATGAGTTCACGAATTTCATCATTAAGAAGCAAAATCTCAGCAATTGCATTTCTGCCACGATATCCGCTGCCGCGGCATTGTCCGCAGCCTTTGCCGCTTCGGAATTTGTATTGCTGCGCGTCATCGGCAGCAATACCGGAATCGGCAATTGTCTTATCATCAGGGCGTTCGTCTATTGAGCAATGCGGACATAGCAGGCGTACCAACCTTTGTGCGGCTATTCCATTCAGAGCTGAGACAAAGCTATAAGGGTCAACGCCCATATGTGAGAACCGTCCAATGACATCAAATACATTGTTGGCATGCACTGTAGTAAACACCAGATGCCCGGTTAATGCAGCCTGAATGGCAATTTGTGCTGTTTCGGAGTCACGGATTTCACCCACCATGATTTTATCAGGGTCATGCCGTAGAATTGAACGCAACCCCCGCGCAAAAGTTAATCCCTTTTTTTCATTGACGGGAATTTGCAAAACACCAGGGAGCTGGTATTCAATCGGATCTTCAATGGTAATGATTTTGTCACTGCCTTTATTGACTTCAGATATTGCAGCGTATAGCGATGTCGTTTTACCGCTTCCAGTCGGCCCGGTAACCAATAACATACCATAGGGTTCCGAACTTAAGCGACGAATGCTGGCAATAGCCGCCGCATTGAAGCCCAATTGATTAAGCGTCAGTCCTTCGATATGATCGGACAATGCCTGCCGGTCAAGAATACGAAGCACAGCATCTTCGCCAAAAATACTGGGCATGATGGAAACGCGAAAATCTATTTCTCGGCCTTGGATAGAAATTTTGAAACGGCCGTCTTGCGGTACGCGGCGCTCTGCAATATCCAATTCAGACATTACCTTAATCCGCGATATGACTTGTTCGGCCAGGTCTGCACCTTGAATGACACCAATCGATGTCAGTACCCCATCGATGCGATACTTGATTGAAAGTGCTCCAATTGCCATTTCCAAGTGGATATCGCTGGCTTGGGATTTGTGCGCATCATACAGTGTGGAATGTACCAATCGCACCACTTGACTGGTGCCTTCATTGATACTTTTTAAAGATAAATCTTCAATACCGCTCTGTATTTTGTCCAGTTCGGCAGAGGGCAGTACCTGATCCATGGCGCGCATAGTTTTTTCTTGCTGGGCAAAAAAAGCTGTCAAGTCGGCCGGATGTACTAAATGCCATTCAATTGGCATATCAAAACGTTCTTCCGCCCATGCGCGCAATTTGCTGGAAAATGGATTGCTGACGGCAAGCAAATAAGTCTGTTCGCGTCGAAATAGCGCACATTCATGCATGATGGCTTCTGCGAAAGGAAGTAGATCAAATGCCGGATTTAACGTATGAATGGTTTTCATCTCCATCACTGGCATATGGAGCAATTGTCCTAATTGCTGGGTAAGCTCGTCAGGGCCATAGCCGCTGCTGTCTTCTAGCACTTGGATGACAGAAATACCTTGATTTATGGCTTTCTGGCGCGCATCAGCCAATTGACTGATGTCAATCGGTTGTTTACTTTCGGGTGGAATGGCAGTTTCAATCAATTGATACTTCCAGCCAATTCAAAGATTGGCATGTACATAAGAATAATAATACCGCCAATGACAATACCGATAACTGCCATTAGTAACGGTTCAATCAGTTTGGTTGTCCACTCGACCCAGCGGGCAATTTCTTCGTCGTGAAAATTACCGATCCGCTCCATCATATCCCCCATTTGCCCTGTTCTCTCGCCAACTCTAAGCATACGATTACCTACTGCGGTTGTTAATCCTTCTTGTTCCATCGCACTGGAAATTGTTTTACCTTCACGGATATGCTTGGCTGCAGCCTCAACTTTCGGACGGAAATGCGATTGCAGTAATCCACTCACCATCTCTAATGCTTGGGTAATGGGAATGCCGCCACGCAGCAGCATACCGAGTGTTTTATAGAAGCGAGCTAACTGATAAACGCGCATATGTTCACCAATCGCTGGAATACGCCATAATAATCGCAAGACATTGGCACGGAAGGTTGGCCGCGTGACAAAATAAATTACTGAACACAGTACGGCTCCTGTAGTAATGGCCAGTTCCCAACCATGTTCATCCACGAAATGTCCCCACTTGATCAATAATAGTGAAAGCCATGGTAAGTCACTGCCCATGTCGTCATAAATGGCACTAAATTTGGGAACAACGAATACCAGCAAGAAAATAGAAACTAGAAAGCCGACGACCAGTAACAAAACAGGATAAATGGATGCACCCACAAGTTTTTTGCGCACAAAATCCATTTGGGTTTGGTAGCTGATAAAGCGCGTTAACGCTTCCGGAAGATCCCCGGTGCGCTCACTGGCGCGAATGGTCGCGATATAAAGCGGCGGAAATGCGTGGTGATGTTCTTCCAGAGTTTGCGAAAAAGTTATGCCTTCATACAATCGATCCAGAATATTCTGAATGATTTTACGATTGCCAGCGTCTTGTTCTTTTTCTAGTAAAGTTTCGATACTTTCGACTAAGCTGAGTCCCGCGGTTTGCAAGGATAGCAATTCCTGGCTGAAGTGAACTAATGGAAAGTGCTTATTCGATTTAAATGAAAAACCTGAAAAGCTTCGCCGTACACTTAAAACCATACCCCCTTGTTCAATGACCTGAAGGCGTGCCTCTTCTTCACTATTGGCTTCCAGTTCAAGGTGTACGGTACCTTGTCCGGATAATACTGCTTTCACTTCATATCGCATTGTTAGTAACTACCACTACCAATTTTTTATATCAGCGGCTTCGCCTTCCCCACCGGGTTGCCCATCCTTACCATACGAGAGCAGATCGAATTCTGAACGTTCTCCGGGGTACTTGTAAACATAGGGGCGTCCCCATGGGTCTGCTGGCGGCATTTTGGCAAGATAAGGCCCTTGCCATCGTGCTTCATTGCTGGGGCGATTGACCAAAGCAGCCAATCCCTGCTCGGTTGCAGGGTAACTTCCAACATCCAGGCGATATTGGTGCAATGCTTTTTCCAGTGCATCGATTTGTGCTTGTGCCATTTTAATTTCTGATTTACCAACTTGTGAAAAATATTTCGGTCCGACATAAGCGGCTAGCAAACCAATAATGACCATCACAACGAGCAGTTCAAGCAGTGTAAAGCCGCGAACAGCCTTTGTTTCTTGTGTAACTAAATACATCTTTTGTCCTTTTTTACTTAAAAGATTGCTGATTTTACTTATTAACCAATAGATGATAACCACAAATAACACATGGTAAGTTGCTTATATTGCAGGGTCAAGACTAAGAATATCGCGAAAATAGAATATTACCTATTAAATTATTGTTAACGTCGCAGAATTGCCAGCCATCTTGCGACATTCAACAATGTCATGAGCGAAACAGAAACATAAGTCCAGGCTGCTGCGCGCAAAATTCTGCGGGCATGCGGTTGATCTCCCTGAATCAGATAGTTGCCTTGTTCGAGCATTGGTAAGGCACGAGCAAAGCTTGCGTGTAACTCCATTGGCAACGTAACGAGGTGTACGATCGTCGCCGTACCCATTGTCAAAAGACCACCGAGCAAAAATAACGCACCGGCGCTCGGTGCTTTGGCAGCAACTGCAATGACGGGAGCAAGCATCAGTATGGCTGCTCCTAGTTTCTCGGCTGGGGCAGCGATTTCAACCAGCCGCGTACGTAATTTTAGTGGTAAATATCCATCGCGATCTTGTACGGCATGTCCGACTTCATGAGCAGCAACTGTAATTGCCGTTAATGATTTACCGTTAAATTTATCAGATGTCAACCGCACGACTTTCTCAATTGGATCATAATGATCCCCGAGTTGCGTTATTTCCACCTTCACAGCTTGTAAATTTGCCCAGTCCAGTAAAATGCGCGCTAACTCACCACCAGTGCCGGGGTATCGATCTTCTGGATAACTATACTTCGCAAGTGTGTGTTTGACCCAATAAGATGGCCCGACGATAAGCAGAATAATAAAGATCATTAATATTATATAAAACATATTCCATGAAGATATATTTTTAATGGGCAGTACGAATTAAAAGGGGATTGCTATGTTAAAAAGATTGCAGTATCAACGCAATAAGATAGCATGCAAGAATAATTGGTTCCATGAGCGATGGATTTAGACTTTTTATTGTTCGATGGAAAACACTGTTTTCTGAGTTCGCTAGCAGTTGTTTGTGAAATACGAAGAATTAACTTGTTCTGTTGTATAAATACCTTACTATGACTTGTACTTACGCAAGGTTTCACTGCAACGGAAAAGTTTGGCGGCAAGTTATCGGCTATAATTTCCTATTGCTTCCTGTAACACCAATCATACATGCAGAATCTGTTAATCACTGTCATGGTCATGACAATTTTAATCAGCCTAATTTTCATTTGGATTGGGGTCATTAAGCTTTAAACCTACTGTAATTTTTTGTGTAATCAAGAATCATCTGGCTACTCCATGATAAGCAACAATTGGTCTGAGCGCTATCGGGATTATTTATCCCAATTACTGATTTTGGCTGCTATGTATTTTGTTTTCGGTCATATCAGCTTTCTAACGGCGGTTTCGCATTATATTGTTACTCCGGTTTTTTTTGTGGCGGAGGGAATTGCGCTTGCTGCCATCATTTTACTTGGATCGAGGGTTTGGCCAGGTATATTGTTAGGGCAACTGGCCCTTTCTTTAAGTAATGGGCTTGAATTTCTTCCATCATTGATAATTTCCGCTATTAACAGTGTTGAGGCGATTATTGGGGTTACTTTATTTAAACATTGGAGGCTGAATCCAAGCCTGAATAAAGTAAGAGATTTAACGCGACTGTTTATGATGATTTTTTTAGTCCTGCAGCCGTTTAGTGCCACGCTTGGAACCTTAACACTATTATCCTTCAATGCGATTCAGGAATCTCAGCATTATCTGCAAGCCTGGATCAATTGGTGGCTTGGCAATTGTATGGGGCAATTTTTGGTTACTCCATTTTTACTAAAGTTGTTTTCTTTGCCAAACCGTACTACGGCTCTCTTGCAATTAATCAAAAATTCTTGGCTACCCATTGTCTTGTTACTGCCATCAACATGGTTTATTTTTGGCAATTTTGTCGCTAGCAGTATTACTTTTGCATTGGTGATTTACGCGCCATTGTTAATATGGATCGCAATAAAAGGTGGATTGGTTATTGTGTCGCTTATATGCGGCGGTATTACATTTTTGTCATTGTATGAGACATCGCGCGGATTAGGTCCCTTTGTTCTGAATGACAGTCCCAATATCCCGGAAATGAATATCTTTATTCTCGGTATCTCTCTTATGGCGCAATTTGTCAGTATATTATTTACCGAACGAAATCAGATTGAAGCTGAGTTACGAAAAAATGAGGCCAAGCTTTACGCAATTATTGATTCACTGCCAGTTCCTGTGGCAATTAATGATGAACATCAAAACATCACCTATTTAAATAAGGCATTTACTCAATTATTTGGCTATACGTTGAGTGATATTCCAACACTGGCTGATTGGTGGCCTAAAGCCTACCCAGATAGCGAATATCGCCAATGGGCAGTAACAGCATGGACAAAAAATCTGGAAAAGGCCGCAAAAGAAAAAACCGATTTCGAATCGCTTGATCTTATTATTCACTGCAAGGATGGTTCTCGATGTAATGTCATTGTATCTGTTGCTTCCCTTGAATCTCCAGTGTTTATCAAAAATCATTTGGTTATTTTATTTGATATTACATTACGCAAGAACCTGGAAACTCAGCTTATTCGCGGTCATAAATTTCTTGAAGATTTATCGAATAATATTCCTGGCTTTATTTTTCAGTTGCAACTTTTTTCTGATGGACGATGCTGTATTCCTTTTGCCAGCAAAGGCATAAGCAAGGTTCTGGGTATATCGCCTGCGGAACTGATCAGGGATGCCTCGCCATTATTATCCATTATTCATCCTGAAGACTCAGAAATTTTGCATTCGTCGCTGCGAGAGTCCGCACAAAAACTGCATGATTGGTATTTTGAGTT
The DNA here is from genome assembly GCA_902826055.1 of uncultured Nitrosomonas sp. Taxonomy (GTDB): domain Bacteria; phylum Pseudomonadota; class Gammaproteobacteria; order Burkholderiales; family Nitrosomonadaceae; genus Nitrosomonas. The sequence continues at coordinate 6,177 of CADEDJ010000040.1, read as the reverse complement.
CCGTGTTGTGACATCGCAACATGAGACCAGGTGGATACATACGCAATCAAAGCCAACCCAACAAAATGATGGAAGTATTCTATGGAATGGTTATGCAGCGGATATTTCGGAATTAAAAAATGCATCCCGCAAATTTGAAGCTTTGCTGGATTTGGCCAGCGATGGTATCCATATTCTTGACGAAGATGGAAATGTTGTGCAATTTAGTCGTTCGTTTGCAAGCATGCTCGGTTATAGCTACGAAGAAACTGCCCGGCTCAATGTGGCAGATTGGGATGCCAAGATAATCCCTAAAGAAAAACTGATCAATGCTGTACGTGAAATAACTAAGTCATCGCGCGTTTTTGAAACGCTGCATCGGCGTAAAGATGGTTCTATTATTGATGTTGAAATTAATGCACGAAGAATAGAGATTTCAGGAAGACAATTTATTTACGCATCGTCACGGGATATTACCCGTAGAAAATTGCGTGATAAAGAGATGGAATTGCAGCGATTGCGTTTATCCAACATTATTGAAGGCACGCATATCGGTACATGGGAATGGAATGTACAAACTGGCGAAGTAATTTTCAATGAGCGGTGGGCCGGAATTATAGGGTACAGCTTGAGCGAGATTTCTCCTTTATCCATAGATACATGGCTTAAGTTTGTCCATGCAGAAGATTTGAAGCAATCTGAAGTACGCCTTAAAGAGCATTTTGCCGGGAAAATTCCTTATTATGAATGTGGGGCGCGCATGCGTCACAAAGACGGGCATTGGGTATGGGTATTGGATCGCGGTAAGGTGTCGAGCTGGACCGACGATGGAAAACCTTTATTGATGTTCGGAACGCATCAAGATATTACTGAGCAAAAAAGCCGTGAAGCAATGTTGATTGAAGCACGGCAACAAGCAGAAGCTGCGAATCTTGCGAAAACACGTTTTCTGGCTATGATGTCACATGAAATTCGCACGCCTATGAATGCGGTTCTGGGTATGGCTTATTTATTGAGCAAAACACCGCTGGATCCACGCCAGAGCAAGTATCTGCGTAATATTGAAGGATCTTCTAATATTTTGTTAGGGGTAATCAATGACATCCTCGACTATTCCAAAATAGAAGCCAACAAAATTGAATTAGATCATATTGCGTTTGATTTAAATAGTATATTGGAAGACCTGGCAATACTTGCTTCGACTGCAGCAAAAGATAAGGCCATTGATGTGCTTTTTTACGTAGAGCCTAATGTGCCTCGCTACTTTAAGGGTGATCCAGTTAGGCTGGGTCAAATATTCGTTAATTTGACCAACAATGCAATTAAATTCACCGACCGGGGCGAAGTTATTATTCATGTTGCGGTTAAAAAGATTGAGCAAACCGGGATCGTCACACTGATTGTTAGCGTGGCTGATAGTGGTATCGGTATGACAGTTGAGCAAATGGAAAATCTATTCCAAGCGTTCTCCCAGGCGGATTCTTCCATCACGCGGCGTTTTGGCGGTACCGGCCTGGGCCTATCGATCTCCCGTCGATTAGCACAATTGATGGGTGGCACTATTTCAGTCGAAAGTGAATATGGCGCCGGCAGCAAATTCAAATGTACCATTAAGTTGCAGCAAGCAGACCATAATGAGCAATCCTGGGCAGTGATTCCCTATGATTATTTGCGATCATTGAGGGTCATGGTCATTGACGATAATGCAGTTACACGTCAGATTCTCTTGCAGATTGTGCAGTCTTTGGGGTGGTATGCCGTTGCCGTGGAAGACTGCGCACATGCTCTTCAGACACTTGCTGATTCCGGTGGTCGCGGATTATTTGATTTGTTGTTGCTGACTACACGTGTACCTGATACCGATTATCTTGGGTTTGTGCATGATATCGAAGTTGCTTTGCCAGCTCACAGTCAGCCCAAAATTATTTTAATTACTAATAATATGGATCCCTCGTTTTCAAGAGACATTGAGGATATAAAAATGATCAGTGTGTTAATTAGGCCTTTTACTGTATCTCACCTAGTTAATAGCGTTACTGAACTTTTCAAAGATAAAGAAGTAGGTAATATTGATCAAAAGCAAGCAGTTAAAAGCAATAAACAGCAATTTTCTGGCGTACACGTTCTTGTTGCTGAAGACAACGAAGTTAATCAAATATTGATAACTGAGTTATTAAGTAATTGGGGGATTGCAGTGACTCTTGCACAGAATGGTGCTGAGTGTCTGGCTTTACTTAAAGCGCAGAAGCAATCCTTCGATTTGATTTTTATGGATGTACAAATGCCCGTAATGGATGGCTTAGATGCAACCCGGCATATCCGGCAGGATATGCAGCTAACCGATATTCCTATTGTCGCCTTGACAGCGAATGTGATGGCGGATGATCAGCAAAAATTTGCTCAAGTAGGGATGAATGCTTTTTTAGGCAAACCGTTTGATCTTGAAGAGCTTAATCAGATTCTCCATCGCTTTGTTGGCAATAGAAATTTATAAATCTGAGCGTAATATTCCCCACAGGGGATGAAATTTATTGCGATACCCAGCAGTTTATTATGAATCCACCTAGATCTCTTGCCGTGTTAGGTTGAGTATTCGTTAAATGAGTTGCGCAACCACCAGCGATGCTGGTGGTTGTTGGTTAGTTTGAGATATTGCAGAGAAGCTTGATCTGCTATGCAATATGTGGTTAATACATCGCACGCCTGCCGACTACAGTGCGAAATCACTGGCAGTGAAGTTAACCGTTCCATTGATGCCGATCTCAAAATCAGCGGTCAAGTTCCCATCTACGTTACATTGCAAGGAATTGCTGGCAGCGTCATAACGCAGTTGTCCGGCTGCAGTGAACGCATTGCCCCCGATAAAACTAAACGCTTGATTTCCAACTACGCCAGAATTGGCATCGAGTGTGGCTAGGTCAATTCGATCCCCTTCCGCCCGGTTGAAATCGGTGATTACATCGCGGAAACTGCCCACCCTTGATTCCAGTAAGGTATTAAAATCGAATATATCAGCGCCCGAACCGCCAGTCAGTGTATCCGTTCCCAATTGACCGGCGAGTACATCATTGTTTTCACCACCATCAAGGCTATCATTGTCCCGACCGCCGTATAGATAATCATTGTTCATTCCACCCCTTAGCAAATCCATACCGTTGTCGCCACCCAATGTATCGTTTCCGATGCCACCAAGCAATTCATCGTTACCGTTAAGACCAAAGAGCGTATCGTTACCATCGCCACCATCGATTAGGTTATTGCCATTATTACCAGACATAATATTATCCAGAAGATTACCGGTGCCATTCAGATGGGTATTTCCTTGGAGGATTAACTGTTCTATATTCTCCCCCAAAGTATAACTAATCGTTGAATAGACAGTGTCATAGCCGTTGCTTCCATTCACTTCCACCGCAATATCCCCGACATTATCGACTACATAAACATCATTGCCGGTGAAACCGGACATGAGATCGGCGCCCGTGCCTCCGTCAAGGTAATCATCACCTTGATCGCCTTGTAATACATCATCTCCACCTGCACCAAATAAGGCTTCAGATCCCCAGTTCCCAGTTATGAGATTATTCAGCTCGTTACCACTGCCATCGATGCCTTCGGCGACTTCTAAATTTTCCAGTCCGGCACCTAGCGTATAGCCATCAACCCAACTTCGAACGGTATCGATGCCGCCTGATATCGTCTGATTGGTTTCAATGGCGGCGTCACCGAAATCCGTAATGTAGTAGATGTCATTACCGTCACCACCGTACAGCGTGTCGATTCCGGCGCCATCAACCAGCGTGTCATCGCCGGCGTTACCATACAGTTTATTATTGCCGCTATTTCCACTGATGAAATTGTTATCGGCGTTGCCTATTCCATCAATATGACTTGTTCCTGTCAAATATAATGCCTCGACATTGTCGCTAAAGCTCCAACTCACCGAGCTGTATACCCTGTCACTGTGTGATTCAATATCATTAAGCTCAATTACCTGGTCGCCGATATTGTCAACGTAGAACGTATCAGAACCCACACCTCCCCGCATTAAATCAGCCCCGTCCCCGCCATCCAGTACATCGTCGCCTGCTTGACCTTCGAGAACGTCATTGCCTAGCTCCCCATGCAACGAATCGAAGCCCGAGCCGCCATCCAGTGAATCATCATCGAAACCGCCATATAAGTTATCGTTGCCATCCCAACCATAGAGCGTATCGTTACCTTCGTGGCCGTACAGTACATCGTGCCCGTCATAGCCATCCAGGATATCGTGACCACCGTAACCATAGATTTCATCATTTCCAAGTGTGCCATCCAGTACATCATTTCTATATGTACCATGAATTTTTATCGCCATCATTTTCTCCTTACTTAAATTCAATCAAAAAAGCTCCGAAAAAATCGAAGTGAGCATAGATTAAGTGCAGCAAAAAAAGAAATCTGTGATAAATATCACAGGGTTAGAGAAATTTAACTTAGATTGAGGCGATTTGCGGAAATATAGAGCGCCAATTTTCTTTATCGGTAACTTATGGATGCTCAAACGTTTTAATTTTTGTTGTTATGTTTATTACTTTCCACATAAATAAGGTGCCCCCCGGCTATGCCGGGGGAGTGATAAAAGTTTGACCGAAGGAAACGGTCGCGTTGATTCTTTTAGCTTGACCAAAAGTTAGGAGAATCGAATGAGAGATTACCAGAGCCTGACGCATACAATATCGGATTGTAAGTATTACGTAGTATTTATTCCGAATGAAAGCAAGAAGATGAAATTTGCAGATGAAAATTTCTGAGCACGGGGTTATTTTGTTCCAATAGTCGGATTGGATGAAGAGATGGTAAGGGAATACATTCGTAACCAAAGAAGGAGGGCAATAGTTATGATCAACTCAGACCTGGTATCTGATGCTGCCTTTAAGTAGCGCCAGCTTTTGCCCCTTTGAGGGGGTTAACAAATATAAGCCTCTGGCTTTGCCGGAGGGGATTTAGCTTGAAGTACCAGAAAAAATCAAAATTCCTCCGACATTTCATACAAAGAGAAGTTATTTCTATTGCGGTACCATAAAACCTGATTATTACATCGCTAAAATTCTTAATCTTCTAAATGTGCGCTATCGCACAGAGAAATAAATAAAATTATTGCATTATCGCACTAAGGCTTTTTATAGAAAGTTCTTATTCTCTAGGTAAGCCAGTGTGTCTTTTCCCTTTTGGCACACTGGTTTTTAATAGATGATATTAGATTACATGCTGAATCACTAATTGCTGCTCAGGCTAAAGAATTGCAGATAAGAAAGCCAGAATCTGTTTGGCAAATTTGCCAGAATCCAATCCAAAAAGTTGACCCTGGCGAAATAGCAGAAATCCTTTCAGTATCAAAGCACATGGTAAGTAATTATCTAGGCGATATCGACAAGCAGATCCGCCGATTCATAACCCATTCAGCTACGGAAAAGCAACTCATGCAACAGAATATTTTGGAAAATAGTGAAGCTTGAATCAACTTTCAATATGTACGATATCGCTCTATTTAATATGAGAAAGTTTAATTATCCACATTTTCTGTTGATAACTTTGTGGAAAAGACGGTTATTTGTTAATTAACTTCTGGAACAGTAAAGGTATTTTTACGCCTGATTAATAATTTAACAGTTTAATTATTATCTATTTATCATATGGTTATAGTTGTTTTTTATTTCGGCAGTAGTTTAATAAATAAGAACTTTATGCTTATTTAAATTGTGGATTGTTTTGAAGTGTCTAATCAAAATTTGACCCGTGAAAACTTATATTGATGTACAAGGTGAAAAACTATGACTACGCGTGCAACCTTATAGACTAATCATGTCAACGAAAAGATAATTCAATCGTTATTATGATAGTTTCGTTTCTAGCCTCTTTTCAGTCATCGGTTAAGCCATTTTCTGGTGACTGAACCTTCCCAGTGCGCTCACATCGGCACCCTATCCCGCCATGCGCACTGGTTTTTTAATCGAGGGATTAAATTTACAAGCAAAACCGTTAATTGCTGCAAAACGAAAGAATGAATGCTCCCTGGTGTGAAAGTGAACCGTGCGGCAAATTTGACTGAGAGTGTAGATCACAAACCCGCAACGAACGAGATGCAATGTTAAGTGTATATAGACTTATTCCAATTACAGATAGAAACAGTAATAATATAGTCTTTATCTTTGGTAG
>CADEDJ010000039.1 GCA_902826055.1 uncultured Nitrosomonas sp. | reverse complement strand
GCTAATCCGGTTGCTGCCACGACTGGGCAGCGTAATGTATTTGATTCGGATACCAGCGCAGTACATATTTCTTCAGTATCTGTTGGCGCAGACAGTTATTACGCCAAATTGAAATTAGTACCGGGTTCCGATCCATTGCGTTTTAGCATCGATCAATTGGTTAATAATGCCTTTCAAGGTTGCCCGGCTTTTGCACAGCAAGGACCTACAGCGAATTCTTGTATCTTAAGTGGCACAATTACTTCGAATGTTACTTTAACAAAGAACATCGAATGGTTGTTGGAGGGACCTGTTTACATTGGTGGGGATAAGTCACAAAGCGCTATTCTGACCATTAACCCAGGAACCAAAATTATCGGTCAGGATAAAGCTTATCTGTGGATCAGACGCGGCTCAAAAATTATGGCGGAAGGTACACCAGATAATCCAATCGTCATGACAGGCGCAATAGGCCAGGATGCCGGAGAATGGGCAGGCTTGGTTCTTGCTGGAAATGCTCCGGTAAATGGATGTAATGCAGGTGTTCCCGTTTGCGAAGTGCCATTTGAAGCTGTGACTACTGAGATTTACGGTGGCAACGATGCGGCGGATAACAGTGGTGTACTCAAGTATGTGCAGATTTTGTTCGCCGGTGATGCGGTTCGCCAGGATGAGGAGCTCAATGGGTTAACGCTTAATGGCGTGGGTTCAGGAACGCTTATCGACTATGTCCAAGTTCACGCAGGATTGGATGATGGCGTTGAAGTCTTTGGTGGTACGGTGCAAATGAAGCATTTGGTTTTAACCAATATTCGTGATGATTCTCTTGACTGGACCAATGGCTGGCAAGGACGTGCGCAGTTTATTTTGATCAAACAGGCGCTAGATTCTGGTGACCGTGGCATTGAAGCCGACAACAATGAAGTGGACAATGGCAGTAGTCCACGAGCTCAGCCGATTCTATCTAACATGACCATTCTTGGCCGGACAGGTAGTGCAGTAGAAGGGGTATTATTACGCCGAGGAACTGGCGTTAATATCTGGAATTCTGTTGTTTCTGGCGGATTTGCATCTTGTTTAACAATCGATGGTCCGGCAACCTTTGCTCATGCAGGAACACCTGGCAGTTTGTCGGGCTCGTTAACGGTTCAAAATTCATATGTTAATTGTGCCGCTAATTTCGCTGATGGCGAGGGTGCCACATTTACCACATCGGATTGGTTCCTGTCGCAATCCGAGAATGTTGCAGGAGATCCTCTGTTAGGCGGTTACTTACCGGCAGCCGGATCGCCATTGACATTGGGTGGTGCTGCGGTTAGTGATGCCTTCTTTACGCCTGTTGATTATATCGGTGCATTTAAAGATGCAGATAGTGATTGGACGAAGGAATGGACATTCCCTTTTAACTGATTTTTCTGAATGGAAAATTTTCAAAGGTTTTATCCATCGAAAATTCTTCCTGCTAATAGACCTGATAATAACCGCTGTTCACGGAAAGTGGCAGCGGTTTTGTCATTTTAAGCTGTTAGCAAAAACTGAGATTATGTGATTGCAACAAAGCATTCATGAAAAATTCATTTTCATGACATCAGCCTTTCATGTGACGTCTATACAGTAGCAGCTACGTAAAAAGCCAATTCGGCTTCACGTTGCAGTTTCAGAATATCAAATTGTAATTCTATTTCGATGGAGAAAATTCATGAAAAAATCGATTCTAACGCTACCCGTATGTGCTGTATTGACGTCACTCGTTTATGCAGGCGCAGAAAAAATTGACGGTCCGATGAAATTCAAACCTATTGCTGCATCAGCTTATGAGCAAACAACAACCGATCCGCATATTTTGAATACCAAGCCTTGGGTGATTCCGAAAGGTTATAAACAGTATATTGTTTCTGATGAAAGCAACTTGGATATTTATCCTAATTCTCCGGATCTGAATGATATGAATACAGTCAATGAAACCGGAAAGCATGCAGGGCGTTACCTTTATCGCACGCATGAAGTACGTCCTGGCACTGACCCATATTTGGGTGGTGCGGTTTCGGTGGTAGATCTAAAAACGGGTAACGCCAGAGTTTTAGCGCAGCGTACCGATTGGGAGGCTCTTGATGGCTTGGTTTGGACACCTTGGCAAACTCTATTGTTTGCTGAAGAGACCATTACTTCGCAAATTCCTGATCCTGAAGCACCGAACGCACAAAGTGGCCTGTTATATGAAATGATCTTTGCCAGAGATAATCCGACCAAGGTCGAAGCAATCAAAGTGCGGCCACTGCTTGGCTCGTTATCGCATGAAGGTATCGAAATTGACGAAGAAGGCAATGTTTATGTTATTGACGAAGACAGAACAGGTTCGATTTATAAATTCGTTCCAGAAAATTATGGTGACTTGAGTAGTGGCCAGTTATATGCATTACGTGTAAAAAATGGTGGCAAGACTGGCGATGCCGAATGGGTGGCTTTAGATATGAATCAGGTTCAAATCAGTGCCAGGGTTGCAGCTCAAGCAGTGAATGCAACACCTTTCTGCCGCCCTGAAGACTTGGAACGTATCGGCCGCACGCTATATGCGGCGCTGACTTGCGAAGATGCGACCAATGCAGCAAATACCGATGGTCCTGGCGCGGTTCTTGCTATAAAGCTGTCAGCGGTGCCTAAAGTGAGTTACTTTGTGCAGCCGGGCATCAATGTACCTTTTGAAGTCAGACCTACCAATACAACACCTGGAGTAACCGGTTTCAGAAGACCGGACAATCTGGCAAATGGCCCTGATGGTAAGCTGTGGATTGTTGAGGACAATGACAATAGCGACATTTGGGTTGCGTTGCCCGATGACGATGGCGACGGTTATAGCGATGGTGTGCATCTGTTTGCTTCACTCAAAGATCAGTCCGCAGAAGGTACGGGCATTTATTTTGGTAAAGATCCGCATACCCTATATGTCAACATTCAGCATTCCGGTACGGGTAATGATAAGACCATGGCTATCACGCGCAGGCATGCTCATGATGATAAAAAGAAATGGCGTAATGAAGAATAATTTTGACGTGAGATGAACACAATCTGCAATTGTCAGGAGGATCTAATCATGAAACGCAATAACATTTTTATCATTACAACAATCTGTGTCTGCTTTATTTTGCTAAGTGTAATTTATAGCATTGTACTATCTGGGGCATCCGCTGATTGGGAGAGCATTTCGGCCATTACTGCCGGAATATACCTTTATTTTGTTTATCTGATGCTGGGCCTTCTTCTGAATAAACCTAAAAACACCAATGTGATAGTGCGCAATCCATAATAAAGAAATTGTTGATTCCCGGTATTACATAAAACATAGATTTTGGATAGCCATCTACAGCCCCTTCGAGTAGATGAACCGCTTGACCCAAGCACTTCCATCCATGGAAATGTCACAACGATCCACGAGATCGAGAGCGTGTTGAATTGGGTTTTATGTCTCATGAGTATTTTTCCTTCCTTTCCTCCCAGTGAACCTATTCTGGCAATCACCGGGAGGATTCCTACATGTAATGGGTTTGTAATTACCTTGTCATATCTCCTCATTAAGATGTTTAGTCAATTGAAATTCATTACACAGGAGAATTTAGATGCGATTGCGGATCAGTCTTGCACGATTGGCTATATCGATAGTGTTGCTAGTAGTAACGACTTTTGCATTGGCCGCTGATATCACCGGTGCTGGCGCAACCTTTCCTTATCCCATTTATGCAAAATGGGCGGATGCCTATAAAAAAGCAACCGGTGTTCGTTTAAATTATCAATCCATTGGTTCAGGCGGTGGTATTAAGCAAATCAAAGCTAAAACGATTGATTTTGGTGCATCTGACAAACCATTACCGTTACAGGAATTGCATAAAAACAATCTGATGCAATTTCCTACAGTGATCGGGGCGGTAGTACCGGTTGTTAATTTGGATGGTATTAACGCAGGTCAAATCAAGCTTACCGGTGCCGTGCTGGCCGATATTTTTCTTGGCAAAATCAAGCGTTGGAATGATGCAGCGATCGCCAGCTTAAATACCGCTATTAATTTGCCCGCCAGCAACATTGCCGTGGTTCATCGCGCCGATGGTTCAGGTACTACATTCTTATTTACCGATTATTTGAGTAAAGTGAGTCCGGAATGGGAAGCAAAAGTAGGTGCTGATGTGTCTGTGGCTTGGCCAATTGGTACCGGCGGTAAAGGAAACGAAGGCGTAGCCAATTTTGTGAGACAAATCAAGAATTCAATTGGTTATGTTGAGGCCGCCTACGTCAAGCAAAGTAAGATGAATTATGTGGTATTGCAAAGTCATGATGGCGATTACGTAAAACCTACTGAAGCCAGTTACAGGGCGGCGGCTGAAAATACACAATGGGATGCGGCATCCGGTTTTTATGAGATTTTGACATATAAACCGGGCCATAACAGTTGGCCGATCACCGGCGCTACCTTCGTTTTAATGCATCAATTTCAAGATAATCCCATGCATGCGCAAGAAGTATTGAAATTTTTTCAATGGGCTTACAAGGAAGGCGATGATATGGCGTTGGAACTGGATTATATTCCGCTGCCCGATAACATCGTTACGCTGATTCAAGATTCCTGGCAGGAAAATATAAAAGATAAAAATGGCCGTTCGATTTATACCATGCGATAGAAAAATAACCATCGCTTACAGAGTAATTGCAAATTATGCATGTAAATTACACCAATCAAAGCAATTCAGGTGCTTTCAGTTTGCCGGATAAGAGGATGGCAAAAATTCATGCGCCTTCACAGTTAAAAAGGCAGTTGTTCTATGATTTGCTTTTTCGTGGCGCCACTTGGATTTTTACCTTGATCGTATTGATATTACTGACGGGCTTGGTTGTTTCATTAGTTATTGGAAGTTTACCGGCGGTCAAGGCTTTTGGTTTTAATTTCCTGATCAGCGGTGAATGGAATCCTGTTACCGAACAATTTGGTGGTTTGGTTCCGATCATAGGAACGCTGGTTACATCAATCATCGCACTGTCCATCGGCATTCCGATCAGCTTTGGAATTGCGTTGTTTTTAACAGAATTGTCTCCGCCTTGGTTACGCCAGCCTCTGGGAACAGCTATCGAGCTTCTGGCCGGGATTCCCAGCATTATTTACGGCATGTGGGGTTTATTTGTTTTTGCCCCGTTGTTTGCGAAAACGGGGCAACCCTGGCTGCAAGATACTGTAGGACAAATTCCCGGCATAGATTTTTTGTTTGCGGGAGCCTTTATGGGTATAGGCACGCTGACCGCAGGTATTATTTTGGCAATCATGGTGATTCCTTTTATTGCAGCGGTGATGCGTGATGTTTTTGCGGTTGTGCCATCCATGCTGAAAGAATCTGCTTATGCGTCAGGTGCAACGACTTGGGAGGTTATTTGGCATGTAGTCATCCCTTACACGCGTATCGGCATGGTCGGCGGGATAATGCTTGGCTTGGGGCGTGCGCTGGGAGAAACGATGGCGGTTACTTTTGTAATAGGAAACGCGCATCAGTTACATGCCTCGCTTTTTATGCCTGGTAATAGTATCGCTTCCGCACTGGCCAATGAATTCACTGAAGCGGATGGCGAGTTATATACGGCTGCGCTCATTGAGTTGGGTTTAATTTTGTTTCTCATAACTTTCATAGTCCTGGCTTGCTCCAAAATTCTTTTACTGCAACTCAGGAAACGTGATGGCGATATTTCTTAAAGCATCTTTATGGTTTCAATGTATACCCGTCGCCGGATTGTAAACGCAATTAATCTTATTGGTTCCGTATTGGCGATGGGGATTGGATTAGCGTGGCTGTTTTGGATCTTATTCACCTTGTTCAGTAAAGGATTTGGTGGCATGAACTTGGCGTTATTTACGCAAATGACGCCTGCTCCTGACGAAAATGGCGGCTTATTAAATGCTATTGCAGGCAGTATAGCGATGGTAACAATCGCCACTGCGATTGGTACCCCGGTTGGTATCATGGCGGGTACCTACTTGGCCGAATTTGGTCAGCGTGGCTGGCTTGCGCCAGTTACCCGTTTTATCAACGATATTCTGCTGTCCGCACCGTCAATTGTAATTGGTCTTTTTGTTTATACCGTTTATGTTGCCCGGGTAGGCCATTTTTCCGGTTGGGCCGGTGTATTGGCTCTATCGTTGATTGTCATTCCCGTCGTTGTGCGCACTACCGAAGATATGTTGCGGCTTATTCCCAATAGTTTGCGTGAGGCCGCCGCCGCTTTAGGCGCACCACATTGGAAAATAATTACTCTGGTGACCTGGCGTGCATCCAAAGCCGGCATATTGACCGGTATTTTATTGGCTATCGCGCGTATTAGCGGAGAAACTGCGCCACTGCTGTTTACCGCATTAAACAATCAGTTTTGGAGCGTTGATATGAATCGCCCCATGGCTAATTTACCCGTCGTTATTTTTCAATTTGCCATGAGTCCCTACGAATACTGGCAAGAATTAGCGTGGGCGGGGGCTCTGTTGATTACCTTGAGCGTTCTGGCACTTAACATCATTGCCCGCTTTTTCTTGCGTAAACACGAGCAGATTAATCAATAAGTTTAAGATGAATGAAATCCCTGACATGGCAAATAATGCCAAAGTAACCATTCACGATTTGGATTTTTTCTATGCCAAGTATCATGCATTGAAATCCATCAACATGGCGATTACGAAAAATAAGGTGACCGCTTTTATTGGCCCTTCCGGATGCGGCAAATCAACACTGCTGCGCACTTTCAATCGCATGTATCAACTCTATCCTAGCCAGGAAGCCAAAGGCAAAATCATCATGGATAGCCGAAATATTCTCGATGCCAAACAGGATCTCAACATTTTGCGTGCAAAAGTGGGCATGGTATTCCAAAAACCTACGCCATTTCCCATGTCAATTTTTGATAATGTGGCATTTGGTGTGAAACTGTATGAACCGTTAAAGCGTAACGAACTCGCCGAGCGGGTCGAATGGGCACTCGATAAAGCCGCATTGTGGGATGAAGTGAAGGATAAGCTGCAGCACAGCGGTACCAGCCTTTCCGGCGGGCAGCAACAACGTTTATGTATTGCCCGTACTATCGCAGTAAAGCCCGAAGTGGTGTTGCTTGATGAGCCAACTTCAGCGCTCGATCCCATTTCAACGGCGCGCATTGAAGATTTAATTTTCACGCTTAAACAAGATTACACCATTGTCATTGTTACCCATAACATGCAACAAGCAGCGCGTGTTTCAGACTACACCGCGTACATGTATTTAGGCGAACTGATTGAGTTTGGTAATACCGATACGATTTTCACGACACCGAAGCAAAGAGCTACCGAAGATTATATTACCGGTAAATTTGGTTAACGGTGATTATCGATAGAAAAAACAAACCCAAAGTAAATGCTATTTTTATCCTGTAGCGGCGCTATCGCAGGGCTTTATTTATTTGCACTTGATAAAAAGATTACGCGTGATTACCGAGCCTGATTGAACCAGATATCCAATTGAAGGCGATCGCATAGTCGAGCCAAACTCACGAATGGCAGTAGAGAAAGGAACCACTTCGCCTTGTTGATTCAGTATATGGTATCCACGAGCACCGCAAATTTCACCGGCTTTTTCTAGACAATTGCTGTAATTCATTCCTGAGCCGCTGCAGTTGATGTTATGGCCTTTTGTTCCATCCGCAAGAAATATTTCTCTGGAAGTTGCACATCCTTGAAGAACAGCGAAAGCAAGGATAATAAAAAACGCTCGTGACATGTTGACTCCTCATAAAAAATATAGACAGATTCCGTTCAGCGGAAACATGATTATCTATTGGGGTGAATTCTATACTACAACCCGCGAATGTTGTTAAATTCGGATAACTATAGGATGGCATCGCAAAATGAAATGCTTAATGTCTGTTTCCTTAAGATAAGTTTTCGATAAAGATAGAAACAAACATCTATAAATGAGATTCCCACGCAAATGAGACGAGTATGCGATGTTCCCCATTGATATTCACTGGTGAGTTCTGACCGAAATTAAAGTAGGCGCTATTACACCAGTAACCAGTGAAGTAGAATTTTCAAGGTCTGATGAATGATGCGGATTGTGAATGGCAATTATTGCTGGCAGCTACAGTGCAAGAGTGGCGTGGCATGAAGCACAAGCACGTCATATAAAATACATAGCCGTATTATCAACAGTCAATTAACCGAGCTACAATATGCTTGATATTTCAGGTTTTTATGGATTTTGGTTTTATGATATGACGATCTAGAGGAGCAGTATATTTTTCCCAATCGAAATAAGGCCCCGGATCGGTTTTCCGGCCGGGGGCAATATCAGAATGACCTGCGATGTCTTTGATTGAGTAGTAATCACATAAGCATTTTGTCAGCACAATCAAGGCACTATATTGCGCGTCGGTAAAAGGCGTGATATCGCTGCCTTCCAATTCTATCCCTATTGAAAAATCATTGCATTGCGGCTTGCCTTGCCAGTACGACACACCGGCATGCCAGGCGCGTTTGGTACAGGGAACGAATTGAATCACGCTGCCATCGCGGCGGATAAAAAAATGTGCGGATACTTTGAGTTCGTGCACAGTTTGGTAATACGGATGTGCGTGCTGATCGAGTTGGTTGGTGAATAATTCAATTACGCCGTTGCCGCCAAATTCATTGGGTGGCAGGCTGATATTATGAATGACCAATAAACTAATGCTTGAGTGTTTCGGCCGTTCATCACAATTGGGAGATTCGATAAATCGGACGCTATCAAGCAAGCCGTCGGCATCAATGTGCATGGTAGAATTAAATGGTTACCGAATTTTCGTACATAGTAGCTTATCCGAACAATATTCGAAAACTCAAATAACATGAAGCCAGGCAAATTTATTACATTGGAAGGCATTGACGGTGCGGGTAAATCGACCCAGCTTGCCTGGATTGTGCAGCTATTGCAGCAAGCCGGTTGCGCTACGGTAGTAACGCGGGAGCCTGGCGGAACGCCTGTGGGTGAGCAATTGCGTGCCTTGTTGCTCGACAAAGCAAGCAACATGCATCCTGAAACAGAGGCGTTGCTAATGTTTGCGGCACGCCGGGAGCACTTGGATAAAGTGATTCTGCCAGCATTGTCGCGAGGTCAATGGGTCATCTCCGACCGCTTTAGCGATGCTAGCTTTGCCTATCAGGGAGGAGGGAGAGGATTAGATACTCAGAAGTTAGCGATCCTGGAACAATGGACGCAAGGCTCAGTACAACCAAATTTGACACTTTATTTTGATGTACCCGTAGAATTGGGGCAGCAGCGTGTCAGTCTGATCAAAAATGCAGATCGTTTTGAACAAGAGCAAAATGATTTTTTTCAACGCGTACGTGCCGCCTACCTGGATAGGGCGCAGCAATTTCCGCAGCGCATCAAAATAATCGACAGCAGTTTGCCCTTAAACGCAGTCAAGGCTGCTGTAGCGCAAATTTTGCAGAAAATACTAAAACATGGATGACATTTATATCTGGCAGCACAAAATCTGGCAAAAATTGCTGAGAAACTCTGGATTGCGGGGACATGCCTTGTTGCTCAAAGGGAAACAGGGGATCGGCAAATATGACTTTGCCCGCTATTTGGCCCAGTCATTATTATGCACTGACCACAAGGCAGAGCATAAGGCATGTGGTGCATGCCTGAGCTGCGGATGGTTTAAACAAAATACGCATCCCAATTTCTATGCGATTCTACCGGAAGGGCTAAAGCGTAACTCTGCCGAACAAGGTGAAAAAGAAGATAGTGAAGAAAAATCGAGCACTGCCACAACTAAAAAAAACGCTAGCCAGCACATCAGCATCGAACAAATCCGCAAACTAAACGATTTTGTGTATCTCACCGGACATCAGCACGGCTACAAGATCGTTCTCATCTATCCGGCAGAGTCAATGAATAAAGCGGCGGCCAATGCATTGTTAAAGAAATTGGAAGAGCCGCCGGAGAATGTGTTGTTTATTCTGGTCACGCATCAAGCACAACGCTTGCTGCCGACGATACGCAGCCGCTGCCAGCAAATTGCCATGCCAATACCGGATGTGGCGACATCCCTTGCGTGGTTGACTCAGCATGCCATCAGTGATCCACACATTAGCTTGGCTGCCGCCGGTTATTCACCATTATCCGCGTTATTGTTGAATGCTGATGAGCACGCACAGCAGTATCAGCAATTCATTCAATTGATGAGCCATGCTACGCGAATGAATCCGGTTGCTGGGGCGCAGCTCATGCAAGAAGTCAATCTGCCCGTTGTTGTGAAGTGGCTGCAACAGTGGTGTTACGATCTGGTCAGTTATCGTACCACTGGAAAGATCCGCTATTTCTTGAATCAATTGGCATCCATTACAAGGGTAAGCAGGCAAATTGATCTGCAGGCGTGCATTGCATATGCCAGAACTTTAAATGTCAGGCAGCAACTGGCGCGTCATCCGCTGAATCCACGCCTATTTCTGGAAGAATTGTTGATCGATTATATGGCGATGATCGTCAAAAAATGACAGATGGGTATCTCTAAAAAATCGAAATTTCGTTTCAACGCCTTGTTATTCGCTAAAAATCATTCCTTATCTATCAGATATCTGCTACGTCACAATTTTTGCTCGTGCCTCGTTTTGTTTAAAACTTTGAATTTTTAGAAGCGCGCAGATTCATTTCTTTTCATAGGTTTCATCGGCTTTTAGAACTTTTAATGCCGCGCTTGCACAAATTTCATCAAACTCGATGCCCGGTGCACCGCCCACGCCAATTCCACCCACCACTTCACCGCCGATTTTGATCGGAAAGCCACCACCCAGTAGCAGAATGTTTTCATTCAACCGTGCCAAGCTTTGTAATTCCGGTTTCTGTGCGATTAGCACAGCGTATTTATGGGTTGAATCACGCAGACTATTGGCGGTATAGGCTTTGCGGCGGCTGCTGTCGAGCGTGTGAGGTCCGGCGCCGTCGGCTTTTAACTGCACTTTAAGCAAGCCGGATTGATCAACAATAGCGACACTGACTTTGAATCCATCGTCATGACATTTTTTGACGGCAGCCATGGCTGCCTGAGTGGATAATTCCAATGGCAATAGTTTCTGTGTGAGCAAATCTTGTGCATGCAGCGGCTGGGCAAGAATGCCGAATACTATTGAAATAGTTAATGTAAATATCCGCAGTCGAATTTTCATGGTCAGCTCCTTACGGTGTGTAAATGTTATAAATCTCATATTAAGAGATTAACATTCTTTTGAGCTGATTTTGCGACTAATTATGCTGATGCGATTTTGCCACAAGGCCGCAATTACGATTCTGCACATCGTACGACCTTGTTTGTTAAAAAGGATAATAAGTGACTGGGCTAACTTAAAGAAGAACGGAATAACCCTCAATGTCATTTCGCACAAAGTGTGGAATCTTTGGCAATCAATACCATAGATTTCTCGCTATGTTCGAAATGACAGTTATTCAGAGTTTACTGAAATCAGTATTAAGGTGTTTTCTGTTTATCTGTGTTCGTTTTATCATCATCATCATCATCATCTTCTTCATCGTCATCTTCCTCACTATAATTCGCCATCGTGGAGTTATTTTGGAAGAATGTTACTTCCCAGTTAGATGAATTTCCACGGCGATCCATATTTACAGTAACAATTGAATTATTGACTTTAACACATGGAATCGTTAGCACTCCTTTATCCAAATCCACAGTTGAGATGCATTCTTTCACAGGAATGCTTTTCTGATCTAAGCATTTAGATACATCAACAGTAACTGTATCGGTAGTTGTGTTGCCTTGGCCATCAACCGGATGCACAGTAACAATCGCAAAATTTCGTTTGATGACAATATCTGTCGCGGTTGTTAATGAATGGGTGACATCAATGCCGGCGGGATCAAGTAAAGGAGGGGCGATGCATTGATTAAGCTGTCCATTCAGCAAATTTTTAACCACTAACCCTTTGTCAGCAATAAAGATTTGATCGTGTTTGATCGCCACGCTTTCTGCAAAGACTATACCGGCTACACATAAGAAAGAGATTGCAGCGAATACAGAAAATACTTGATGTTTAATAAATGTCATTATTGATTTCCTTATAGGGGTTGCATGTTAGGTTTGGTTGAAAGCCTCAATCATTATAAGAATCATAATAATCAAAGTGATCTTGCAATCATTGAAGAAATATTGTGATGACAAGATGTCATTGTTAACGAAGTTAATTATGATTTATTAAATTTTTATTCGTCACTTTCGTACTGAAATCCTAATTTATAGATTAGTAATTAGGGTCTTATTAGCCAAATGTAGAATTATTGGTCAATCTGGTATGCTGTGAAGGTAATGCAATTAACTAAAATACAAATTAAATTGCAATTCAATTACAGCGGTACAATCAGTTAATTGTTTGTTGACGGAATCGGATGTTTTGCGTAGAAGGAGAAAGTATGATTATACAAACCATTGATTATGAAGATGGCAGCAGGTTATTAGAAGGTTATTTGGCTTACCATGACACTGGCAAAGTTAAGCCGGCTGTATTGATAGCACACGACTGGAGTGGACGGCGCGAATTTGCTTGTAAGGCCGCAGAGAAAATTGCTGACATGGGTTATGTAGGTTTTGCACTGGATATGTATGGTAAAGGTATATTTGGTGCTGATGGGGATACTGAAAAAAATGGCGCTTTAATGAGCCCATTTGCAAAAGACCGTGCCTTGTTAAGAAGAAGAATCAATGTTGCTTTACAAACGATAAGGCAATTGCCGCAAGTGGATGCCTCAAAAATAGCAGCTATGGGTTATTGTTTTGGTGGCATGTGCGTGCTGGAATTAGCACGTTCAGGTGCGGATGTATTGGGGATAATTAGTATCCATGGCATTTTTACACCAGGGAATATTGCCAATGAAAAAATAACGGCCAAAGTGCTTTGCTTACATGGTCATGATGACCCCATGGTGCCGCCTGAACAAGTGCTTGCATTAGAAAATGAATTAACGACAGCCGAAGTGGATTGGCAAATTCATGTCTATGGTAAGACGATGCACGCCTTTACTAATCCAAAAGCAAATAATCCGGATTTTGGTACGGTGTATAAGGAATTGGCAGCTCAGCGAGCATATCAATCGGTGGCAAATTTTTTACAGGAATTGTTTTCATTCAGATGAATCCTAGTATTACTTTGTATTTCCTTTTTATACGCTAGTCATTTGTATGCGCAGTGCAATTTTGAGAAGCTTGTTTTTGTTGTGGGTACTCGCAAGCAGCCCGCAGGAAATTTTTGCGCAAAAGCGGATCTATCTTGCACCGGATGACCATACCGATTATATGTGGACAGCCGATGAAGAAGAATATCAAAATGTTTTTCTGACAACAATTGACTATTATCTGAATCAGATGGATGTAACTGCAGAAAGCCCCCCGCCTTATCAGGCTCGCTGGAATGCCGATGGCAGTTTGTGGTTGTGGGTTTACCAAAAAAATCGCTCGGCAACACAGTTTCAAAGATTGATTAACCGCATCAAAGATGGTCATTTTAGTGTTCCCCTGAATGTGCTGGTGTTGTCAAGCGGTGGTACGCCGGCGGAAGCTATTTTGCGGGGCATGTATTACCCTGGATTGATTCAACGGACTTATGATGTCGATTTTCCACTCGCGATTGCAATGGAGAATCAGACTTTGCCATATGGCTTAGCCTCGCTGTGGGCGGGTTCTGGGGCAAGGTATTCGTGGAAAGGAGTTTGCGGATGTTCTACACATGTACCGCATCTCAGTAACCGCGAACGCGAAATTTATTATCTCGGTGGCCGCGATGAAAGCCGGGTGTTAATGAAGTGGAACTCGTTGTTACTTGACGTAACTGGCGATAACACCTCGATTGGTAGTTATGCTGAAGGCCGTAATCCCGAACAAACGATTAATTTTGTTACGGATAATGTTTCGTTTGCGTCACGATATCCTTTTCCAGTCATTGGTATTTTTGGTAAAGGCGAAGATGATTTAATGACCATTGATAACGAATTTGTATTAGCCGCAAAACAGCTTACGAATCCTAAGCGGCAAGTCATCGTATCAAATCAGGTGGATTTTTTTAAAGATTTTGAAACTCATCATGGCACACAACTTGAAACTTTTGCAGCCAGCTATGGCAATGAATGGGAGCTTTATTCAGCATCACTGTCTGAAGTTTCCGCAAGAGTTAAGCGTGCCATAGAAAAGCTGCGCAGTGCTGAAGCATTGGCTACACTCGTTTCGCTGAATAATCCATCGTTCATGAGTAAACGAATTGCTGCACGTGATCAGGCAATGCTCAACTTTGGATTGTATTATGAACACAATTGGACTGCTGATGGTCCTGTTTCACGGACCGAGAGGGCAAACTGGCAACGCAGAGTGGAAACTGGAATTACATCGTATGTTGATTCACTGTATGAGGATGCAAAAACACAGCTCGGCACGATGATTGCAGGCAATAGTTATTATCCCAGGTTTTATGTATTCAATAGTTTGAGTTGGGCGCGAAGCGATTATGCGGATTTTCCTGTCAGCCAAAGGAAACTTGTTCATGTGGTTGATTTGACAACGAATCAATCCGTACCTTCACAATATGTCACGATTGACGGACAGCTCTACTTGAGAATTTTCGCTAGCGATATTCCTCCCGTTGGTTATAAAAGCTTTGAAATCAGAAATGGTGCGGGTGTCATTTTTTCAAACGCAGCAAGCGTAAATGGCAATATCATAGAAAATGCTTTATATCGTATTGCGGTATCACATACCGGTGCAATAACAAGTTTGATTGACAAAATGCGCGGCAATCGTGAATTTGTACGCAATATTAATGGCCGATGGGCTAATGACTTGGGTGGTAGTGGAGGCAGCATTGCAGTCGAGAATATCGGTGCCGTGAGTGTAACGTTACGCGTGATGTCCTTGAGTCCGCGCCTGCACAAGACACGTATTACGTTGATTCGTGATAGTGATCGTATTGAGATTCGCAATGATATTAAGGAAAATTTTGGAGAAACATTGACATGGGGGTATTCATTTAATATCGATTCACCTGATGTTTGGCACGAAGAAGTTGGCGCTGTCATCCGTGCCAAATTGCTATCCGACAGCGGTCATTATTCCCCCCGCAACGCGCGTTACGATTGGTTAACGATCAATCACTTCGCTGCGGTATCCACTGACGACGCAGGCATAACACTTTCAAATGCCGATGCTTATTATATGAAGCTCGGCAATAGCACGCATAGCGAATTAGATAGCAATACCGCCCAATTGAATATTTTAGCGGGGGGGCAAGTAGATGGAAAGAATTTAGGAATTCCTAACCAGGGAGGTGATGAGCAGTTTTTACAGCGCTTTGCTTTACAGACACATGGCAAATTCGACCAGGCGGCAGCGATGAGATTCTCGCTTGAACATCAAAATCCGTTTGTAGTGGCTGCTGTAACCGGAACAAATCCTGCGTACAATGAAAATAATCATTCTTTTCTGACTATTTCTGACCCCGATATACTCTTATGGGCATTGAAACCCGCAGAAGATGGCATTGATCATGGAGTAGTTGTGCGTGTATGGAATCAATCCAATTCGAACCGTCATTATATGTTAAAACTTGCCCCCGGTATTTTATCGGGGAAAAGAACTACACATATTGAAAGCGACATTGATGAGGCTCATATTGCCAATGGCAATTTATCCGCGTCACTGACTGCCAACCAAATACAAACACATCGTTTGCAATTAAATACTAAACCTACACCCTAGTTCTAGTGACGGTATTAGTGAATCAAATATGGGCATTTACCTAGATAATTAAATGCGTTTTATCTGCAAAATAAATATCAGTGATTACACAGTGTTATGCACTGATTGGCATCGACCAGCAGGACATAATTTCAATTTTTCAGAAAATCAATTTCAATATCTGCAGAAAATGCCGCATGATTATAATCGCTGTAGCAAGATTTGCCTGATTTCTTCATCGGTTAAAACGATTGGATTAGTTTTCATACTACTGCCGCGGCAATTGTTAATAATTTTATCTAGCGCAGTTTCCTGTAGTCCAAAATATGATAGGCGGGGCAACACCAGCTCATCTGTCCATTGAAACAATAAAGTGATTAAAGCATCAAAAGCGGTTTGCGGGTCAGTAAAACGTTTCTGACAGAGAATTTCCGCTACATGCAGGTATCTTGCCAATGCTTGATTATTAGATTCCCGCATCAACATGCTGTGAATGTTAATCTGGGTAGCAGATGCAACCAATGTTCCACATGCCACACCATGAGGAATTGGGTAAAAAGCACCGAGGGGAGATGCTAAACCATGGACCGAACCTAATCCAACCTGTGCAAGCGCGATGCCTGACAGCAATGCAGCATAAGCCATTTTCTCGCGGTGCTCATTGATAGCGCCATGTTTCTGAAATAGTGGAATCAATGCATCCCGCGCGGCTTGCAAACCGCTGATCGCCAAAGCATCGGTAAATGCGTTGGATTTCGTAGATACATAGGATTCTAGCAATTGCGTTAATGCATCCATGCCATTTGCAGCAATTACACTCGATGGGCAGCTGGCGAGTAAATCCGGATCTACGATAGCGTATTCAGCAACCAGTTTTTCGTGGCGAAAAGATTTCTTAAAACCATTCTCACCGTGCAGGCTGAGCACAGCATTTTTGGTTGCTTCGCTGCCTGTGCCAGCCGTTGTCGGTACCGCGATAAATGGCGTAGTAGGGCCTTTATAAGGCAATTCAGGGCCGACGCCTTCGAGGAAATCCATGACTGAACGTTGCACTTGCAACAATCCCGCCACCGCTTTAGCAGCATCCAATGCACTGCCACCACCTATGCCAACGACAACGTCGAAATTGTCATCGGCGTGAGCCTTAACTAAGGTATCTATCAGCATTGGGGAAGGTTCTTCTGCAATCGCACAATGCTGCCAACCGATAGAACGTTGCCTAAGCTGATCGGTAAAAGATTGCCAATGAATGGTGTTGGCGAATGATCGAGCGCCGGTAATCAATAACATGCGCTTTCCATAACTGGCAATAATATCAGGTGCTTTTTTTAAAGTACCTACACCAAATTCGATGCGCGGCAATCGGGCAATGGAGAAATTAAACATTAATGATGTGCGATCGGATACAAACCGTTATACACGATACCCTTACGGGGTTCTGCCATCCAATCTGCTACGGTATCGCGCCATGCTAGGTAGTGCGCGGTCTCTTTGTGAGCGGCGGCATCTTGTTGCGTTTGATAAGCTTCGTAAAATATAAATTTCTCTGGATTATCCGTGGATTGCAAAATATCAAAACGAACATTACCGGGTTCACGAATGGAATTTTCATGATTTAGCCGACAAGCTTCTTTGAATACTTCGATTTTTTCCGGTTTGACTGAAACATAAACAATAGTTACATACATGAACTTATCCTTTGATTTGTTGCAACATTAGTGTCCCCTCTCGTTATATCCTCTGAGGTATTTCTGTTTGATAGTATTTTACTACTAAATACAGCTTATTTTTCCATGCGCCATCATGCTGCGGAGGCCTTAACCATAAATTTTATGTGTAATTCTTTTTAAGCGTATTTTTATGATTCTTTAATGAGATTCGAATTTTTGCCGATTACGTAAACTATTTTTAATCAGTTAGCAATTTCCTTGTCACTTCCAAATCATAAGCATGATTAATAAACAAGACAGCGGAACGCCATCACTCTTAAATCGACTGGTATCTCTAATCACAATTCGGGATATTGAATTATTTGAGATTAGTTTATTGAAGACATTGACTGAATTATTAAGAATAAGACAAATATCAATGTACAAGTTAAATCCCTCGAAGAATACTTGTTGGATATCGACCTATTCAACAAGTGTAGTTCAGGATGATAACAAGCGGCAATTTTCCGAATCTCAGGAAATCTACACTTCAGAAACCACGGTTCCCGAAGAAGTCATGGCGGCACAATTGTGGATCAATACCACCAGAAAACCTTATACATATAATAAGAATCATCAGTATTTAATCATTTATCCCATTATTGGCGCGCATAAAATTGAAAGTCTATTATCTTTTGAGCTTTCACATCCACTAACTGAAAATGAGATGCTGATAATTTCCAGCTTATTGGGTATTACTCATAACTTTCGCAGCCTTCTTGATGAAAATCAAAAAGACAAGCTAACAGGATTACTGAATCGCCAAACATTTGAAGAAAGTATCTATAAAATCCAATCGCTTTTGGTTACTGCTGTTGTGGATTCAGACAACAAATGGGAAAAGGAAAACAAGCGCAAAACAAAAAAAGGATCTGAGAAATTATACTTGGCGATTATCGATGTCGATAACTTTAAGTCAATAAACGATCGGTTTGGCCATATCATGGGTGATGAAGTTTTATTGTTATTATCGTATATCATGAAGCAAATTTTTCGAGCCAAGGATTTGTTGTTTCGATTTGGGGGAGAAGAGTTTGTGGCGATCATTCGCACGCAAGATAAGCAAGAAGCTCATAAGGTTTTGGAACGTCTTCGCAATAAGATTGAGCAGTATCGTTTTCCACAGATCAATACGGTGACTATTAGTATCGGCGCTACACTGATAAAAAACGGACATTTTCTTCCAGCCGAAATCATCAGCCGAGCAGATCAGGCGCTCTATCATGCAAAAAATCATGGTAAGAATCAGTTCCATTTTTATGAGGATCTAGTGGATAGTCAGCATATTGAAGAAATAAGGGAAACAGGAACAATCGATTTCTTTTAGAGACTAACTGCGCGAGTGTTTTAGCGCCGATACAGGATAGATCACTGTTTACCAGCGGTAATACGGACCATAAAATCCCCCCCGATAAAAAGGATAGTACCCGGGATAACCAAAATAAGGAGAAGGTCCGTAGTATCGATTGTCATAGTAATTTGGATAGCTTGGCCAAAGATGAATGGCTGTGACAGAAAGTAGAGGGACTTGGATTACCCTTTTGCCGACCGTTTGTTCGATATTTCCATCAATTATGCCTGCTACGGTAATCTCTTTATCTTTAGAATAAACAGCAGGATCGAGAAACTCAGGGCTTTTAACGACAAAACGGCCTTCGCCTAATTTGTATAATTGAGGACGACCACTGTAGTCAAGTGGATAAAAAACCACCTGCACGAGACTGAAATGTTTTTCATTTTCCACATCAACGACTATGCCGCCCCAGCGTACAGGTACGCCAATATAACTCGAGATATCGCGAATGACTTGATCATAACTCAATTGTACTGCGGGCGCTTTTTCAATAGCAGATGGCAATCCAACACACGCGCTTAATAATAAACAGAGTATTAATCGACAGCGTTTCATGATTTTCTCAATTCTGGAATTGATCAATTACCCCTTACTGATACTTTTTATAATAGACATTTTTATATTGGATTAATAAATATGCGTCTAAGTTCTAATGATGTTGCCGCGCAGATAATTCAAAGCGTTCAATGTGTACGAGTGGAACCAAAAGCCAAATTGCAGCGGTTGTAAGCACTGAGATTATGACTAACCAGGTATATGCAAATGAACCTTCACCGAGTGCTGTGTATACATGTGCTCCAACATTCTGTGAAGCCAATGTACCAAGATTGAAAATGGACATTAGCAATGCAAAAAATGTTGCTTCTGCCCGTTTTGGGCACGCCCTGGCGGCAAGATCCAGGAATGCCAGTGTTGTGACCATACCGGTAATACCCCAAATAATATGGATAATTAGGGCGGAAATTTCTCCACGATAGGCCAAATAGGTCAATAACATCATCACCGATAGGCCAATCGCAAGATTAATGAGTCGCTGTAGCGGCATAGAACGAGAAAGTGGAACATAAAGTAGTGCACCAATAATACTTGCCGTTGAGTCGATCGCATTTAAGATGCCGATGTATTGCTGACTGAAACCTAGTTCATCTGTTTGATAATAAAAAAATGCCGGACCAAACGATGGACTGAAATTGAACAGAAAAATAAAAGCGGAGACCAGCCACACTGAGCGTTCCGTGAATCCTTCGCGAAGTGCGGACCAGATTGCTGAGAACTCTCCATGATCGTAAGTAACATGCTTTTCATGTACGCAGAACACTGTCATAAGCAACACAATAAAAGGAAATAGAGCGGCGATGGCAAAGGCAATTTGCAACTCACGATGTTCCGCGAGATAACCGCCCAATAATCCCACTACGATCGCGGCGCCGGTTACGGCACTCCACTGGATAGACTGGAATGCCCCGGTTAAACCATTCAACTTGCCGTTTTCTACCATCAATGCATCAGTCAGTACATCGTTATAAGCCAAGCCTAATCCCATTGTTGTATATAGAAGCGCAAGTTCCCAATAAGAAAAATGCGCCGACAATCCAGCAATCAAGCCTGCAATACCGGCCAAAGTAGAAGTCAGTAATAAGTAGCTTCTGCGCCTTTGGCCCAATAAAGGTAGAAAATCAGAAATTAATCCAAACAACGGCTTAATGAACCAGGGAATCGATGCAATAAAGAAAAAAGCGGCAACATCATCAGCTTGCAGGCCTTGATCTTTAAAGTTGATAGTAATTGCCTGGACTGGCAGAGCGGACATGCCTTGCGCAAAATAAACGATAGCAAATAGAATCGCAAGACGCCGTGTCTCGACGGTTTTAAATGGGTGGAGATGTTGCAGCCAGTTTTTCATGTGCCTAGCTAATAACTACCATCAATTAAGAAACTAAGGCTTGTTGACGTTTTTCGGATTCCTCTTGTAGCTGCAATTCCCACATGCGCGTATACGCGCCATTCGATGCGAGTAATTGTGGGTGAGTGCCACGCTCAACGATGCGGCCCCGATCCATTACCAGAATTTGATGCGCATCTGCAATCGTGGATAGGCGGTGAGCAATTGTCAGTGTGGTGCGGTTTTTTGCAATGCGCTTTAGTTCGGTTTGAATGCGTTTTTCCGATTCAGAATCCAATGCCGAAGTGGCTTCGTCAAAAATCAGAATATCCGGATTCTTAAGGATAGTGCGGGCAATGGCTACCCGTTGTTTTTCTCCCCCGGAAAGCTTCAGGCCGCGTTCGCCAACGATGGTTGCATATTGATCCGGCAAGCTTTCAATGAAGTCATGGATATGCGCGGATTTTGCCGCTGCATAGATTTCTTCCTCACAGGCGTCCGGGCGCCCGTAAGCGATGTTGTAGTAAATGCTATCGTTGAACAATACTGTGTCCTGCGGCACGATTCCTATGGCGGCACGCAAGCTGTGTTGCGTAACATCGCGGATATCCTGCTCATTGATCAAAATGCAGCCCGCTTGCACGTCATAAAAGCGAAACAGTAAGCGTGCCAATGTCGATTTTCCTGAACCGCTGTGACCGACAACCGCAATATTCTTCCCGGCGGGGATGTCAAAGCTGACATCAAACAGAATCTGACGATTGGATTCATAAGCAAAATTGACATGATCGAATCGAATCATGGCATTGTGCGCATTCAACGGTATTGCATCCGGTTTATCTTGAATTTCTCTGTTTTCGTCCAATAACGTGAACATACGTTCCATGTCAGCGAGTGAATGTTTGATTTCACGATAAACAAATCCCAGGAAATGCAAAGGCATATACAACTGCAGCATAAAGGCGTTGATCAATACCAGATCGCCCAAAGTCATGCTGCCTTCAACAACTTTATCGGCGGCCAGCAACATCAGCAGCGTAACACCCGTTGCGATAATGGCACTTTGACCGGCATTCAGCGTAGCCAGCGATGTTTGATTGCGCACTGCGGCCTTTTCCCAGGATTGCAGATGTTCATCGTAACGCCGTGCTTCCCAGGCTTCGTTGCCGAAATATTTCACCGTTTCGTAATTCAGCAAACTGTCGATCGCCTGCGTATTGGCTTTTGAATCCATATTGTTCATGGTGCGACGAAAAATCATGCGCCATTCGGTAACAATCAAGGTAAGTGCAATATAAGCAAGTAAAGTCAAAAAGATAATGATGGAGAACCAGATATCGTACTTGCTGATCAATATTGCCAGAACCAAACCAATTTCCAACAGCGTCGGCAGAATATTGAACAGCATGAAATTCAGTAGAAACGAAATGCCGCGCGTACCGCGTTCAATATCGCGCGACACCCCGCCGGTCTGCCGTTCCAGATGGAAACGCAGCGACAGCGAATGCAAGTGTGTAAATACCTTATTAGCAACCCGGCGAATCGCCCGTTGTGTTACTTTGGCAAAAATTGCGTCACGCAATTCGCCAAATAAGGTACTACACAGACGTAAGACACCATAACTGATTAATAAGAAAACCGGTAATGCCAATACAGCACGCGGTTGATCCAACGCATCGACAATATCCTTTAACACTAATGGCACTGAAACATTTGCAAGCTTGGCCAATATCAGCAGGCTGAGCGCCAGCATAACTCTGACTTTAAATTCCCATAAATAAGGCAGCAGAGTTGCTATCGTTTTCAGGTTATTGCGTGTGGCGGCAGGTTTTTCCAGGCGAGTAGGGCGCATCAGATATTATTAACTATTAGCCTTAGAGTTTGATTAATTGAATGATGTTGGCAATAATCAGCTTTAATCCAAGCATGCTATCTGCTTGTGTAGGTTGTACCTAGGGGGATACTCTGCTGCAATTGCATACCATAATCCGAAGTTCAGATGCAAAAAATGGCTAAAAAATTTGTTAAGTGATGACATCATGGGCACTTCTATCGATTACATAAGAGGGTAAGGGGTATTTTACTGGATGCTTCTTAAGCCTTGTCAAAATTTACGCGAAGATAATCTTACTCCTTGTAGTAAATTCACCGAATTATTGGAGTCGATGCTATGGAGGATACGAATCGCACTTTACTACGCTGGGCTATTTAAAGATAATGAAATCATTGACCTTAAGGTAATTAAATATATAAATTAAAATGAAAGGAATCTACTTTGCACGACAGCATCTATAGCTTTGAGAATGAAGGTCGGCGGAAATTTACTAACCGAGAGTCGGAAGATGCCGCCCTGGAGGAGTTTGCGCACAGATTGGAGTGTACAGATAGCGATTTTAAAGAGCACCGAGACGTACTCCTTAACTTCATCCTGAATCACCATAAACTCATTTTTCGGTATGACGAGCTCCAGAATCGGGAGACAAAATGGAGATACATTTTTATTTTTATCAGCTTGATGCTTCTTTGCGTGATTCCGGGCGTGATATTCATAATCTCTACAAACAACAGCAATTATCTTGCTCAAGCAACGGCGATATTGACAGGATTACTTGCTGTTCATAAATCATTATCTTCATGGCTGGATAAAAGAAAAATTATCGGCAATTTCTGGAAGGCAAAATCAGACTTAAAAACAAAACTCTATGCCTTTGAGGATAAATGGAAGGGGCAAGCTACGCAGATAGTGACAGAAAATGAAATAGTGAAAAATAAGCTTAAGAATGATTTTTTACAAGAAGCTCGAAGTGCGATCATAGAAGCCCGGGCGATTGTGCAAGACGAGCAAAGTAAATTCTTTGATGCAGTAACTTATCCTTCTATTGATCTTGGAGAAGTGCTGAAAGATGCAGGAAGCAATGCAAAAACACTTGTAAGTGCTCATCAGTCTCCTGCGCTCGAGCAACGAGTAAAACAGAGACAAATTATGGAAAAAATCGCTAGCTTGGAAGTCGAGATTGAACAAAGGAAAAATTTGATTAATAAAAAATATGAAACACTTAAATCGGCTTCTCAAGATGAAGTCGATGCCCTAAAAATTGAGATTTCGAATCACCTAGGAAAGAAGCGGCAAGCGGAAGATGAACTTGTTATAACAAAAGGTCAACTCGAAGCCATGCGACGTAACAAAATAATCTAACATGATTATGAAAAATGAACTTCAAGATGAAGAATGGGATGAACTTATCGTTTATATTGAAAATAACGAAGTCATTCCGATAGTCGGCCCAGGTGTGGTTACCTTTGGTCGAGATGATGAGCTATTGTATCCATGGTTGGTGCAACGAGTATCATCATTATTGAAACCTCCACTTGTATTTGAGAAACCACCACATAGGTTGCAAGAAATTGCTGATGAACAGCACATACAAAAGCGACCAATTAATCGTATTTCAACTTGTCTTAGTAATATTATCAATGACTCAAATTTGCGACCCGGTCCAATATTGTCGGCTCTTGCTTCGATAGAGGGTTTTAAATTTTTTATTAGCACGACATTTGATCCATTACTCCCGCGTGCAGTGGAAAGTATTTCACCTGATGGGAAAGACGATGGGAATCAAGTAGCATTATCACTTCGAGAAGCATGTACTGATCTTCCTCATGACACACTCAGTGCATTAAATCGGCGTCTTGTGTACCAGATTTTCGGTCGTGCAGAATCTGTCGCAGATTTTGCAGCTTTAGATGATGATGCTTTTTTATTTCTTTCAAAACTTGCTCAAGAGTTTTCTAATCAGAACTTGAAGAATCTTAATGCAGTTCTTAGAAACAATCACTTTCTGATTCTTGGAGTTAGTTATAGCGATTGTCTATTACATTTTTTTGCCAATGTTAATTTTAAGCGCGACAATTCAAACTCAGTTGTTGCAGACAAATTGCTTAATGTGTTTAAAAAACTTGACCCATGTGAGCGTGACAATATCACGGCATATATCGAAAAAAAGGAGGAAGGATTTTTTAATATTCACATATTACCGACTAATCCCCTTGAATTTATCAAGGAACTTCATGCCCGCTGGCGACTAAAATACCCTGAAATAACTTTTAACTCTTATGATATGAATAAAGAACACCGCAAGAAGCACAGTGCACCCGGATGCATTTTCGTTAGTTATGCATCACCGGATTTAGAAATCGCGAAATCTGTAGTAAAACAGCTCCAAGAGGGGGGGTGCTTAGTATGGTTCGACAAAGACCAATTAACTATCGGTCGGGATTGGGAAGAAGATATCCGAGAGGCAGTCGAAGATCGCTGTGGTCTCTTTATAAGCCTCATCTCCGAAACGACGTCTTCCCGACTCGAAGGTTATAACATCCTAGAGCGCAATTGGGCTGCTAAACGGCGTGATAAGTTTAGTAATGACGCAGTTTTTTATTTGCCATTACGCATCGATAATGGAGAGCCCCTCATTCCGCGTAGCGAGCCTCGTTGTACTAAAAAAGTTCAAGCAAAATGCTTTGTTGGGGGGAAGCTTAATGATGATTTTATCGGGCAGCTTCGCGAACTTCAGCAAAAATACTGCGAAGCCCTACCATTATCCTATAGTTCAGACTAACAAATGACTGATGTTGAGAAAGTGTCTGAGTCGACTGATAATGCAAATGTCGGCATCGCCTTGGCATCTGAAGCTTATATTACGCCGACTCTGCCTATAGCAGACTTAGAGCATCCTTGGCTAGGCTTAGAGAGTTTCCAGGAAGAAACTCGTGCTTACTTCTTCGGGCGGGATGCAGAAATTGACGAACTGCATTTGCGGCTACGCAATCTGCCATTACTGATACTTTACGGCCGCAGTGGCTTGGGAAAGACCAGCATACTCAAAGCCGGATTGATTCCACGGTTGCGCGAGGAGAATCAACTGCCTCTTCTGTTGAGATTGCGCTATGGTGACACAACTTCTGATCCTTGCAGTCAACTTGTTTCTGCTGTTTTCAATGGAAAGATGGGCAAACAGATTGAGCCGGTTTCATTGGCACAGGCTATAGAATGGATGCGATGCCTAGGTGAAAAACTTAAATTTTCTTTTCCTGAGGACATTCATAGTCTTCTCTGGCTTCGATTGCATTATCGTGATGAGCCGCCGGCTATTAGTCATCTGATTATTGATCAGTTCGAGGAAGTTTTTACCTTGGGTGCTCAAGATCCCGGTGTTGAGAATTGCGTGCGCGACATACTTGCTCTTTTGCTTCAGAGAGTCATACCGCAGCCAATTTCCAGGCTTATCTTGGAACACAACAATTTTCTCGACCATTTTGATCCGGATTCCATTCCTGTTCGAGTTGTACTTGCATTGCGCGATGACTACGTATATGCGCTAAATCGCTGGCGCCGCCATCTTCCCACACTTTCACAAAATAACTTCGAACTTCGCGCTTTACGCGGATCAGCGGCTTTTGAAGCAGTCTATAAACCCGGTACATTGCGCTGCCACTATCAAGGTAAAGTCAGCGAAGAAGATAAAATAGAGACAGGTCTATTACCCATCATCAGCGAGGAAACAGCGGAAAAAATCGTTCGTTTTTTCGCAAAAGAAAGTGATGATGTTCCGCTTGAAGAGATCGAAGCCGATTCGTCTCTCTTATCGCTCCTTTGCAGGGAATTGAACGATCTCCGCTTTAGTCAGTCACCTTGTGCCGAGCAGATCCAGTTTGATAGAAAAGCCGGTATCGATGAGATAATTTCCGGGTTTTACAATCGTTGCCTTCATCAGCGTCCAGAAGCCGTCCGTACATTCATTGAAGAAGAATTTATCAGCTCAAAAGGCGCACGCTTGGCACAAGATGAGAAAAGCATTCTCGATGCTTTTGAGAATGGGTACAAGGGCAGAAATGATAACTGGCTTGTACAGGGATATGGAAATGCCACTGATGCACGCGCGTGCTTGAACGATTTGGTTAGTAGGCGTTTACTAAGCCCAGTGGCTGGCGGTAAGCCTCGTTATGAGCTTGTCCACGACTCTCTGGTAAAAGTTGTTGAAGAAAAACGCACCGAATCACGCGAACGCCGTCAGCGGATTAAACAAAACCAAGAGTCACAGAAAGAAGAGATTTTTAAGATTCGCGCCAATATCATAAAGGTGAATTGGATAGCGTCGATAGCATTTATTGCTATTTTAGTACTTTGGCAAAATGCTGAAGACCGAGTTAATCAATGGAGAAAGGAATCGTATGAACGTGTTAATGAAATTAAAAGTTGTACAGACGGCCTAAAAAGAAGATTCGAGGATTGCAGCAAATCGAAAGAACTTCTTGAGGATTTTAGAGAATGTCAAATCCAGAAGAAAGAAGAATTCCTAGCTTGCACTCGAGATAGTACCCAAAGAAAAGTTATTACTGCAAATGCTCAAGTACTATTTGATCTTCAACTATTAGGTATTAAATTGGAAGTTCGTTACCCCGCTGCAATCTTATCGTTGCTTGTACTTGGATTACTAATTTATGTGCGTCGTGCCCGCAGCAATGTGCTGCGCTCATCTACTAAAATTGTGAAGACATTACAACAGTTAGACCAGTCAACAGAAGGTGTTTTGTACAAAACATTAGGCAAAATTTGGTGGCTGGCGCCATTGCCCATCCAGGATGGGAAAGAAGTAACAGCATACGATCTTGAGCGTGCATTACAATGGCAAAATTGCTCGCGCCGTAACACCCTATTCGTCACAATTGCTTCCATCCTGATGATTTTTATGGTTTGCTATTTCTTCTATCTTGGTTTCATCACGAAAGAGTTTTTTTTATCAGAAGTGTTTTGGAAGAGCATAAATGAATTTTGGAAGAGTGCGATCTGGCCAGCGGTGTTAATATTCTGCGTTTTCTGGTCACTCTTTCAAATCTATGCGTGGTGGCGTCAACGTCGAGTGCCCGAGTTTGAAGATGGGCTAATACGAGATGGTCTTTCCCGCCGGGAATTCTTCATAGCATTTTCCGTCACTTGTATGCTCGCAACTTTTTCTGTGTTAAAAGCAAGGAAGATGCTGAGCAATTCGCGGTATCGCATGAATAAACCAAAACGCTCGGCACCTGAACCCACACTCCCGGTAGGAGCCTTTCGTAAGAATGTGAATTCCGGGGTTTTTCATGGCATTCTGCCAAGTAAACCCGCCAAGCGATTAGCTCGTCAAATCATACCGGTTGTTCATTGTCTCCCGCTAACACCGGAAGCCTTGGAGCCGATTGAAGATATCGCCGTTTTGCGAAGTATTACATTGACTGCTGCTGACGACAAAGATTGTAAAAGGAAGTCGCGTGTACAACTTTCTCGCTCAGCTTGCGCTTTTGAACAAGCAGCTTTATCGCGGATAGCCTCCAAAGATATTGAAGGTGCATGCCAACTATTGCTTGCAGGGGTACGGCATGATCTGCTTTATTCTTCCAGAATGCGCAGGCGATCGAGTGTCCATCTATATGATCTTCTTGCAGGACTTGCCGTTCGGCATGATATGCTTCAGTATTTAAAGTCTCTTGATGGCCTTATTAAAGAACAAAAAGATCAGATGAACGCAATCCACAAACGGCAAAAAATATGGGAGGATACGACAAGTAATTGGTATAAGCGCTGGACGAACAAATCAAAACCGTTTAAATGGTCGGGTGTTCCAATGTAGGATAGCCGCGTTCTGCGGCAGACGGAGGTTCGAATCCTCCCCCGACTACTCATTTAATTTATAAAGCGCCGATGCTTGGATATTCAATCTAAATGCGATAATTAGATTAATTTAATAATCGAATAAAGTTAATGGAAATTACCTGCTATCGAGACCCTGAAGTCAACCGGGAACCGCGTCACTTGCCGGCAAGTACGTATAATTTGGCCATCACATTGTTGGCGCGTTGCCCGACCAAGCATTTATTTGTCCCAATTCGCAGCATGCAGTATATGGCAATAATTGATAACGAAGAGTTTGTGTTTATTGACGGGGAGCGTAAGTGCTGGATAGATATTTCTTGGCAAAACTTCCAGCCGCATGTACGCGATTCTC
>CADEDJ010000038.1 GCA_902826055.1 uncultured Nitrosomonas sp. | reverse complement strand
TCCAGGCTGGATAAATTCAGCACAGCATCAAAACCGGTAGCCTTGCCAAATACTAAATAGCTGGACCCGGAACTATTACCATTCGGATCAGCATCAGGCGCACCAATAATCACATCATCAAAACCATCGCCATTGACATCTCCGGCACCGCTGACGGACCAGCCCGAAGAATCACCGTTCGCCACACCATCCAAACGAAAACCGTTGTTACCATCAAGACGGGACAGGTCTAGCGTGGAAGCAAAACCCGAAGCCTTACCAAATATCACATAGCTTGAACTGGAGAAAGGGCCGTATCCCCCCACAGTTGGGGCGCCAACAATCACATCTTCAAAACCATCACCATTGACATCTCCTGCACCACTGACGGACCAGCCAGCAACATCATATGAATCTTCTCCCTCCAGAGAAAAACCATTGCTGCCGTCGAGACTGGATACCTTGAATACAGCATCAAATCCGTCACTTTTGCCAAACACTACATATGTGACGCCGGCGATCGAATTCGCAGAACCAGCTCCGACTATCACATCAGAAAAACCATCGCTATTAACATCTCCGGCGCTGACGCTAGTGACTCTCCCAAAAACTCCCTTTTCCACCACATCCAGACGAAAACCGTTTCTCCCGTCGAGATTGGATAAATTAAGTGTTGTTATTGCCATGATTAAGACCTCCTGCGAAAGGATTTATCGATAAAATACGCATAAAGATTTTTTTATATTTTGCAAAATAATATGACCAAGACTATTCTGAAAAATTTAAGCAAGAATCTGTTCAGTCGAGCGTTCACTCTACCTTACTCTAACGCATCCAAATCTGAATATACTTTTCTAAGAAGAGACTGATTTGATCTATGTCAACATCCGTTAACATGCTCATCCTGGGTCATGGTGAAATGGGCCAGGCGATGGAATATCTGCTTAAAGATTATCACTCATTGACAATCTAGGAAAATTTTTCGCGGACCAACCTTCGTTACATTTCTCTGGAAGAAGACCCCCGCGTGCAGATATCGCGCGATTCTGCCTGCCAGTCAATCCGCAACGTGAAGTAATACAGCTCTCGCGCCACTGGGATTGGAAGATCTCATCACCACCGCCACCAGCGAAAACTCGCATCACCATGAATTGGGACGCAAACTGGCAAGAGGAGAAAGCGATGACATTACCGGCGAAGGGCCACACACGTTAAAGATGATCAATCACCATCAGCTCGTCGACACCCGCAAATATCCGCTTTTCCGGTTAATCAACACCATTGTGCGGCAGCCGCGCGATGTGCGCCTGAAATTTCAGAGTTATCTTGAACAGCTTGATGCGGGCTAATCCCTTAAGTCACACCACTAATAATGCAACCATACTTTGGCGTAATCTTCTAAAACGTATCCTACTGTTAAACAAAATCCACCGTGATATTCTGCCCCACCAGCAATACCGCTTCGTCATTGGTATACACATGGTAATAACCGGAGCCGCGACTGCCACCATCGACCCAGCCGCTATCTTCCACAATGATGTGGCCTGCAGCATTACCATTGACTCTCAGGGTATTGGTGGTATCCGACAGATTGAGCAAATCATCCGCGGTCAATGTCAGCGTGTTATCGCCCTTGCCGAACAAACAAACGGTTTCAATGCCGCTGATGTCACCGCCGAAATCCGCCAAATCGAGATTTAAGCCGTTACCGGCAAGATGCAGCACATCGTTGCCGGTGCCGCCAGCAACCGATGCAAAATCGAGATCGGTCACGGTAATCTTGTCATTGCCCGCGCCTGCTTTAAAGACATCCGCTCCGCCACGGCCAACCAGCAGGTCATTGCCATCACCCGCTTCAAAAATATCCGCTGCCGAGGTGCCTTTAAGGACATCATCCCCAGGCGTGCCTTGAATCACATTGCCGCCACCGCCAAAGTCGCTGCGGCCAAAGATCACATAACTGGAACCGGATCTCTCACTGTTCGGATCAGGAGAACTAGGCGCACCGACAATCAAATCGTCAAAGCCATCACCATTGACATCACCCGCACTGCTAATCGAACTGCCCGAAATATCGTTTACTGCTCCCCCATCCAAACGGAAACCATTAGTACCATCGAGGTTGGATAAATTCATCACGGCAGCAAAACCGGTAGCCTGGCCAAACACCAAGTAACTGGAGCCAGAATAGCTGCCGTTCGGATCGGCATCAGGAGCACCAATAATTAAATCGCCGAAGCCGTCACCGTTAACATCCCTCGCGCTGCCGACCGAAATGCCAGAAAGATCTACTGCCGCTTCCCCATCCAAGCGAAAACCGTTGCTACCATCAAGGCTGGATAAATTTAACGTGGCATCAAAAGCGGAAGCTTTGCCGAACACTACATAACTGGATCCGGACGCACTGCCAGCTCCTGGAGCACCAACAATCACATCATCAAAACCATCGCCGTTGACGTCCCCCGCACTGCTAACCGATTCGCCCGATCTGTCATACGTAGCTGCTCCATCCAGACGGAAACCGTTATTGCCATCAAGGCTGGATAAATTCATCGTGGCACTCATCAAATCTGTAGCCTTGCCGAATACCACGTAACTAGACCCGGAATAATTGCCGTTCGGGTCAGCTCCTTGAGCACCAATGATCAAGTCATCGAAACCATCACCATTGACATCTCCTGCATTGCTGACCGACCTTCCCGCATGATCACCCAAAGTACCATCCAAACGGAAACCATTACTACCATCGAGGCTGGATAAATCCATCGTAGCACTAAATCCCGAAGCTTTGCCAAACACCACATAACTGGAATTGGATAAATCGCTGTTTGGGTCACCACTATTAGAAGCACCGACAATCACATCATCAAAACCGTCACCGTTGACGTCTCCAGCACTACTAACCGATATGCCCGAATAATCAAAGGATTCTGCTCCATCCAAGCGAAAACCGTTATTGCCATCCAAATCCGACAAGTCCATACTGGCATTAAAACCACCCGCATTGCCAAACACCACATAACTGGAACCAGAGCGATCGCCATTCGGATCAGCCCCCTTGGCACCAATAATCACATCATCAAAACCATCGTCGTTGACATCTCCGGCATTGCTAACTGAAAAACCCGAATAATCAAACTCCGCCACACCATCTAGACGGAAACCGTTGCTGCCGTCTAGACTGGATAAATCCAATGTAGCAGCAAAACCGGTAGCCTTGCCAAACACCACATAACTGGAACCAGCACCGTCATAGCCATTCGGATCAACCCCTCCTGCACCGATAATCACATCATCAAAACCGTCGCCATTGACATCTCCTGCATTACTAACTGAAGAACCCGAATAATCAAACTCCGCCACACCATCCAATCGAAACCCGTTGCTGCCATTAAGGCTGGATAAATTAATACTGTTAACTGCCATGATCAAGGACTCCTAAAAAATTGGGCAATAAACCTTGCTTGAAGCATCTACTTGCTACGTCATTTTAAAAAATTAAGCAGCAAGTAAATGCTAGGCTGGAAAAATCCTGTTGACAATCGTGGCGAACACGTAGTCACTGAACAATAAAGCACCCCACCGCAAGCAGCACGGTATCAACTGCATCCTTCAATCTGCTGGCTTGAAAACGATTTGCGTCCCAGGGAATGACGAATTAAACCCGCAGGGATTAAAAAACTTACCTAGCTTTTGCCACACTCTTGTTAAAAAATATTATTATGGGATATATTTTTATAGAATATTTTGACCTTATTTTTTACTTATCCTAAAAAAGCTGATCGATGACAACAGCCGTTAAAGTGCTTTTCCTGGATAAAGGCGAAATGGGGTAAACAATGGAATTTCTGTGAAAGAGCACCACGCACTTGGGAAACTCTTCACAAGTGTCATTTCGAGCAAGAGCGAGAAATCTATTGCATTGATTATTAAAGATCCCTCTCTACGATCGGAATGACAAATGCAAGTTATTCAGAATCTCCTTAGGGTGGCTCTGATAGGTATCGACGCAAACGAGTTGCTGCGCTAGGCGGTGCTCGGAAATTCGCCTATCTATCTCGCCACAGAATTGGATGAGATGAGCCAATAGCCCGTTGAAAAGCTATTTGTATTGCCGCTACGATGTTAAAAACAAGCTCAGAATGTTCATAATATATTAAGCATAAACTGCACTTCTTCGCCTGTTTTTGCGCAACAATCGACTGCCTCGGAAATTTCTTTCACGGCCTGCTAAGCAAAATCCACCGTGATATTTTGCCCCACAAGCAGCACCGCTTCGTCGTGGAGATACGCATGAAAACCATTGCGGCTGCCACCATCAGCCCAGCCGTTATCGTGCACGCTGACATGATCCCCGGTATTGCCGGAGACTATTAAGGTATTGGTGGTATCCGACAGGTTGAGCAAATCCACTGCGGTCAACGTCAGCGTATTGTTGCCATCGCCGGTCAGACCGATCGTTTCAATGCCGCTGATTCTCCCGCTGACATGGGTTAGATCCAGGTCCAGGTTGCTACCGGCCAGGTCCAAGGTATCGCTACCGGCACCACCATCGACTAACTGGAAGTCAAGATCGGATATCCGAATGATATCGTCGCCTGAACCACCATTATATGCATCCCTCCCGCCACCGCCGCTTATGGTATCGTTGCCAATACCTCCCACAAAACGTTCTGCAGCGGAAGTACCCGTGAGATTATCATTTCCGGATGTGCCAAGATGGGTCACAGCAGCAGTAAAGTCGCCGCCGAAAACCACATAGCTAGAACGCCCGTAGCTACCATCCGGATTGGTTCTGATACCAGCGACCATCACATCATCAAAACCATCGCCATTGATATCCCCTGCGCCGCTGACTGATGCATCCAAATAAAAATTACCCGGGCTTGCTTCATCACCATCCAGACGAAAACCGTCACCATTGCTGAGATTAGACAGGTCAAGTGTAGCACTGAATCCCGCAGTCCTGCCAAACACCACATAGCTGGTACCGGCATACTTACCGTTTAATTTTTTGAAAAAATTGATAATTAAATCATCCAGGCCATCGCCGTTAATATCTCCTGCACCACTGACAAAATTCCCTGATAAATCACTCACTCCCCTATCCAAGCGGAAGCCATTGCTACCATTGAGACTGGATAAGTTAAGCACAGCCTCGAATCCTGAAGCGCGCCCAAATACCACATAGCTGGAACCGGCGGAGTAATTGCCATTCGGATCAGCACCAACAGCACCAATAATCACATCATCAAAACCATCGCCATTGACATCTCCGGCATTACTGACCGAGGAGCCCGAAAAATCATCGGCTGTCACGCCATCCAAGCGGAATCCGTTACTGCCATCGAGGTCGGATAATTCCAGCTCGCCATTAAACCCTGTAGCATTGCCAAATACCACATAGCTGGAGCCGGAATAATTGCCATTCGGATCGGCACCAGCAGCCCCAATAATCACATCATCAAAACCGTCGCCATTGACATCCCCGGCATTACTGATCGAGGAACCTGAAAAATCATCGGCTGTCACGCCATCCAAGCGAAATCCATTTCTGCCATTAAGCGCAGACAAACTCATCGAAGCATCAAAACCGGACGCTTTACCAAACACTACATAGCTAGAACCAGAAACAGTATCGACAATCACATCAGAAAAACCGTCGCCATTGACATCTCCAGCGTTGCTGACTGAACTCCCCAATCGATCACCTAATCTCTCCTCATTCAGTCGAAATCCGTCATTGCCGTTCAAGTCAGATAAATCGAGCGCGCTATTAAAACCAGAAGCTTTACCCAATACAACATAGCTGCGGCTAGGACTCAGAGAACCCGTTTTGCTATCCCCACTATAATTAGGCGCACCAATAATCAGATCATCATA
The DNA here is from genome assembly GCA_902826055.1 of uncultured Nitrosomonas sp. Taxonomy (GTDB): domain Bacteria; phylum Pseudomonadota; class Gammaproteobacteria; order Burkholderiales; family Nitrosomonadaceae; genus Nitrosomonas. Next base: position 22,943 of record CADEDJ010000038.1, on the reverse strand, counting down.
ACCATCGCCATTGATATCCCCCGCGCTACTAACCGACCTGCCCGGCAAATCATCCAGTGCCACTCCATCCAAGTGAAACCCGTTGCTACCATCCAGACCGGACATGTGAAGCGTGGCATTAAACCCAGTGGCTTTACCAAACACCACATAGCTAGAACCAGAAACAGTACCGACAATCACGTCATCAAATCCATCGCCATTGACATCCCCGGCATCGCTGACCGATTTACCGAAAAAAACATCAGCCGCAGTTTCATCCAGGCGAAAACCGTTATTACCATTCAAACTTGACAAATCAACAATTAAATTATCAATAGCAGCTTTAGCGGCAATAACGGAATCAGGATCTGTGGTAACTTCTGCCAGAACACCCCATAGAATTGCCGGATCTGTCGCTGTACCCGCCTTATCGACTGAATAATATTGCGAGACCGCAATGCGGTTATCAAATAGTGTTGCTGCATTGCCCCAAACAGGATCAGCATGATCAATGCCATCCAGCGCAGTGATAGCCCACTCGACCATTGCCCCAAAAGTTTGTCCGGCAGCCATTTGATTGACGATATAAGCCACCGCAAAAGCCTTGTCGGTCTCTGCCACCGAATCACCTGCCAAGTTATCGATTATTCTTGTTGCAATACTGGTGTTATAGTGTGCGGCAGCTTCACCCCAATCGGGGTCGGAGGCGGGAATGGTTGTTAGCGCCTGGGTCAATTCAGTAATTATTTCAGCTTGCGTGGCTCCGCCTGCCATTTTATTGGTGATATAACTGATCGCCCAGGCTTTGTTATCGGCGGAAGCACGATCGCCTGCCAAATCATCCACAAGAGCCACAGCGAACTGTTCAGGTGTAAGATCGGAAGAATAATTTTTAGCAAAAAGGCTACTGCTGAACAAAGTTTGCGCCACATCAGCCAAAGATTTACCGCTACCTGTCATCAGCCTATCGAGAGATTGCAAATAAACCGCACCAGGCGCAACATTGAACATTGCCTGAACGAGCTGCAAGATTGAAGTTTGTTGCTGATCGCTAAGCGCCATAAAATTAATCTCCTCGATTTAATCTATCATTAAGGGTTCAAGAATAAGAAATAATTCGCTTCATGCAGCGAAGTAGAAAATCGCTGCTCACCATACTACCAGCATTCTTGCAACGAAAAATGAAATTCATACGGCAGCTTTTTTAACTTTAAGCCTGAGTTAGGACAATAGCTGCCGAAAAGATTAATAAAACCGTATCGACCTTCTTAGATTAAATTTCTTTCCGTCTCTGTCATTCAACGTTGCCCAAAAAATAAGTTAGAATACACATTTTTAGAATTTTTATTTATCGGGAGTTCCTGAATGTCAATGGCTGACCGTGACGGTGTAATCTGGTATGACGGGAAAATGGTTCCCTGGCGGGATGCCAATACACATGTGCTAACCCATACTTTACATTATGGCTTGGGTGTTTTTGAAGGATTGCGGGCTTATGAAACCGCACAAGGAGCAGCTATTTTCCGCTTAAAAGAACATACCGATCGTTTGTTTAATTCAGCGCATATTTTCATGATGAAAATACCTTACGACAAGGTCACCATCATGCAAGCGCAGCGCGATGTCGTCAAACAAAATAAGCTGACCTCCGGTTATATCCGCCCGATCGCCTTTTATGGCGCTGAAGCTATGGGGCTTTCCGCCAGAACATTATCGGTGCATGTCGCCATCGCTGCTTGGCCGTGGGGTACCTATTTAGGCCCCGAAAGTCTTGAAAACGGTATTCGTGTCAAAACGTCGTCTTTCACCCGGCATCATGTCAATGTCAATATGTGCCGCGCCAAATCGGTTGCTACCTATGCCAATTCGATTTTAGCGAATCAAGAGGTGGCATTGAACGGCTATGATGAAGCGTTGTTACTGGATGTTGACGGTTACGTCGCTGAAGGATCGGGGGAGAATATTTTTATCGTCAAGCAGGGCAAACTCTATTCGCCTGATTTGACATCATGCCTGGAAGGTATTACGCGCGCATCGATACTCGAATTAGCTGCAGAAATTGGTGTTCCGGTTATCGAAAAACGTATAACTCGCGATGAAGTCTATTGCGCCGATGAAGCATTTTTCACCGGCACCGCTGCTGAGGTTACACCGATTCGTGAACTGGACAATCGCATTATTGGACCGGGCAAACGCGGCCCCATCACCACGCAACTACAAGCCCTGTTTTTTGATTGCGTCAAAGGTAAAGCAAAAAATCACGAGGATTGGTTGACACTGGTTTAATACTGTTTACATTGGAGTTATTTTTATGAATCAACAAAGCAATAACAAAGCACGTGAAATCGAAGTAACAACTAATGATCTGCCGTTACATTGCCCCATGCCATCAATGATATTATGGAACTCACATCCTCGGGTTTTTCTTCCGATAGAAGCAACAGGAGAAGCACTTTGCCCCTATTGCGGTACCCGCTACACACTCAAGGGTGGCGCTGTGGCAGGACATCATTAATCGGGTTGTTTTTTAAAAATCATTCCGGCATACGTTCAATTAATAGTTAACGTTTATCTTATCAACAACTACCCTTAATTTATCCGTCAAATTATGCATAAAATACCCCATGAAATTTTCAAGGCTTATGACATCCGTGGCATTGTTGGTAAAACAGTCACTGCTGATAATGTTGAAAAAATCGGACATGCCATTGGTTCCGAGGCACGCGCGAGAAATCTGACAGCAATCGCCATCGGTCGCGACGGCAGACTATCAGGAACAGAGCTATCTCAAGCACTTGCACGCGGCATTCAAAAAAGTGGCATTCATGTGGTAGATGTTGGTATGGTGGCAACGCCGATGCTTTATTATGCCGCTTATCAATTATGTGAGTATTCGGGTGTAATGGTAACCGGCAGTCATAATCCACCGGAATACAATGGCTTTAAAATTGTATTGGGAGGCGAAACTTTATCAGCAGATACTATCCAGGCCTTGCGTCTACGCATCGAAAACGATGATCTGCAATACGGTACGGGTGATTATTCTCAGCATAATATTGCCAATACTTATCTTGAACGAATCGCCAGCGATATCAAACTTACCCGTCCTATCAAAATCATAGTGGATTGTGGCAATGGCGTAGCTGGTGCATTTGCCCCAGCACTCTACCGTAGCCTGGGTTGTCAGGTCACTGAGTTATTCTGCGACGTTGACGGCACTTTCCCCAATCACCATCCCGATCCATCGGTACCCGACAATTTGCAGGATGTCATCAACGCACTCAAAACCTCTGATGCAGAAATCGGGCTTGCTTTTGATGGCGATGGCGATCGCCTCGGCATTGTCACCAAAAACGGCAACATTATCAACGCGGATCGCCAGCTTATGCTGTTTGCAGCGGATGTACTGTCGCGCAATCCCGGCGGAAAAATCATTTTTGACGTGAAATGTACCCGTAATCTGGCGCCTTGGATTATTCAACATGGCGGAACACCCATTATGTGGAAAACCGGTCACTCTTTCATCAAAGCCAAACTTATTGAAACACAGGCGTTATTAGCGGGTGAAATGAGCGGACATTTATTTTTCAAGGAACGCTGGTACGGTTTTGATGATGGTTTATATGCCGGAGCGCGCTTATTGGAGTTATTGAGCCACCAAGCAGATATCAGTGCCACTCTCAATAACCTTCCCGACAGCCTTAACACTCCGGAGCTACAAATTCGTACTGCGGAAGGTGAAAATCACGCACTGATTGCGCAATTACAACAACATGCGGTTTTTGATAATGCACAACAAGTCATCACCATTGATGGTTTGCGGGTTGAATACAGTGACGGCTTTGGTTTGGCACGGGCTTCAAACACCACTCCGGTTGTGGTGCTACGCTTTGAAGCGGATAACACATCAGCCTTGAAACGTATCCAGGAGGATTTCCGCCGCCACATTTTACAAGTCAAAGCGGATGCACAACTGCCATTTTAAATAAACCATCAATCTCCGGCATACTATGCGCATTGCGATTGCCCAGATTAATTGTACCGTTGGTGACATTGCAGGAAATGCTGCCAAGATACTGGATGCGGTAACACAAGCAAAACGGGCTGGCGCTACGTTGATAATAACTCCGGAATTGGCGTTATCCGGCTATCCGCCGGCGGATTTATTGTTACGCGAAACATTTTGCCAAGCCTGCAATAATGCGCTGGCAGAATTGATAAAAGCGATTGATGGCATCACACTGATCATAGGCCATCCCAGTTTCCAAGACGGCAAACTGTATAATACCGCGTCAGTGATTCAAAACGGTGCAGTCATTCAAACTTATTACAAACGAACCCTTAACAAATCACCTTTCTTTAACGAATCCTATTATTTTGATTCCGGTACAGCGCCATGTCTATTTAAACTGGAGGGTATCAAATTCGGTATATATATCTGTGCAGATTTCTGGCTAGGCCATTTGACCGATACAACCAGTCATAGCAATCCGGATATTTTGTTAGTGCTAAACGCTTCAGCTTTTCATATCAACAAGCAAGTTTCGCGTTATCAAATTACACATCAGTTCATTAAACATACAGGGATTTCCGTCATCCACACTAACTTGGTTGGCGGACAGGACGAGTTGGTTTTTGATGGTGCTTCTTTTGCCATGAATCGGCAAGGCGAACTTACGCAGCAGCTCAGTGAATTTGTTGAAACTGTCGAGCTAATTAATATTCACAACAATCAGCCCATCAAGGGCAAGCTAGCCGCACCACAATTACCCGTAGCCAGCATTTATCAGGCATTATGCTTGGGTGTCAAAGATTACGTTACCAAGAATAATTTTCCTGGCGTGCTGCTGGGACTTTCCGGTGGTGTAGATTCAGCGCTAACCTTGGCAATTGCGGTCGATGCATTGGGGGCCGATAAAGTTAAAACAGTCATGATGCCATCAAAATACACTGCTGATATAAGCTTAGAAGATGCGAATGAAATGGCCGCATTATTAGGTGTCACGCATTATGAATGCAGCATTCAATCATTATTTGAGCATTATCAATCGACTATTGCGGCTCATCTCGACATTTCTCCCAGTATCGCTGAATCGAATACCGTCCCGGAAAACATACAAGCGCGTATACGCGGTACCTTATTGATGGCGCTTTCCAATCAATCAGGTTCCATGGTATTAACCACTGGCAATAAATCCGAAATGGCGGTTGGCTATTGCACATTGTATGGCGATATGGCCGGTGGTTTTGCCGTATTGAAAGATATTAGCAAAACCATGGTGTATCAGTTGTGCGAATACCGCAACCAAATAAATGCAGTCATTCCTGAACGTATCATACAGCGAGCACCCTCTGCCGAACTGCGGTCCAATCAAACGGACCAGGATACTTTACCCCCCTACGAAACTTTGGATGCCATTATCGAAGCCTATGTAGAAAAGGACTATTCGCCGGCTGAGATTATTGCCTTAAATTACAACGCGGAAGACGTCAACAGGATCATTCAATTGATTCATACTAACGAATATAAACGCCGTCAGGCACCCCCAGGAACTCGCATCACACACTGCGATTTTGGTACCGCATGGTTTTATCCAATCACATGCAGTTATAAAGCCTGGTTGACCGGTTAAATACATAGTTCCGAAGGAACTAGACGAATAAATTGATATCCTATTGCCATGAAGTTAATGTTCTTGATAATTGCGTTATCGATTCTTCTCCCAGTAAATACTCACGCCCATGAACTCCCGGATTTGGGTGATGTTTCACAGGTTACCATCACACCGCATCAGGAACGCCAGCTAGGCTTAAGAATCATGCGCCAGATACGTGCCGATCCGAGCTATCTGGATGATTCAGAAATTGCCGGCTACCTCAGTAACCTTGGTCATAGGTTAATCGCCAATTCCGAAGAAACCAGCGCGGGGCAATCCTTTGAATTTTTCGCAATACAAGATCCATCCATTAATGCATTCGCTTTACCGGGTGGATTTATGGGATTCAATAGCGGCCTCATCATCGCTGCACAAAGTGAATCCGAATTGGCTGCTGTCATGTCGCATGAAATCGCCCATGTGACACAAAAGCATTTGGCGCGCATGATCGCCACACAGAAATATGATTGGGTAAAATCAATAGCTGCTTTAGCAGTCGCTATCGTAGCGGCACGTTCTAACGCTCAGGCAAGCTCAGCAATACTTGTGGCTTCCCAAGCCAGCATCATTCAATCCAAGCTGGATTTCACCCGTAAGCACGAAAAAGAAGCAGATCGCATTGGTTTGAATATTTTGCTGGATGCAGGATTCGACCCACAAGGTATGCCCGCTTTTTTTGAACGGCTGCAACGCGCCGGAAGATTCCACGAAACCGGCGCGCCCTCTTATCTGCGCACACACCCCATTACCTATGAACGTATCGCCGATATTCAGAATCGCACGCGCGAAATGCCTTATCGCCAAGTCCTTGACAGCATTGATTTTTTACTGGTTCGCGCCAAGTTACGTGCCATGCAGGGAAAACCGCAAGATGCCGTCACACAATTCAAAATCCGCTTAGATGAAAAACGTTACGCCAATGAGGTCGTTGAACGCTATGGCTATATCCATGCGTTATTACGAGCCAAAAAAGCCAAGCTGGCAAAAAATGAATTGGCACATTTGTATCAATTGATCCATAAGGATCCAACTTCAGCCATTCTGACTGACCATACATTAGGCAATACCATACGCGTTGAATATAAGAATGTTATTGCCGGTGCCATGATTGAAACCCTGTCAGCCAGCGTAAAGCTGGCTAATCAGCAAATGACTGAAGCATTTACTACCTACAAAAATGCATTGAAAATTTATCCACAACACCGAGCATTAATCCACGGCTATGCGCAAGCGCTCATTCAAAACAAGCAAACCGATGCAGCACTAGAATTTATTAACAAGCAGTTACAGCTCATTCACAACGATGTCCAATTGTTCAACTTACAAGCCCAATGCTATGCACTATTAGGTGATAAAATGCTCCAGCATCGCGCACTCGCTGAAACTTATATGCTGAAAAACCATTACTCCGGCGCCATTGATCAGTTACAAACAGCACTTCTGCATAGTAATGGCAATTTTTATCAACTATCCAGTGTTGAAGCGCGCCTGAAACAAGTTAAGGCACTCAAAGAAGAAGAGGATAAAGAAGAGAAATAATTGCATGACTGTTCTTTCTGAAAAACTCACTCATGCATTGACTTCGCTTTTTTTAACGCGAATAAGTTCACCCATTATCTGAAACCGGATTCAATTAAGTGTCTCAAAAGTTTACTGTTAGCACCAAATCAGCCCTCAGCCTTTTACTGGTGATACTTGCCATTGCTGCTTACTGGTATGGCAGCGAAAAGAACGAATCAAAAGCAAGTCAGTATAAAACGCGCAGCGTTGAACGCGGCGACATTATCCAAACCATTTCTGCCAATGGCACACTTACTCCTGTGGTACTTGTCAATGTGGGCACGCAAATCTCGGGCACCGTTGCAAAATTGCATGCAGATTACAATGATCAGGTAGAAGTCGGGCAAATATTGGCTGAGCTCGACCCAGCCTTATTACGTGCACAGCTACAACAATCCAAAGCCAATCTTCTCAATGCACAAGTAACCTTAAAAATCGCTGAAAATAAATTAAAGCGCCACCGGCTACTCAAAGAAAAAGCATTCATTTCACCGGAAGCCTTAGAAATCGTTGAACAAGAAACAGAAGCAGCGCGCGCACAACTGGCCATCAGCAAAGCTCAAGTCGAGCGCGACCAGGCCAACCTCAATTACAGCGTGATCCGTTCTCCTATTTCCGGCGTAGTCATTGCCCGTGATGTCGATATTGGCCAAACGGTGGCCGCCAACTTTCAAACGCCAACACTGTTTCAAATCGCCAAAGATTTGCGGCAAATGCAAATTAATATCAGTGTTGCGGAAGCAGACATCGGCTACTTGCATATTCACCAACCAATTAATTTTACAGTCGATGCTTTTCAGCACCGTAAATTCACCGGTTTAGTCAAACAAGTACGCCTTAATCCGACTATCCAGGAAAATGTTGTCACGTACAACGTCGTCGCCATGGTCGATAATGCTGACGGCACATTGTTGCCTGGCATGACGGCAAATATTCATTTTGTTGTCGCGCAAAAAACCGATGTCTTGCGTGTACCCAATGCAGCATTACGCTTCCAGCCCAAAAACATTGACACCAGTGAAAGCAGCAAAGCTGCTAAAGTCACTGACCAATCAACACTGTATCTTTTATCCGCAGATCAACCTTTACCGGTCAATGTTACAACTGGTATCAGCGATGGCAATTTTAGCGAAATCCTTAGCGGAGAAATCAAAGCCGGCGACAAGATCATTCTCAGTGAAACTGCCGATAAAAAAGAATCTGAAAGCAAGTTTAAGCTACGAGTATTCTGATGTTTTCGCCAGAGATTAATCATTCCAACAATCCACTGATACAAGTAATCAATCTCAACAAAAGCTACAGCTTGCAAGACGCTAATGGTAAAACGATTACCACTCAAGTTTTATTCAACATCAATTTAACCATTAATCAAGGTGAATTTGTTGCCATCATGGGGCATTCGGGTTCAGGCAAATCAACCTTGATGAATATCCTGGGCTGCCTTGATATCCCAACCAATGGGTCTTATTGGTTAGCCGGTAAAAATGTAGCTACACTTTCCAGTAATGCATTGGCAAAAATCCGTAATCAACACATTGGTTTTGTATTTCAGGGGTTTAACTTGCTCAAGCGTATGACCGCGCTGGATAATGTGGCAACACCGCTGCTCTATGCTGGAATAAGCCGAGCCCAAAGCCGCAAACGAGCATTAGAGCTTCTCCGCCGCACCGGGCTTGAGAATTTTGCGATGCATCAACCTAATCAGCTATCGGGTGGCCAGCAGCAACGTGTCGCAATCAGCCGCGCATTAATTAATCAACCTCCGTTGATATTGGCTGATGAACCTACCGGTAATCTGGATTCACAAACCAGTAATGAAATTATGCTGTTATTCCAGCAACTGAATCGCGAACAAGGCATCACTATCGTTCTGGTGACACATGAAGATGATATTGCAGCTTATGCCGGACGACTTATCCGTTTAAAGGACGGTCGCATTATTGTTGACAAAAACAACACGAATTAAACGACCTTATCCGAAGTTATAGATTTTAGTTGGTCAAACCGGCATTCAGAATTATATTGTGTTATGTGAACAATTTCGGTTGATGCGATGAATCTGCTAGCAATTTTTGGTGAAGCATTACGTGCTTTGCGTCAAAACCGCCTGCGTACAGGACTCACAATGCTCGGCATGATCATTGGCGTTGCTGCCGTTGTTTTAATGTTATCGATTGGTCAAGGTGCGCGCACTAAAATCAATGAAACGATTGCAGCGATGGGTAGCAATCTATTCATCGTAGTCCCAGGCGCCACATCATCCGGTGGATTTAGCTTTGGCAGCGGCAGTGTCAGAACATTAACGATCAATGACGCGTATACCATCGCCGAGTTACCGTCAATCAAGACAACCGCACCTGTTGTAACGGGCACGGCACAGCTCAGCTATGCTGCAAAGAATTGGAGCACCATCGTTACTGGAACTACTGCCAATTATTTCGATGTGAGTAATTGGAAAATGGAAGCAGGTACCACATTTACTGAATCTGATGTACGTTCAGCAGCACGTGTGGTTGTGCTGGGTTCAGTAACAGCAAAGAATTTATTGGGTGATGAAGATCCGATTGGAAAAACCATACGCATTACCAATCGTCCTTTCCTGGTTGTCGGTGTTCTGATGGCCAAAGGACAGAGCCTGACTGGACGTGATCAGGATGATACGGTTGTAATTCCAATCACAACCAGTGAAAGGCAAATTACCGGCAATCAGTTTCCTGGTTCGATTCGCTACATGCTCGTGCAAGGAACATCTGCAACAGAAATGGATATTGCAGAAATAGAAATCATCCAGTTATTGCGCCAACGCCACCGCATTGCCAAGGGAAAAGAAAACGATTTCACTGTTCGCAACTTAACAGCCGTTGCCGATGTTGCAACGGATGCTGCCAAGGTGATGTCAATTGTATTGGGTGCCATTGCGTCAGTATCTTTATTGGTGGGTGGCATTGGCATTATGAATATTATGCTGGTGTCCGTCACAGAACGCACTCGGGAAATTGGTATCCGTATGGCCATTGGCGCCAATCAGCGGGCAATTCTTACACAATTTCTATTAGAGGCAATGATGATCTGTATCATGGGTGGGTTGATTGGTTTGTTACTGGGCATCGGAGGCGCGTGGTTGGTTAGCCAATTCGCAGATATGCTCATTGTTATCACTCTGGGAATGGTTGCACTGGCTTTTCTTTTTGCTTCAGCGGTTGGAATTTTTTTCGGCTTCTATCCTGCCAGAAAAGCCGCTTCACTGAAACCCGTCGATGCACTTCGCTATGAATAGCGTGATTTATCAGTGTCATTGTTCACATACTTAAATTTATTGGGTAACTAATATGACAATAATGGAAAAGGAAAAAACACGCGTGACACACCCAGAGCGTCCTACCTCTGATTTTCTGGCAATTGTCGTTGTAGAAAACAAAAAGGAACACATGACAGTTGGCGAAATCAAGCACGCCCTCCATGAACGCGGATTTGGCATCTTGATGGCCATTGCTGCAACACCCATTTGTCTTCCGGTACCTGTTCCGCCCGGCTACACAACAATATTTTCCATTCCACTGTTTATTTTCTCGATCCAAATGATCCTTGGTATGCGCGAACCTTGGCTACCCAGTTGGATCGAAAAAAAACGTATCAAACGACCTACTCTTGAAAAAATAATCGCAAAAGCCAATCCTTGGCTTAAACGAATTGAAAATCGTATGCAACCGCGCATGACGTATATCAGTGTGCATACATGGGAAAGGGTGATCGGTTTTTTTTCCTTTGTTTTTGCGATGTCGATCGCGCTTCCATTACCCTTGACGAATTTTCTGCCAGGCTGTGGAATATTGATCATGTCTTTGGGGCTTCTCAATAAAGATGGTCTCACAATTTTGATTGGTATGTTGATAGGAACCATCGGAATCGGCTTTGTTATGATTGTGCTGGTCATGATTTGGATGGGATTATCACTACCATCCTTCTACTAAGGACAAAATAGCGAGCAATGCTTATAGCTATAAGGGCAGGAAATTAATGCCAACAATAGATCTCCTTGCTTTAATGTATTTTGGCTGGAGCATCTACCAGCTTCCAGTTCAGATCAGTGTGTGCATAGAGCGGTATTAATCTTTCCCCGGCAAATTCGTAGTATTCCGGAACAGTCCATTTCTCTCGATTGAGCGTGATATAGCTGTTATTACGCGGTAATTGATAAAAATCCGCACCATAAAAGCTGGCAAAAGCTTCTAATTTCTCTAATGCGCCTGCCTGTTCAAATGCAGTCGCATATAACTCAATAGCTGCGTGAGCTGTAAAAATCCCTGCACAGCCACATGCATTTTCTTTATTTGCCTGGGAATGTGGTGCACTATCGGTGCCTAGAAAAAATTTAGGATTACCGCTGATAGCGGCTTCCACAAGCACTTTTTGATGAACTTCACGTTTCAATATCGGCAAGCAGAAATAATGGGGACAAATCCCTCCTTGAAAAAGAGCATTACGATTCAACAACAAATGATGTGCCGTTATGGTAGCAGCAATAGAATGAGATGCTTCTTTGACAAACGCAACGGCATCACGCGTCGTGACATGTTCAAATACGATACGTAAATGGGGGAAGCGCTGCACAAGTGGAGCCAGCACTCGATCAATAAAAACCTTCTCTTTGTCAAATACATCGACGGTAGAATCCGTCACTTCACCATGTACCAATAATGGCAAGTCATGAGCTTCCATAGCCTCCAGAGTGGCATAACACTTGGCAATATCGGTTACACCGGCATCTGAATTTGTCGTTGCACCGGCAGGATACAGTTTCACACCTTGTACAATACCGCTTGTTTTAGCGCGAATAATTTCTTCCGGTTGCGTATTATCCGTTAGATAAAGTGTCATTAAAGGCACAAAAGCGGATTTTAACGATGCTGGTAAAACTGCGAGTACACGAGCGTGATAGGCCAGCACCATATCGGTGGTGACAATGGGTGGTTTAAGATTAGGCATTATAATGGCGCGCCCAAACTGTTTCGCTGTGTAAGGCAATACGGCGCGTAATTGTTCGCCATCTCGCACATGCAAGTGCCAGTCATCAGGACGAATAATCGTAATACTGTTGACCAAGGTAGACGTGAATTGATTTCGGATTCACCATTATAACGCAAGCATGCTTTCTATTGCCGATTCTGTATTGTTTTCAATTCTAACGCCAAGTGATAGAGGCTATTTTTATTTTCATTCGTGATCTCAGCAGTTAGTTTAACTGCTTGCTTTAGGGGCAATTCCTCCAGCAAACAGCTTAGTGTATGCTTGGCATACTCAGTGAGTTGGGATTTATCTGGAATTTCCGCACCCGTCAGCAATAAAACAAACTCCCCCTTTTGTCGTTTAGTATCCGCCTGTAACCAAACCCGTATTTCCTGCAATGTCGCGGTATGAATGGTCTCAAACAACTTGGTCAATTCTCGGGCAATAACAAGTTGGCGCTGCGGACCAAAAATATCGATCATGTCGGTTACACAATCCAAAATACGATGAGGCGCTTCATAAAAAATCAGTGTATAGGGGTGCGATTTTAGGCCTGCCAATTCGCGTTTTCTCATTCCAGATTTAGCTGGCAAAAAACCATAAAATAAAAAGTGCGGATCAACGATTCCAGCAGCGGAAAGCGCACAAATTGCCGCATTTGCACCTGGAATCGGAATAACGGCGTAGCCTTGCTGCCGTACACGTTTAACCACAACTGCACCGGGATCGGAAATACCTGGTGTACCGGCATCCGTCACCAAGGCAACACTTTCACCCGCAGCCAATAGTGCTATTATTTTATCCGTAACCACCAATTCATTATGCTGATGCAAGCTGATCATTTTTGCAGTGATGGCATGCTTCGCTAATAAGTGTTTGGAATTTTGTATATGTTCAGCCGCCACCAGGTTGACTTTTGCCAGTATGTTTAAGGCACGCAAACTTATATCGTTTAAATTTCCTATTGGTGTAGCAACCACATATAATGTACTTTTTTCCAGCATATTCCTCGTCATGCAACGTTTCATTACAATTGTTCTAGGAGTAATTTTCCTATCGAGCAGTGCAGTAGCATTTGCCACACCCGCAGAAGATCACTTGCAATTAATCAATATATCCGATCCCCCGCTTGAACGTCATATTGCACTGCTTCTACCGTTAGAATCGCATTCGTTTGGCGCAGCCGCCCAAATTGTTAAAGAAGGCTTTACTGCTGCTACCATGCGCGAACAACCATTATCGCTAGTCATCCGAGTGTATGCTACAACAGATGACCCGCTGGATATTTTTTCTACCTATCAAGAAGCCATTGCTACCGGAGCAGTATTTGTGGTCGGCCCCCTCACTCGAGATGGCGTTTCAGCCATGGCATCCAGCAAAATTTTGGAAGTACCTACTTTAGCGCTCAATATTGTGGATAATTCCACGGTACTGCCATCCAAGCTTTATTTATTTGGCCTGCAAATGGAAGCGGAAGCCGGTCAGCTCGCAAAATTGGCCCTTACCAGCAATAAAAGCCATGCCATCATTATTAGTGATGATAGTTCTTTATCCAGACGCTTACAAACAGCTTTTGCAGAACGCTGGCAAAGTGAACAGGGGCGGACTGCCGAATCATTCCGCTATGACGAAAATCCGGCTAAACTCCAGCAATTCCGTAGCTTAACAGCAGGTACACATCATCTCATCTTCCTTGCACTGGATGCTGCCAAATCACGCCAATTACGCGCATACCTGGATCCCGAAGTTCCTGTATATGCCACTTCACAAATTTTCAGCGGCAATGACAATTTTCTGCAAAATAATGACCTTGATGGAATTTACTTTGTAGATATGCCTTGGTTATTGCAACCCGATCATCCCGCCGTTATGGCCTATCATCACACCGACAAGGATAGAAGCGCCGATATGCAACGTCTCTATGCTTTGGGAATCGATGCTTTTCGCTTGATGACTCATTTATTACAGTTACAACCCGTCGATGAAATTGCGTTTGATGGCGTAACCGGTTCCGTTCGTTATGTACCTCCTAATCAGTTTATTCGTGAACCGATTGCTGCACAATTTCAACACGGTAAAGCACAGCTTATCAAACTGCCAGCAGATGTTGCGCCTCATGAAGGGCAGTGAGGCCGAATACGCCGCCATAGCTTATCTGCAACGCCAGCAACTGCTTCTGATCGCGCAAAATTATCGCTGTCGTTTTGGAGAAATCGATTTAATCATGAAAGATGGTGCTACTTTAGTGTTTGTCGAAGTGCGCATGCGTACAAATGAAACATTCGGCGGTGCCGCCGCCAGCATCACGCCATCCAAACAAACAAAATTACTGCGCACCGCCCGACACTATCTGTCTGGGCTGAATACTGAACCAGCGTGCAGGTTTGATGCTTTACTACTATCCGGACGCAATGGACAGGTAATCGAATGGATTAAAAACGCGTTTGGGGAATAAGTTTACACTCAAGTGGTATATTGCCACGAACAGCTAATACAGATTGTATGGCCTGTCGTACAAAACATGGACTCACATCACCTGTAATTTATCTGAATCCTCCAGTTCATGTAGGTTTCAGATGTTTTGCAAGGCAACTATTTGTCGTATGCGCTAAAAAACGCACAGAGTATTTTATTTGATTAGGGATTTCATTAATTGATCACGTAACATCCCTAATGATAAAAACTCATCGGGATTAATTGCTTGGATGTCATCCACTTGCCAATCGGCATATATGATGCCGATACAATTATCTTCATAAGGTAATGGCAGCAGAATAAAAGCACCTACATCAGGTAGAGCCGCTCTATACCAATCAGGAATGGATGATTTTCGGGCTGAAGCCACACTCTGAATAAATACATCTGACCTATTTATCAATGATAAATGAAACACATCGGCTGCGTAAGTTTCTGGAAAAATGAGCTGCGGCAATATTTCCTGTGTCAAATTGCCAAAATATGAGTGTGCCATATAACTTCTATCATCGCGAAAAAAGATGACTACACGATTAAACTTCATACTGACGTATATCGTTTCAAGCGCAATACTTAACGCGCTATTAAAGTCTATTTTTTGCGCAACGGCAAAGCTAAGTTCAATAAGGCCTGCAGTTAATCGGTTACGAGGTTTATCGGATTTGTCAGAAATTTTCCCGCTTCCCGATGAAACAACAACATGAGTTGCCTTATTCTTAACCTGCTCAATTGATTGTAATATTTCTTTCTGAGGGATCAATAATGCTCGGCTATAACGTGATACAAATGCATGTAGCTCATTTCCGCTAGCATTATTAATAAGCATCGATGCAATCTTCCCAGAAAAATTGGCCATTATCTTAAGCCAATCAGCAGAACCAGGAACACTGGTACTATCGAGCGTTACTAAGCTTGACATGCTATTGATTATTTTACCGGGCAAACGCCAATTTCTGGCCATCTCCTGGGAAATCTCATCAATTGTCAGACCTATAATCTCCAAAGATGCTTCATTTTCTTGGTTATATTCACCATTAGCAATCTGCTGAATTTTTAACCATTCATCAGGAAAATAAAATGCCAGCATCAGACGCCCAATATGGTGCATTAATGCACAAACGACAACTTCTTCAGCGTTATTAATTGTCAATTTAGCCACAATATTTCGGGTGATATCACCCGTCAATATTACTTTCTCCAGCTCTGTACGCACCACCTCCGAGTGCAACGTAGAAGTTGATAATGTATCAACGAATCGAATATTAAGAATAATATTGGAAATCGCGTGTAAACCAAGCACTGCTATGGCATGAGAAATGGTTGTAATGCCATTACTCAGTTTAGAATACATTTCTGAATTGGCGAGACGAATAATTTTTTGCGTTAACGTAAAGTCGCTTAAAATGACATTAGCAATATGGGTAATATTTTTATCTTCATTGCATATGAGTTCTTCAATCTGCTGAATGGATTTTGACCACGCAGGGAAATCACCCTTTTCCTCCATTCGCTTTGTCAACTCAGCGAAGAAATCTGATTTACCATTTTTTAATGTTGAAATTAATGTTGCCATACCCAAAGTAGGTTGTTTTAATAGCCTTCAAAATTTATTGGTATACCGCCGCAGCACTTATTCATGAAAACTAATTCATTTCCATAACAATTAAAAGAATATCTGCAATTAATCATGCACATGTTATCGGCTTATACTTACTTCACTTGAATTTTTTGAATGCTTTGGCCTTTACAGGCAACTAAAGGAACGATACGCAAGAGCAGCGGTGATTGCTGCCATTGGTCAATAGAGGGATGAAATTACCACACGGAAGAATAAATTACACAATCGATTCTTGAATTCGAGACTTAATTGCTTTTATTGATAAATTTCTGCCAACGATCATTAGCAACCGTTAGGATTACACTATCTTTTTCAGTATCTTTTATTTGATTTTGCACAGATTTAGTGGCAATTGTTTTTTTCGCTAAGGTTATCCTTGGTTGTGCATTTTGATCCACTTGCAGCATTAACTGATTTGTTCGTGCCTTATCGGATTCTAGTTCTTGAAAAATGGGAAAAATATCGCCCAAAATATCCGATAAATGCATCGCTTCCGCAAGCATATTCCTCAATCTATTTTCTTCATTGACGTCATATTTGTTATTTTTAACATTATTATCGAAGTTACCGATTAATTCTTTGAGCATACCAGTCATTGCATCATAATCTTGTCTCAACGACAGCAGCTCTATTTTAGATATCCCCAGATCGTGCTCTTGCTTACCTGTTTGGGTACTTTCTGGAATTGTTTTTAAAGCTAAGGTAGTAATTCGCAATACAACGCTTTTGATTACATCGATACTATTTACAATTTTTATTGAAATCTCGTCACTAGCATCCTGAATTTTCTCTTGTGCCGTTAAACTGATAGCTTTTGCCGAAGAATTTTTTGTAACTCCATAAGTATTCATAGTTACTGTATGTATCAAATCGATCAACCCGTTATTCAATGCTTTTAGCAATTGCAAAAGGTGATTATCCTTATCCATTGAACGTGGTTCGTAGTTATTTGGAGTTGCAGTTGCTTCGGTAGCGATAACAGCAATTGTTTCATTCACACATGTCGCATTACCACGCAATAAAAAGAAACCAACAACAAGTGTTAATAAAACACCCGCTATTATCAGAGATAATGTAATTCCAAAAATATCTTGATACCTTTCTTCCGCTATCGAATATTCGGCAGCAATTATTGTATGCTGTAAGTCCAGTAGCTTTAGTATTGTCTTATATAGTTGTTCAAATCTAAATTTGGTATCACTATTCATGCTTGCAATTGCAGCATCATAATTTCCTGCTTGCGCTAAAATCATGGTGCGGTTATGAGAATCTAAAAAAAGTTTCCATTGTTGTTTAAAATCCTCTACCAATTTCACCTCTTCGATAGTCAATTTCGTAGCCATATATTTCTGCCATATATTGACAATCTCATTATCTAACTGCTGAATTAATTTTATTTGTGCGTTAACGATCTCAGCATTTCTTCCATACACCGACGTCACCGCAGCAAGACGCTCCTGTTGCATGCGATCTAGAATTAAGCCCAAATCTACTAATGGAACAGCACGATCTTCATAAACTTCTTTGAAAGAATTATTCGTTTGATCCAAGCCATACATGCCCAAGCTGCCTATACTACCCAGACAGGCCAATAGCAAAAACAGGAAAACAATGCCGAATACTAAACGCGACTTTTTTTGCACATCAACACCTATCTCATAAAAACAAAGAGTAAGCCACTCGACTCGTTTATCATTTTCTTCAGGAACACATTGAAAACACCATCCGACAGGCAGATGGTGTTCTGGTATCGTCAATAAAATTAAAATTCTTCCCAGTCGCCACCGCCGCCGGTTGCTACTTTTCGTGGTTGTAATGCGGCAGGCGCGGAGTCTGTATCAGTTTTTGCTGCTATGCTTTTTTTCGTTACAGAACCGCGATTGGGCAATTTAGCCACTGTTGAACGATTATTTCTCTTGATTGGCGTTGCTAAGGAATGACCACTACCACCAGATAACTTAAAGGCACTAATTGCTTGAGTCAAAGCTTGTGCTTGATCATTCATGGATTCAGCCGCCGCTGCTGCTTCCTCCACCAATGCGGCATTTTGTTGTGTTACTTCATCCATTTGCGTTACAGCCTGATTTACTTGCTCGATACCGGAGCTTTGTTCGTTTGATGCCGCGGAAATCTCGCTCATGATATCGGTAACACGTTTAACAGCATTGACAATTTCATCCATCGTTGTACCCGCTTCGTCTACTAAGCGAGTACCATCTTCCACCTTAACTACCGAGTCGCTGATCAATTCTTTAATTTCTTTGGCTGCGGCAGCAGAGCGTTGTGCCAAAGTACGCACTTCAGTCGCAACCACAGCAAATCCACGGCCTTGTTCTCCAGCTCGTGCTGCTTCCACTGCAGCATTTAATGCCAAGATGTTAGTCTGAAATGCAATACCGTCAATAACGCTAATAATATCCACAATTTTCTTAGAGCTTTCGTTGATCGAGTTCATAGTTTGCACTACTTGACCAACCACCGCGCCACCCTTTACTGCGACTTCCGATGCACCCGCCGCCAATTGGTTCGCTTGACGCGCATTATCAGCATTCTGTTTTACGGTAGAAGTAAGCTCTTCCATTGAAGCAGCGGTTTCCTCCAAGCTTGAGGCTTGTTCTTCTGTCCGCTGACTCAGATCTGAATTACCGGAAGCAATTTCTCCAGAAGCAGTGACAATTTGATCCGTGCCCGTACGTACCTTACTCACCAGATCAATCAGATTATCATTCATGATTTTTAGCGCCTGCAATAAACGGCCAGTCTCATTGGTCGAATTGGTTTCAATGCGGCTGGTTAAGTCACCGGATGCCACTGCGTTAGCCACCGCCACAGCCTCATTCAATGGGCCAAGAATTGCCCGAATCAATAAGAAGCCGATGATAGCTGCGAAGATTATTCCCATGCCGATTACCGTGGCGGAAATCATAAAAATACTTTGGTAATTATTCTGAGCCTCTAAATACTCTTTAGCTGACTCATCGCGTTGCAATTCCAGCAATTTGAATATGGCAGCATGTGCTGTATCGAATTTGGCTGCGGCATCACCAGTCAAATTTGCAATTGCAGCCTCATAATCACCAGCCGTGGCAAAAGCCATCGTCCTATTACGGGAATCTTGATATACCTTCCATTGCTGGCTGAAATTGTCAGCCAGTATTACCTCTTCAGGCGTCAAATTTGTTGCCATATACTTTTGCCACGTACTTTCAATCTCGCCATCCCTCTGTATATTCAATGCATGCCTCTCTTTTACTATGTCAGGATTCCTCCCATAAGCAGACATTGTCGTATTCAGACGCACACGCTGCACACGATCCAGAATTAAAGCGAGATCACCTAACGGAACAGCGCGATCTTCATAAACTCCCTTAAATGAATCATTGGTTTGATTCAATCCATAAATACCCAGGGCTCCGACACCAATCAGCAGTACCGAAAGTAAACTGATCACAAACACCAATCGTGATTTTATTGTCATGTTATTAAGCATGTGAATCTCCTTTATATTTCTTGATCAATAAATACCCATTCCCGCCATTAGTTAATACCTTGTTCAATCAAACCCATGTCACTGCTTCTCATCATCTTTTCGATATCTATCAGTATTAACATTCGCTCATCGACTGTACCTAAACCCATAATAAATTCGGTCTCAATAACCGATCCAAGCGCTGGCGCAGGTTTAACATGCTCCGAACCAAGGCTGATTACATCCGAAACACCATCCACCACGATCCCCATCACTCGACCAGCAACATTTAATATGATTACCACTGTAAATTGATCGTAGTTTGCACTGCCCAGTCTGAATTTGATCCGCATATCAAGAATCGGCACGATAATTCCACGCAGATTAACTACGCCTTTAATAAAATCAGGAGCATTGGCAATTTGGGTGATAGCGTCATAGCCGCGAATTTCTTGTACTTTCAATATCTCTATCCCGTATTCTTCCTCCCCTAAACGAAAGGTCAGAAATTCATTTGTAATTGGACTGATGACCGTACCAGATGGCTCAACAACTATATTTACCGGTTGTTCCTTTAGCATCGTTAACATTCCTTACATTTATTTTCTATATTTCCTGAATCAACCAAAAACCTTCATTTGTGTCGATTATTAGTTGATTGGACTATTGATAAAAACCGAAACATCAACTTAATTCACGCAGAGAATATAGAAATGGCATTCTTTGCAAGAAAGAAATTGATGTTTTGATTATTTCCAGATAATTTCCAAATTCCAAAAAGACCATTACGGAATATAAAAAAATATATTCCGTCAGTTAGCGCCTATTTTTGTCTCAGAATGCAAGTGGTGGCATTGTAAGACAAAACCTACGCTTTATTAAAAATTCGATATCTACAGTGGGAATTACTAGGGTTGTAGGGTTGTAGGGTTGTAGGGTTGGCGCGGTAGCGCGTATTTCTATAAGTGCTACGCAAGAAGCAAAAAAGAGAAAAATCCAAGAATGGGAATTACTAAAACTTTTTTATCGATCAAATTGCTGCTATCAGTCAATCAATTTGTAAGGATGTCCGAGATAGTTTGAGTTACCTTGTCTGGGTGATACGGCTTAATAATATATCCCCTAATTCCTAAGCTAGTTACACGATCAAATGTTTCACGGCTGGCAATAGCAGTAACCATAATCGCTTTTGTCATAGGATGCTGGCTGTGGATAATTTTGAGAGCTTCCAAACCACTCATCACTGGCATTTCAAGATCAAGACACACGATGTCGGGTTTTTTCTCTAACACCAATTCGGTAGCTTGTTTGCCATCACATGCTTCACCAATGACTTGAATACCCATATGCGTAAGAATTGCAGTCAATAATCGCCGCAAAGTCTGACTATCGTCAGCAATCACAGCGCTGGCACGGTAGGGTTTATTTTCAAAAGGGTTGTGTTTGCGCGCGGCGACCATCAATAACTGTTGTGCATACGCAACTCTCTGAAATACAGACGCAATTTGATCCTGAGAAAATGGTTTGTGAATGAAGCCAGCCGTTCCGGCTTCGGCAGCAACAGATTCTAGCCCGGCATCACTAGCACCGGTAATCATGACTACAGCAATGTGCGGGTATTCGATATGAACTTCCCTCAGTAAGGAAAGACCGTCTTTGTCCGGTAGATTGTAATCAAGACAAATAATATGCGGGCTTAACTTAACAATGGCTGACACCAACTCTCTTCCGCTGCCAAGTTCCCCTACAACATGAAATCCGGCATTATCCAAAAATGCACGTAAAACGTATCGAATGGAGATGGAATCATCCACAATTAGAATTCGTAGCTTATTGGATTGCTGCATCATTAATCGACATCCTTCCGTATTTCTTTGCTCACTAGGTATTTCAACTAGCACTTCGCACCACAAAAATATTAATTTCAATACTACTTAAACAAAGTTACTGAGTGGTTAACGAAAAAAATACTCCTCAGAATATGCAGAGGAGTATTTATTAACGAGCAAATTTATTACTGATTTCCGATTACTGTTTTCCTGATTCTAAGTAATTAATTAAAACTCTTCCCACTCGTCGCCCCCACCAGCAACAACTTTACGTGGTTGGACGGAGACAGGTGCCGAATCGCTATCAGTTTTTACTGCAACTTTTCTTGTTGTAGGACCACGGTTTGGCAGTTTAGTAATTACCGGGCGATTAGTTCTTTTAACAGGTGTTGATGTCGAATGACCACCTGATAATCTAAAAATACCAACCGCTTGCGTTAAAGCATGTGCTTGTTCCTGCATGGACTCTGCTGCTGCCGCTGCTTCTTCTACCAGTGCAGCATTTTGTTGCGTCACTTCATCCATCTGCGTCACTGCTTGGTTAACTTGTTCAATACCCGAGCTTTGTTCCTGTGAAGCTGCAGAGATTTCACTCATAATGTCAGTAACACGCTTAACAGAGCTGACGATCTCATCCATGGTTTCACCGGCTTCATCCACCAATCGTGTGCCTTCATCAACTTTAGCAACAGAATCATTGATCAATTCTTTGATTTCTTTAGCTGCTGCGGCTGAACGTTGCGCCAAAGTACGAACCTCTGTCGCGACTACTGCAAATCCACGGCCTTGTTCGCCAGCACGCGCTGCTTCTACTGCTGCATTCAATGCCAAAATGTTGGTTTGAAATGCAATACCATCAATGACACTGATAATATCGACAATCTTATGCGAGCTTTCATTAATTGATTTCATGGTGCCCACCACTTGACTCACTACAGCCCCCCCTTTTACGGCAACTTCCGATGCACCCGCAGCCAATTGATTCGCCTGACGAGCATTATCAGCATTCTGTTTCACGGTGGAAGTCAGTTCTTCCATGGATGAAGCAGTTTCTTCCAAACTGGATGCCTGTTCTTCTGTCCTTTGGCTTAAGTCAGAATTTCCAGAAGCGATTTCACCTGAAGCGGTGGTAATTTGATCGGTACTTGAACGTACTTTACCGACCAAATCTATCAAACTGTCGTTCATTTCTTTTAACGCTTGAAGTAAGCGGCCCGTAGATGATTTGGTTGATGTAACGATAATATTCGATGTGAGATCACCAGAAGCTACCTTATGGGCTATATCAATTGCCTCGTCTAACGGATCAACAATAGATTTCAATAGCAGAAAACCTAAAACAAAAGCTA
>CADEDJ010000037.1:3919-30319 GCA_902826055.1 uncultured Nitrosomonas sp. | reverse complement strand
CACGCGTCAGGTATGCAGCCTGATTCACGGATAAATCAGGCCGGATCAATAGTTAAAGGCTTCCTTAAATAGTGAAATGCCTAACGAAAAAATAATCCATAAACAATATATTTTTGCTATGACATTAATTTTGTTTATAAATCCACTCATTCAACAGTCTTCGCGCCTCAGCAATCACTTCCGAAGCTGCCATTCCCAGCATCCCACGATACTGTTGCACCCAGCGATCCGCCGCTGCACCGTGCAGATAAACCCCCAGTAATAATGCTTGATCGGGATTCAGGCCTTGTGCGATGAGTGCAGCGATGATGCCGGCTAGTACATCGCCGCTACCGGCGGTGCTGAGTGCGGGGTTGCCGCTGGTGTTGAGGTAGCGTTTACCGTTGGGAAAGCAGCAAATACTGCCGGCGCCTTTTAATACTACATAGCTGTTAAATTGCTGTGCAAGTTGCAGCGCGGCACTCATACGGTCGTGTTGCACTGCGGTGGTATCGGTTTTCAACAGGCGCGCGGCTTCGGCGGGATGGGGTGTCAAAATGGCCGGAGCCTTGCGTTGACTCAGTTTATTGACCAGAGGCGGATGTTGCGCGATCAAATTGAGCGCGTCGGCATCCAGCACTAAGGCGTATTCGCTAATCAGCGCGGTTTCCAGCCACGACAATGCGATTGCGGATTGCCCCAAGCCTGGGCCTACCACCAGGCAATTTAAGGGGGTTAACGTGAATATCTCGGATGGCGCGCGCAGCATTAATTCCGGTTGTGAAAAATCGACTGCAGGTGCATTGTCTGCCAACAAACCCAGATACACGCGTCCCGCTCCCAAATGCAAGGCCGCCCGGCCAGCCAGCAATGCGGCGCCAACCATGCCGGTAGAGCCGCCGAGTATTGCAATGTTGCCAAAAGAACCTTTGTGGCTGTTGGCAGAGCGGGGAAACGGCAACAGCGTTTGCGCCAGCGTATCGTTCAATAACCAAGTTTGCGGTTGGGGTGGGGTGGGTAAGTGAATATCAAGATCGCACAGCACGACTGTGCCGCAACATTCCGGACCGTAGTTGGTAAATAGACCGGGTTTATAGCCAATGAAAGTTACGGTAGTCGTTGCGCGAATGGCAACGCCGTAAATGCAGCCATCGTCACTGCCCAATCCGGATGGAATATCGAGTGCTACAATCGGCACATTCATCCGATTGACGGTTTCGATCCAGTCGCGGTATTTGCCTGTAATGGGGCGATTTTGCGATTGATCCAAGCCGATACCGAATAGGCCATCGACAATCATATCCCAGTTTTTATCACCGTCAGGTATATGGGAGGAAATTTCACCGCCAATATCAAGCCAGGATAGTATCGCCTGTTTGGCATCTGATAGTGCGCATTTTGGTTCGCCGCTGAATACTACTGTTATGGCATTGCCCCATTCCTTTAGATAGCGTGCCACGACGAAGGCATCGCCACCATTATTGCCCGGACCGGCGAGCACTAAAATGCAACATTTGGATTTTCTAAGTAATTGGTCACGGATGACTTGCGCCGCTGCCAGTCCGGCTTTCTCCATTAAGCGCGGAGGCTTGGGCAGTATGGCCGCTTGGTGTTCAATTTCACGTATTTCCGCAGTCAGATAAACGGGATTGGCAGTCATTATATTGCTCGCACGGGAAGGATGATCAGTGATAAGTACATCTTCTCGTGTAAAATTGCAATCTTTACTAATCGCTTTATTTCTTCTGATGCTTCAATTTTGTGGTGGACGTGCGCTTTCCCCGTTTCGTCTGGAAAAATTAATCAAACAAATTAACATGTTGGGTCTGCCGGTAGCGCGGCTCACGGCTGAATATTGGCATTTCTGCGCGATTACACAGGATTTGCAGGGCGCTGAATTGAGTGCATTACGCCAACTTCTCAATCACGATGAAGCACTGGAAAATATCCATCATCCCGGTGAGTTTTATTTAGTGCTGCCGCGGCCTGGCACGATTTCTCCATGGTCGACCAAAGCTACTGATATTGCGCATCAGTGCGGATTATCGGCTGTCGAGCGTATTGAACGTGGCACTGCGTATTACATTCAATATGATAATAAACTATCAAGCGAGGATAAAACGCGGCTCAAGCCGTTACTGCATGACCGCATGACTGAAACGGTTTTTGCAGCATTTGATGATGCTGCACAATTATTCCGGCATTACGCGCCAAAGCCGCTCAATACCATCGATGTGATGCAAGGGGGAATTGAAGCGCTGCAGCAAGCGAATCAAGCGATGGGATTGGCACTATCGGTGGATGAAATCAGCTATCTGGTTTTTCATTTTCAGCAAATGGTTCGCAATCCAACCGATGTTGAATTGATGATGTTCGCGCAAGCCAATTCCGAGCATTGCCGTCATAAAATCTTCAATGCGGATTGGATAGTGGATGGCAAGCCGCAGGATAAGTCGCTGTTTGCGATGATCCGCAACACGCATCAAATGCACCCGCAAGGCACACTGGTGGCGTATGCCGACAATGCCAGCGTCATTGAAGGTGCGGATATCGACAGGTTTTACGCAAGTGACGGACAGATCTATGGTTATGCGCAAGAAAAAACACATATCTTGATGAAAGTGGAAACGCATAATCATCCGACGGCTATTTCGCCATTTCCCGGCGCAGCTACCGGTGTTGGCGGCGAAATCCGTGATGAAGGCGCAACCGGCCGTGGCGCGAAACCGAAAGCCGGATTATGCGGTTTCTCGGTATCCAATCTGAACATTCCATTTTTTATGCAGCCGTGGGAATACGATCGAGCCGATGGTCAACCGAATTATGGCAAGCCCGGACGTATTGCGCCCGCATTGCAAATCATGCTGGAAGGGCCGATAGGGGGTGCGGCGTTCAACAATGAATTCGGACGTCCCAATTTGGCAGGCTACTTTCGCACATTTGAGGAGCGTGTGGCGGGAGAAATGCGCGGTTATCACAAGCCGATCATGCTGGCTGGCGGTATCGGACAAATTTCAGATGCCCATGTGCGTAAGCAAAAATTTCCTGCGGGCACGTTGCTGATTCAATTGGGCGGGCCAGGTATGCTGATCGGGTTGGGCGGTGGCGCTGCATCCAGCATGGATACCGGCAGTAATATTGAAGTACTGGATTTTGATTCGGTGCAGCGTGGTAATCCGGAAATGCAGCGGCGCGCGCAGGAAGTGATCGACCGTTGCTGGCAATTGCAAAGAAGCGGAGTTGAAAATCCGATTTTATTCATTCATGACGTAGGCGCGGGTGGTTTATCCAATGCGTTTCCGGAATTGGTGTATGACTCCGGATGTGGCGGGCGCTTCAATTTGCGCGATGTTCCATCGGAAGAAACCAGTATGTCGCCGATGCAAATCTGGAGTAATGAAGCGCAGGAACGTTATGTGTTGGCGATTAAACCGGAATCTCTATCGTTGTTTCAGCGTATTTGCGAGCGCGAGCGCTGTCCGTTTGCTGTGGTTGGTGAAGCCACGCGCGATGAGCAATTGCTGGTGATGGATCAGCAGTCAGCGATACCGCCAGTGAATATGCCGTTGCCGGTTTTGCTTGGTAAGCCACCGAAAATGACGCGCGATGTAACGCATAGTGATCGCATATTGCCCTCGCTCGATTGGTCTGAAGTGAATTTGACTGAAGCTGCGTACCGGGTGTTGCGCTTGCCCGCAGTGGCTGACAAGACTTTTCTAATTACGATTGGTGATCGTAGCGTTGGCGGTTTGTCGGTGCGCGATCAAATGGTTGGTCCCTGGCAAATTCCAGTTGCCGATGCCGCGGTGACGAGCATGGGGTATCAAACGTATTTGGGTGAGGCGTTCGCCATTGGCGAACGCACGCCGCTAGCACTCATTGATGCGAAAGCCGCTGCCCGCATGGCGGTGGGTGAAGCCATCACCAACCTTGCTGCGGCAGCGATCGAGCGGATTGAAGCGATTAAATTGTCGGCAAATTGGATGGCCGCAGCCGGACATGCGGGTGAAGATGCCGGATTATACGACGCGGTGCATACCGTTGGTATGGAATTATGTCCGCAACTGGGTATCAGCATTCCGGTCGGTAAAGACTCGATGTCGATGAAAACCGCTTGGGAACAATCGGGGGTAAGCAAGCAAGTTACCGCGCCGTTATCGCTGATCATCTCGGCTTTTGCCACGGTGACGGATGTGCGCAATTCGTTAACGCCGCAGCTGCGTACCGATTGCGGTGATACTGAGTTGGTTTTGATCGACTTGGGATTGGGGCAGAATCGCTTGGGTGGATCGGCACTGGCGCAGGTGTACAAGCAAGTCGGCAATCATGCGCCGAACATCGATGGTGAGGCGGGTGCACAGAAACTTAAAGCATTGTTTGCAGCCATCCAGCAACTCAACCAGGAAAATAAATTGCTGGCTTATCACGACCGTTCCGATGGCGGTTTGTTCGTAACGGTGTGCGAAATGGCATTTGCCGGACATACCGGGATCACTGTGAATCTGGACCAGTTGTGTTTTGATGCGCAGGGCAGTGATATTGACGGTGCGGAATTACGGCCTGAACAACTGAGCGGCCGTTTTCTGGAACGTTTGCTCGAGGTCTTATTTAATGAGGAATTAGGCGCAGTGGTGCAAATCAGAACTGAGCACCGTCAGGCGGTGATGCAAATTTTGGCGCAGGCAGGATTGCGCGACCACAGTTTTATCATCGGGAGGCCTGACGCAACTGATGATATTCGTCTAATGCGCAATAACAAGGCTGTGTTGGCGGAGAAGCGCGTGGCTTTGCAGCGTGCCTGGTCAGAAACCACCTATCACATGCAATCGTTGCGCGACAATCCGGAATGTGCACAGCAGGAATTTGATCGCATTCTGGATACCGCTGACCCCGGATTGCAGGTTGTGCTGAGTTATGATGCGCATGACGATATCGCTAGGTCTTTCATTCAGACTGGTGCACGTCCCCGCATGGCTATTTTGCGTGAACAGGGTGTGAATGGTCATATGGAAATGGCGGCGGCTTTCGACCGCGCCGGGTTTGTCGCGGTTGATGTGCACATGAGCGATATTATCGCAGGACGTATTTCCTTAAAGGATTTTAAAGGCTTTGCCGCCTGTGGCGGATTTTCTTATGGCGATGTGTTGGGGGCAGGCGAGGGTTGGGCTAAGTCGATTTTGTTTAATTCGCGTGCACGGGATGAATTTGCGGCTTTTTTTCAGCGTGACGATACCTTCGCGCTGGGCGTATGCAATGGCTGCCAGATGATGAGCAACTTGCATGAAATCATACCTGGCGCGGAACGGTGGCCGCGCTTTAGACGCAATGTTTCCGAGCAATTCGAGGCGCGATTGGTCATGGTGGAGGTACAACAAAATCCATCACTATTTTTTGATGGCATGGCAGGCAGCCGGATGCCGGTAACGGTTGCACATGGTGAAGGTAGGGTTGAATTTTCTTCTGTTCAACCTGACAATGCGGCTGCGCTGGTTACGCTGCGCTATGTCGATAACTACGGGCAAGTCACTGAGAAATATCCCTATAATCCGAATGGATCGTTGTTGGGTATAACCGGACTCACCACTCCGGATGGGCGTTTTAATGTATTGATGCCGCATCCGGAACGCGTATTTCGCATGACACAGTATTCCTGGCATCCTTTGAAATCAAGAGCCGATGCAATGGAAGACGGCCCTTGGGTACGCTTGTTCCGCAATGCGCGCAAATGGGTGGGGTAATTTGTTAATTAATCGATTACTGAGAGCTTGATAAAAATGACAAATTTAAGCAAGAACCGAACGAACAGAATTGCCAATGTAGTGTTACTGTTGTTGAGCATGAGTTATTGCTATGGTGCATGGGCAAGCATCATACCTGCGAAAAAACCGGAGCCTAAGCATTGCGTGGCATTAGGAAGCTGGGTGATTCCTGGCGCTGGCGAGACGACACAACGGGAAGTGATAGCGCAAGCCAGCAAAGCATCAGTGGTATTGCTGGGTGAAACGCATGTCAATGCGGATCATCATCGCTGGCAATTGCAGACACTAACTGCATTGCATGCCATGCGCCCGAACATGGTGATCGGTTTTGAAATGTTTCCACGCCGGGTGCAGCCTGCACTGGATAAATGGGTTGCTGGTGAATTGTCTGAAAGTGAATTTCTGCGCGCGTCGGAATGGAATCACGTTTGGAATACAGATGCCAATCTCTATTTGCCATTATTTCACTTTGCACGCATGAATCGCATTCCGATGCGGGCGTTAAATATTGAAACGAATTTGCGCCGGCAAGTGGCCGAAAAAGGTTTTTATGGTATTTCTGTTGAGGAACGGGAAGGGTTAACTTATCCTGCAGAGCCGAGTCAGGCGTACATCGAATATCTATTACCGATTTACAAACAGCATGATCGGAAAGACAAGAAAACAGGTGAAATAACGCACGATGATCCGGATTTTCGACGTTTTATCGCTGGACAACAATTATGGGATCGCGCTATGGCGCAAATCCTGCATCAAGCAGCGGCTGAATCCGTGGCTGCAGATAAACCACTGGTTGTCGGCATCATGGGTACCGGTCATGTATTGCATGGTTTTGGCGTAACACATCAGTTGCATGATCTGGGAATTAAGCATGTCGCAGCATTGCTGCCGTGGGATAGCGATAAATCGTGCAAGCAACTGGTAGCAGGCGTGGCTGACGCAGTGTTTGGCGTATTACCCCATGTTTCCGGAGCAAGCCGGCCTCAGTTTCAGCGGCTCGGCATACGCTACGAGATGGGCAGAGGTGGGGCTGTGGTGTTGCAAGTGGAGAAAAATAGTATTGCGGAACAAGCCGAATTGAGGGATTCCGATGTGATTATCGAAATGGCGGGAGTACCGATTAAGACAATAGAAGATGTGATTACGATCGTAAAGCGTCAAGCACCCGGTACCTGGTTGCCTATCAAAATCAAAAGAGAAGATGTGGAAATGGAGATTATCGCTAAGTTTCCGGCAATAAGAACTTAATTATTGGATGAATCGGTAATCATGTTTATTTTTATTAGGCATTGTTTATTTCTTGTGGTGATGTGTCTGGTTAGCGGACCAGCATTTTCGATTCCGATGCAAGCTCAGTTTAACGATGTTGAATACGATATGACTGTGAGCATTGATCCGGTTAACCGGACACTGACAGGGAAAAGCACCATCACTGTCAAGCAGCCAAGGGAATTGCAATTGATGCTTGGGGCAGCTTTTGAGGTGACGCAAGCGCTTTCTAATGATGGAACGTTGGGTGCCGGCCGTGAAGTATCGAATCAGCCACACGTTTGGAATATACCGGTTGCTTTCAGGCAACAAGTACAATTTGTAATTCATTGGCAAGGATCGTTGGCACCCTTGGATACTTCACTGGATCATCAACAAACATTAGGTAGGCCAGTTGCAGTAAGCGGGGAGGCTGGAACCTTTTTGCCTGATGGATCAGATTGGTATCCGCGCGTGGTTGGCCATCTGGTGCGCTATAAAATCAATATCGAACTGCCAGCCGGCCAGAAGGGTTTGGTAGCGGGTCGATTGGTTGAAGAAAACGAATCACAACAAGGCTATCAGGCATTATTTGAGTTTCCCAATCCTGCCGAAGGTATCGATTTGATGGCGGGACCTTACGTGGTTGAAACACAGATATATGAAGGTGTGAAGAACCGGCCAATCCAGTTACGCACGTATTTCCACCCGCAAATCAGCGATCTGTCGCGTGATTATTTGGTTTCCGTGAAACGCTATTTGGATAAATATGAATCCTGGATTGGCGAATATCCCTATACTGAATTTAGCATCGTGTCGAGCCCGACACCCACAGGGTTTGGCATGCCAACGCTGACATACCTGGGGATCGATGTACTTAGATTGCCATTTATTCGTGATACTTCGCTCGGTCACGAAATACTGCATAACTGGTGGGGAAATGGGGTTTATCCGGATTATAGGCGTGGTAATTGGTCGGAAGGACTGACCACATTCATGGCCGATTATGCCTATAAAGAACAGGAAAGTAGTGAGGCAGCGCGCGAGATGCGTCTAGGGTGGTTACGCGATTTTTCCGCTTTGCAACCTGGTCAGGATGCACCATTGACGTCCTTTACATCGCGTACGCATGGTGCATCCAAAATCGTCGGTTACAATAAAGCGGCCATGTTTTTTTTCATGCTGCGGGATCAATTGGGAGATGCGGTTTTTCAGCGTGCTGTGCAAGGATTATGGAATACCCGGCGGTTTAAAATTACTTCTTGGCAAGATATACAAAAAGTATTTGAAATCATTTCCGGGCTGCATTTGGATGCATTCTTTACGCAATGGCTGGATCGCAGCGGTGCGCCCTCTATTGTCATCAACGAAGCGAAAAGCATAGCGGCTGCCTCAGATTATCAGTTAGTCATTACGCTTGAACAAAGTGAGCCTATTTATCAATTGCGTGTGCCTGTGGCGATTGAAAGCGAGCAAGGCGTGCAAATTCACTCGCTTGATTTGCGACAAGTGCAACAGAGCTTTACGTTGACGTTATCTGAGAAGCCTTTGTCCATTTTGCTGGACCCTGATTTGCGTCTGTTCCGGCAATTGGAGCCTGGTGAAGTGCCACCCATTTTACGGGAAGTGATGGTTAATTCCGCGACGCAAACGGTTATATTATCTCATCAGGGAGAAGCGCGAAAAGTCGCCGAAACGCTCGCTAATAAGTTACAGGATCGAATACCGCAAATCATTTCGCCGGCTCAGCAGATATCTACCACGGCGCCCGTGCTGATCATTGGTTTACAATCTGAAGTTGACACTTGGCTTGGGAATCAGCAATTGCCGCCAAGACCTGATGAAATCAAAGGGAAGGGCGCTGCGCAAGTGTGGACTATAAATCGTCCACAGGGTGCCTCTCTAGCGATCGTGTCGGCACAGAATGCTGCCGCACTGGAAGCTTTGCTGCGTCCATTACCACATTATGGAAGACAGAGTTATATTGTTTTTGAAGATCACCAAGTTATTGAGAAAGGAATCTGGCCAATAAAGATGCAGAAGGTAATGGTTAAATAATTATAAGCTTGCAGTGGAACCAATTGAAATCATGTGGTGTTGTTTAACTGAAAGATAACGTACTATTACTGTACAAATAAATATTTTAAAAGGGCATGCACTTAACTGAGTTACATTGCAGAACATTTCCGCTATGAAAAAAAGAATTTTTATTATGCTGATGATTGCACTCCTGCTTCAAGGATGCGGAGTGGCGCGAGAACATAGAATTCGCCAGGAGGTTTTGGCTGATGCCAGTATGCCGGAAGAAATACGCAGGGCAATCGATCAAAAAGAACTGGTTGTTGGCATGACAAGAGAACAAGTGATCGCTTCCTGGGGGCTTCCCTGCAAATGGTGTTTTGGAACACGAAGAAGTCCGAGTGGAGATACGTGGGAATATAATCTGTTTGGTTCAGATCTTTGGGTGACAGGATCTGATTTGATTGGTAATGGGACGGGTATTTATTTATTTTTTGATAGATACGGATTACTTAAGCATTGGTCTACCAAATAATAATTGTAGTTCAAGTAAAGAATTCGTTACAGATAAAGCATTTCATGAACTATGACTTAACCGTTTGCTGTCGTCTGATATGATGCTTATTATTTTATTTTTCAAGCGGGCTTTGCTGAAGAATTTGTAAAAAGTTGGTTCATTGGCTTGTGCCAACAATTTGAAAAGTTCTTGCTGAGACATGCTGCGTTTTAGTTGCAGTAGCAAAGCCGTAAGACCTGAGACATGAGCCGTTGCAAGCGAATTACCGGATACGAAATCATATGCACCATCTGGTAATGTGGTCAATATGTCTTCTCCCGGAGCAGATAAGGTAAGGGTACGACTTTCATGAGAGGAATGTACATACCGGGTGTTCATGCTTCGAACTCCGATAACCCCGGGTTGCTGAGCAGGAAAGCCAGATTTTTCATCATCACTGACCGCTTGTGAAGCGACAATAATAATTCCCTGGTTAACAGCTTTTTCAATTAACCTGGCCAAGAGTGGATCATAGGGGCCGGTTAGACTTAAGTTGAGGACATCCACTTTCATTTCAATAGCTGTATTAATGGCTAGTGCTAATGTAAAGCTATTACAGATTGCTTCCAGGCTATTTGCTTTTATACTCCAACAGGCTTTCAAAGCAATCACATGACTATCGGGTGCAATACCGACAATGCCGTGACCATTATTGGGTTTCGCTGCGATTACGCCAGCTATTGCAGTACCATGAATGTCACCAGAATCCACTGATTTTTGCGTGACGAAATTTTTGCTTTGCTGAATCTGTCCTTTTAAATCAGGATGATTGATGTCAACGCCGGTATCGACAATTGCGATGCTAATATTTTTGCCCGTCGCTTGATTATGAATCTCGGCTAAATTCATGGAATGAATATTAGTTTGCAAGCGGTAATAAGGATCACTATATTTTTCAGCCATTACTTGGAAGGTATTCATTGCTTGAACGTTATCAACTCGATCGTCCTGTGATAATGCGGCGATAACATCAACTAATGATTCATCTTCATTTACCAGATATACCACGCAATGCTCTCCAATTTCCTTGATAGGCCATTGGGAAAGAATTTTTAGCTTGTAATCTGCTTCTATGCTGGAAGCGATTCTTTTACTCCATGTAGAACTGCCGTAATCACCCCGCCGGCGATATATCTGATTGGTCATTCCAATCGGAACTTGGCTGATGTGATTATCCGCGTAAGTAACCAAAATAATACGTTCGGACTGCTTACTGTCGAAAACCTTGGGATCAACCGATAATTTTTCATCAGCTTTGACCGGTAAGGTAGCAAAGCTTACCAACAGCAACAAGAGAAAAGAAAAATAAGCTTTCATTGAATTGCTCGACGGTTAAGTGTAATTTTAATCAGCAACGGGTAATCCATGAGCCAGTTCTGCAAAAATGACAAACTTGTTATTGCGTAAGTGTGAAATAGCATCTTTAATTTCCTGAAAATCAGTTTGTTCATCACCAATTTGAATTTCATACACACCATTTTGGGATGGACCCTTAATAATATGACCTGATACACCGCTTAAAACAGTTGTTACTTGTTCTGCACTTAAGTGTTCCGTAAAAACGATACGTATTATATTGCTTTTCTGCTCACCTTGGATCGGATTGGCAAGAGTTCTGTATTCTCCTGTTAAGTTAGATTCCTCAATCAGTAAGTTTGATATAAACGGAAGTGCCATTAATACTAAACTTGCAGCCAATGCAGTGAATTTTACAACAGTATCAAATTGGAGAGAGAAGAGCTTGCCCTCTTTTGGGGATTCATTTTGCTGCGCAAAGGTATCAGGTCGATGGCGTTGTTCAATTCTTTTTTTCAATTGAGCAAAGGAGACTTGCGATACTTGTTGTAACAGATTTGTTTGTTGCATTTTCTCAAGCAACTGTTGTTGTTGATTTAATTCGAGCCTACAAGCAATACAAGTTTTAATATGTTTTTTTACGGTATCTTGTTCGGCAGGATCCAAAGAGTGATTGACGTACCAAGGCAAGAGCTCCCATATTTTTTGATGCTCATCCTTACTTGTCGTTTTGATATTTGTCGATAACATCCATTAACTCCTGCTATTAGGTTTTTTGTAATAATTGAGCCAAAATTTTTCGTGCATGGAACATTCTAGTTTTTACTGTATTCTCAGGACATTGCATAATTTCAGAAATTTCATTGTAATGTAGACCTTGATAATATGTCATTTCTACAACAGCTCGTTGTTCGGCTGATAAGTTGTCAAGCGCAACTTGTAACCAATTACTCACTTCCAGTTCTGAGATCCATTGGGTATTGCTACTTGGAAAATAATCAAGGCTGTCATCGAATTCATCTGAACGGTTTTCTCTTGTCAAATTTTGTTCGGCGCTTTTTATTGATTTTAAATATGCGATTCCAAGAATCCATGTGGAAGGCCGACATACCTGATTATAAGTAGATGCTTTTTCCCAAACAACAAACATAACATCATTAATAATTTCTTCAATACAGTCGTGACGCCTAACAATATGAAATATAAATTGATACAGGCGGTTATAGTACAATTGGTAGAGTTCCTCAAAGGCTTTTCCACTACCAGCCGCAGTGTCCGTGATTAAATTCCTCTCTTTTTCCTGTTGCTCTTGTGAGCTAAAAAGTTTTCGCATTTTTAGCCCTGACGGTTCATAGTATTGTTTCATGGAAAGCTAATTTTTCAATTTTAGTCATTTACATGTTTATTCCTTATGACGAGGAAAAAGTTCATTGTGTAAAAATGATTTAAATTAGAATCCGACAGTTATGGAAAATAACACACGATTATCAACAACATGAGGATGAAATCCCCACGACTGGTATTGTTCGTCGTGTTTATTCGCTGTTGCAGTATGAACGCCGTCATAATAACGTACATCGACACCTATGTTACGAGCGAGATGGACGGTTAAACCGGAAGTCCAATAGAGATAGTTATATTGTAAAACCTGCTTTTGGTTGTTGTAACCTAAGGTACTTGAAAATTCGATAGATTGAGTAATCGGGTAACGACCCGTAACTTCGAATCCGTACGCAATATGTTTTTGTTGGTAGCTGTTGTCAGAAAAATAGGCGATAGCCGTGACTAAATCACGAAAATGGCTGTAGAAATAGAACTCGTTGTAATCAACATCTTGGCCAAATATTTTGCCATTATAAATATAGCGGGTTGCTTCGATATT
The DNA here is from genome assembly GCA_902826055.1 of uncultured Nitrosomonas sp. Taxonomy (GTDB): domain Bacteria; phylum Pseudomonadota; class Gammaproteobacteria; order Burkholderiales; family Nitrosomonadaceae; genus Nitrosomonas. The sequence goes on along the minus strand of CADEDJ010000037.1, from coordinate 17,580 downwards.
AAATCGCCAATCTTCGGACAGCTTGTAGGCATAACCTAAATAAGGTCTGAATTCCAGGGTGGAGCGATTTTCGAATCCATGATCACCGAAGTTAACCGTTGATCCAAATGAGCCAAGGTAAATGCCCGATTTAAATTCATAATCAATATTAGCTTGTGCTGCTGGTTTTCCATCACTTCTTGAGTACCCGCGCCAAAAGTAATCCGTAGTACCTGTCAAACTACCTCGTAATTCAGCATAACCGTTTATCGGAAAGGAAAGTGTTAGCAGTGCAATACAACAGAGAAAATTACAATTCAGGCAAATGAGGTATGGTCTTATTTTTTGTTGATGAAGGTGATAAAAAATCATTAGGTAATTATTTATAAATAATATTATTTGTTTTTACCATGGGGCAATGTAACTGCTCTAATATAAGGGCATACTTAATAAATTTGAGAGATTTATACTTAAATTCAAAGGCAGATTTACCGCTGTTTGGATTGAGCATCAACATATAATATTCAGAACCTTCAATGCCAGAAAAGTGTAAACGTTCATATAATTTCTCACCCTAAAGTACATTGGTAGATTTTCTATAAATCTTATGAGACCAATATAGCAGTCAAGCCTTGCAATGATTTACTGGAGCTAATTGAAACGGAAGTTACTAGGATTTCTTAATAGATTTGAACCATTTATTATTTTGACAGAATTAACCTTACACAAGTATAGGAAAAGATATCATTAAATTGTAGGGGAAAAGTCATGAATAGTTTTTATAGTATAGCAAAAGTACAGACAGTGACACTTTGTTTCATTGATTCAGCGATTTTTATTGACAATGGTGTAGGCGGAACCGGTTGAGTTTATTAGGGGACGGTAAATAAAAATAATTCAAATTATTCTATAAAACAATTGAATATAAGTGATTCGGAAGAAATTTTTAAAGTTTATGACTAATTTTATCAATGTATTTCTTTCTTAGATTATGTTTTTTGTCATGGAAAATTTTTGTTAGCGGCTTACCATTTTAATAAAACTGGAAATCGGAAATGTCGATAACTTTCATCTACTATAAAGTGCGTGATTTTATATGACGGTTCTCCAAGTCGTATCATGCTTTCATGTCATGCAGTTGGATCAACATCTTTCCAGAGGCTAAGGTCTTTATCTGTACTGTTAATACTACTAAGTACTTTAATGATAAGAATGAAATGGCCGAATGTAAGGGGATATTCAATTTGTCGAACTGGAAAATAATTGACGTAATCTTTAGAGTATGAGGAGTAATATTTTGATCTCATTGCACTTTTTGTATATAGCACAATCCATCCGAAAATAACTTGGTGAAAAGATGAGGGCCGATGCAATTAGGTGCAATTCAACCTTCCTGTACATCATATGTATGCCCTGGAGATAGAGAAAAAGTTAAAGTAAAAGTAAAAGTTATTGTGGAAGGTACGCCAACCAGATGAGGTTTAGTGGTTTAAGCACTTTTGGATATGCAGATGGATAGACTGCGAGTCGCTTTTTCAAACGCCTCAGTAAGTACTAATATGAACGTACTTTTGTGCGGATACTCCTCATCGAAACGGCTCAGATTTTGATTGAATGGTTTGTTTTGTTGCAATGCCCCAAAACTTTTTGCAGAACATCACTTTCCACCCAGTGATTCACTGGGGTGTAAGAAGTATGGTAATTACTGCAGTTTTCAATAGTCCATGCTAGTTGTTACTGTGCTCTGCAATATACCTATACGGATAGCATTAAGAATTGTCGATTTGAATGGCTGGCATTATCTCGCGAACTCAGCGTGTGGTGATTCAACTCGCGGTTCCCCGTGGTCTTGCCACGGGGTTGTTGTTTATCTAAGCTAGACTTATACCTCAAAAATAGCGTATAAAATTTGAGTAATGCAAATCCTTAGCCAATATGTATGATTCTTGCAATTGAAGGAACTCCCAATGCATCCCAGACAAAAAGCATATAAAATCCAGGAGGAGCAATATTAGCATTCGCTGGTGTTCTAACGGTTACTATATTGCTTGCTTGTGGAATAGTTAAATCAAAAAATCGTGTTTCATGATCAAACGTGTGTGTGGCTGCACCCATTCGTACGAGTGTAGCTTTGGCAATAGTAGTATTTGCTTCAACTGAAAAATCTTGATCCCAACTAATCATCGTGGATGGAGCATCTATAATCTCAGGACGCGATGCAAACTCGCCGCTACCATCTGTTTTAAACAAATAAGGTGGATAATAAATTTCACCATTTAACTGTTTAGCAGGACCGGGTGCGCCCCCTCCACCCGTAAATACTGTTCCATCCGGCAATAATAGCGAAACCGAATGATATAATCTTGCTGCAACAGCACTTGCTGCAGAACTCCAGGTATTTGTGCTAGGATTCCACAACTCGGATTGAAGAACCAAACCTGTTAAGGTATTGCCTGTTGACGACCCTCCACTAACCCATACTTGCCCATCAGCAAGCACTGTGGCACTTCCGTACTGGTGATCATATGCAAGGTTACCGGCAGAAGCGACTACAGGTTCTCCCACACCATTAATATCGACTGTTACTGCAATACGGTCTCGTCGAACTGATAGAATTTTACCCGGAGCGTACATGACACTCGGCAGATTAGTGCGGCCATTTGGAGTTTTCTTCACATACCGTGTGAGTGTTCCCGTACCTGCGATATCGAGCTTATACATTGGTCCATTGTGGCCTAAGACAAATATTTTCCCTTGAGGATTTACCCATCCTCGCGGATAAAACCACGCATTTCCACCCAATGCTCCATAAGCAGCATCACTAGATGCCGTACTAAGAGTACGCCAGGTGCCATCGATAGCGCGTACTTCCGGTATAGATGAATAGGTGGCTTCAGTAGGTGGTATCGTTGAGGTGCCAGCAAAAAACATACTGTCACGTCCACCAAGCACCGCATGCTCCCCATTTGGCATGGTTACAGCAGTTGCATACCAGCGCTTGTACACCATGCTTTGAGTTTGGCGTATAAGTGTGTTTGTTGCCGGATCGAAAATATTGACATCACTATTTGCATAATTACGCTTAGTGTTTACTATAGCATCTCCTCCAAGAATCAATGCCTGTCCAGTGGTTGGGATAACTGCTTGACCTGCGCAAAAAGTATCGGTGTTTGTGGTATTAGGTAAGGTTTCAAAGGCGTTGCTGCCGGTTCCTAGAGCCGGATTCCAAATCGTATAGTATAATTTTGCACCTTGCACACCTGCTGTATTTGTTCCATAGGCAAATACCCGTCCATCCGGCGTGAGAACAACTGCGAGCGGTATGATCGGCCAATTATGCAAGGGACCAAATTCCCCTTTGATGTGTGCGTCGGGCCCTGCTGCGCTAACTGAATTAATGTTCCCTTCGTAAACAGATAAGGATAAAACGAAAGTGACTGCGATCAAGTATTTGAATATTCGTACTTCCTGCAAAGGAAGAAAGTGCTTAAACATTATTTTGCTCCTGATATGAAAATAATAACTACGCAAACATTGAATTATTTTTTGCCTCCATGAAAACCATGATAAAAATGTATCTGCCACCCAGATCATGCTCTCCAATGATAAACAAACAAAAATTTTATTATCTTATTTCTATAAACATTTGATGGATCAGCTTCATATGTTCATACAAATAAAACAACATTTTGCACATTAAGTCAGTGAAAAAAATCACTTTCACTTTCATAATATTTTAATTGTACTATAGAAGGTGTATTAAAATTTGTCATGGGTGAAACATACTTATTTTATAAGTAATTTATCCTGTATTTTTTGATCAAAACATAGGATATTTAAACTAATACACTATCATATGAGAACTACTTTATAGACTATTTTAAACATAAACTTACACCATGTTCATTATTTCTTTCTGACTTTTAGCACTATATAAATCTCATTAATTGTGAACTGAGGTTCGTTATGCGTTATGCTGTGAAAAATTTTTTACTTATTTGTACCATACACTTATGTGTTGAAATCGTTGAGTCAATATTTCGTATTAATCCAATCAAAAGAAATTAATGTATTTGCGAGTGTGATTATTTCAAAACAAATTTGGATTAAATTTTAGAATCATTTTGTTATGTAAGTTTCAGTAGTCAAAAACCATTGTGCGGTCAGTTTTATCGTTAACTGTAGAATGTCTGTTGTATAATCCTGCTGCACCAATTGCCAAAAAGATTTGGCCTGATTTCAACATGCAAATTGCCTTCATTCAACAACCGTTCCTACTGCTTTGCTAATTCATTGCGATGAATAAAATTTATCCTTTGAATTGGTATTCTACGCTGATATCCGTTTCTTATCATCAACGTAATTGGCTACAAGATCGAGGATCATTAACGCGCCGTATTCAAAGTCGCTGTTCTCATTTTTATGTAAAACCGATCCTACAATCCTTACAAAGGATCTGTGGCGATGAGCTGAGTGTTATGGGATTACGATCAAATGAATTGGCAATGGTGCGAGAAGTATATCTTTATTGCAACAGTGTGCCCGTGATATTTGCCCATTCTGTTATAGCTCGCAAGGATCTGTGCGGTTCGTGGCGAGGTTTAAGTAAATTGGGTAATAAATCGTTAGGGACGATTTTATTTAGTAATCCGAGAATTAAACGCACACCCCTGGAATATAAACGAATCAAGCCTTCACACCTTCTATATGGACGTGCGTGCGCCAAATTGCCACAAAAGCCGGCTTATTTATGGGCGCGACGCTCATTATTTACTTTGCACGGTCAATCTATCCTGGTTACCGAGGTTTTCTTGCCAACTCTCCTTGATTTACCCTTATGAACATAACAGAACGTATCAAAACCTATATGCGGTTGATGCGGCTTGACAAACCAATTGGTATTTTGCTTTTGCTATGGCCAATGTTATGGGGACTATGGTTTGCTGCCAAAGGATTTCCCGATAAGCAGATTTTGATCATTTTTGTTTTGGGAACTATTTTGATGCGATCGGCGGGCTGTGTCATCAATGATTTTGCCGATCGCAAGATCGATCCGCATGTCGAACGTACCAAAAATCGCCCCATGGCGACGGGTAGAGTGAGTGCGCTGGAAGCCATAACTTTATTTGCTGCATTGAGTTTGGTGGCATTTCTGCTGATTCTACCGCTGAATCAATTGACTATTCTGCTTTCAGTACCTGCACTGTTTCTGGCTGGGACATATCCCTTTACCAAACGCTTTTTTGTTATGCCCCAAGCTTACCTTGGAATAGCATTCAGTTTTGGAATACCTATGGCTTTTGCTGCGCAAACTAATAGCTTACCGCCGATTATCTGGGTTTTGATGCTTGCCAATTTGTTTTGGGTAGTTGCATACGATACAGCGTATGCAATGGTCGATAAACCGGACGATTTGAGAATCGGAATTAAAACATCGGCGATTACACTCGGGCGTTTTGATGTGTTGGGTGTGATGCTGTGCCATATTTGCTTTATTGCAATTATGTCGATAATTGGACTGTTGCAACAAATGAGCCTGGTTTATTATTTAGGGCTAATGGTTGCATCGGGGATGATCATTTATCAATATACTCTGATTCGCAATCATGATCGTATGCTTTGCTTTAAAGCGTTCTTAAATAACAATTGGGTTGGTATGACTGTGTTTGCCGGGATTGCATTCGATTTTTTAATTTTTCCGCATTAAAAGGGTTGAATGATGCAATATAAGGATTTGCGCGACTTCATTGCACAATTGGAAACAATGGGTGAACTCAAGCGAATTCATGCAGAAATTGATCCAGCACTGGAAATGACAGAAATTTGCGATCGAATCCTGAAAACGCAAGGCCCGGCAGTGTTGTTTGAACATCCTAAGGGGCATACGATACCGGTTTTAGGTAATTTGTTCGGCACACCGAAACGTGTTGCGCTAGGCATGGGGCAGGAAGCAGTTGAAGCCTTGCGTGAAGTTGGCAAGTTGTTGGCTTATCTCAAAGAACCTGACCCACCCAAAGGACTCAAAGATGCCTGGGATAAGCTGCCAGTACTGAAACAAGTCATGAATATGGCACCGAGAGAATTGAGCAGTGCACCGTGCCAAGAAATTGTATGGGAAGGCAACGAAGTCGATTTGAGCCGGATACCGATTCAGACATGCTGGCCGGGGGATGTCGCACCGCTGATAACTTGGGGTTTGACCGTAACGCGAGGGCCTAATAAGACTCGTCAAAATTTGGGTATCTATCGGCAGCAAGTGATTGGTGCCAATAAAGTAATCATGCGTTGGCTGGCGCATCGGGGAGGCGCGCTGGATTTTCGTGAATTTACTCTGGCAAATCCTGGTAAACCCTATCCGTTAGCAGTAGCCTTAGGCGCCGATCCTGCAACCATTCTGGGTGCAGTTACGCCAGTTCCGGATAGTTTGAGTGAATATCAGTTTGCTGGCCTGTTACGTGGTGCGAAGACTGAGGTGGTGAAATGCATCGGCAATGACCTGCAAGTGCCTGCAAGTGCCGAAATCGTGCTGGAAGGTGCTATTCATCCTGGAGAAACCGCCCTGGAAGGGCCATATGGTGACCATACCGGTTATTATAACGAGCAGGAAATGTTTCCAGTATTTACCATTGAACGCATTACTATGCGCCGTAATCCGATCTACCATTCTACGTATACCGGGAAACCACCGGATGAACCGGCAATTCTTGGTGTAGCGCTGAATGAAGTATTTGTGCCGTTATTGCAAAAGCAATTTCCGGAAATTACCGATTTTTATCTGCCACCAGAGGGATGTTCGTACCGGATGGCGGTGGTGAGTATGAAAAAGCAATATGCCGGCCATAGCAAACGCGTCATGTTTGGTATTTGGAGTTTTTTGCGGCAATTTATGTACACCAAGTTCATTATTGTCACTGATGATGATATCAATGTGCGCGATTGGAAAGAAGTGATCTGGGCGATTACTACGCGTGTCGATCCAGCGCGTGATACCTTGATTATTGAGAATACTCCGATTGATTATCTTGACTTTGCCAGTCCGGTGTCTGGTTTGGGTGGAAAAATGGGGCTGGATGCTACCAATAAATTCCCTGGTGAGACTACTCGAGAATGGGGGATACCGATAGTGATGAATGATACGATTAGGAAACGAGTCGATGAAATTTGGAGTGAATTGGGAATCTGATTTTCAACTGTTGCGTGCTGCATTGTACTAGTTTTATGCGAGAGATTTGGCAAACTATTTTATTACTGACAATGAGCAATATATTCATGACGTTTGCTTGGTATGCTCATTTGAAAGATTTGAACCATAAACCCTGGATTATAGCTGCTTTGATTAGTTGGGGAATTGCGTTTTTTGAATATATGCTGCAAGTTCCTGCCAATCGCATCGGCTATACGGTGCTCACAGTGGCACAACTCAAGATTTTACAAGAAATTATCACACTCACTGTATTTGTACCCTTTGCATTATTGTATTTGAAAGAGCCGCTCAAATTAGATTATTTGTGGGCTACTTTGTGTATGATGGGGGCGGTTTATTTCATGTTTCGAACGCGATAGGCTATGAAGAATTGGCTAGCAAGCGTTTCGATACTATTTTTCGTTCGTTGGTAATTTCACCCAGTCCCAAGAATTGCTCCTGACAATTATAGAGACGTACAAGATTATTGATTAGTTTAACATCAATATTTAGATTGGTTACCATGCGTCCTTGCATAATGTGTACTGCCGCCAATTCATCCAGGATAATTGCAGGAAATTTTTTTAAAAAGTGATCGATAGGTAATAGATATTTATCGCGGTTAACTGGGGCTACTTCTTCCAATACCGATAGAGTTTGCGCGTGTGATAAATCAATATGATCAATAGTGGTGCGCCTTAATCGGGTCAGATACGCCCCACCGCATCCTAAAGCTTTACCAATATCTTCTGCCAAGGTGCGGATATAAGTGCCTGTGCCGCAGTGGATACTTAACTGCAATTCATTTTCTATAAGTGACTTGATCGATATATCGTAGATATGGATTTCTCGCGGAGGTCGTTCAATTGTTTCGCCTTTTCTTGCGTAGGCATATAGCGGCTTGCCATTATGCTTCAATGCGCTATACATCGGCGGTATTTGTCGGATTTTGCCAATAAAGTGACTTAACACTTGTTCACACTGCAATAGACTGGGGGGGATGGAAGTTGTTGCGACTTGCACGATCTCGCCTTCAGCATCTCCGGTAGTACTTAGAAAACCAAGTCTTAGTGCGGCTTCATATGTTTTATCGGCACCTAGAAGTATCGATGAAAATTTGGTGGCTTCTCCTAAACAAAGAGGTAACAGTCCAGTTGCCATTGGATCCAATGTACCGGTATGTCCACACTTGGCAGCGGAAAAGATTCGTTTGATAATTTGCACCGCTTTATTGGATGAAATTCCATAAGGTTTATCCAATAACAGAATGCCGCTGATATTTCGTTTGATAGATTGCTTTGGCAATGGCTTACTTAGTGGTATACGCGTAGCAAGTATGCTTGTTTCAATTTCTTAATCAATGGAATGCATGTTCTTGTCCTGAGCAATCGCTTCGTCAATTAATTTCGATAAGCGAGCACCACGCTCAACGGACTCATCGTAAACAAAATGTAATTCTGGAATAATTCGCAGTTTTAAGCGATGCGACAAATTCGAACGTAAAAAACCTTTTGCATGCTCGAGTCCATTTTCCACCAAGAATTTTTCTTCTTTGCCGGCTAATGAAGTGTAAAACACTTTCGCGTGGCTATAATCACGTGTTACTTCTACTGCAGTAATAGTAATATGGCCAATACGGGGATCTTTGATTTCATTTTGTAATAGATCGGCTAAATCACGTTGAATCTGATCAGCGACGCGCAATGCGCGGGAATAGTCTCTGGACATAAGAATGGTGCTGCTTAAAGTAAATCCTATAAGGTTCTCGCTGTTTCAACAATCTCATATACTTCCAGTTGGTCTCCAACTTGAATATCATTAAAGTTTTTTAGGGATAGGCCACACTCAAAACCTTCTCTTACTTCTTTCACATCGTCTTTGAATCGTTTTAGAGAATCAAGTTCAGAGCTGTGAATAACTAATCCGTCTCGTAATACTCTAACTTGCGAGGTTCTTTTTACGATACCATCAATTACATAGCAGCCGGCAACCACACCAACTTTTGGAATACGATAGATTTCACGGATATCAATGAGACCTATAATATTTTCTTTGCGATCAGGCGCCATCATACCAGAAAGCGCAGCTTTAACTTCATCTACGGCTTCATAAATAATATTATAGTAGCGTACATCAACACCGCTTGTTGCTATCAGTTTGCGTGCACCGGCATCTGCACGGACATTGAAACCAATCACTACAGCTTTTGATGCTAATGACAGATTGATATCGGATTCGATAATAGCGCCTACTCCGCTGTGAATGATGTTTACTTTTACTTCGTCAGTTGAAAGTTTTTGTAATGCATAAGCTAACGCTTCGCATGATCCTTGAACGTCTGCTTTAATAATCAATGCAAGAACCTTAACATCTTCTTGTTGATCAAAAACACTTTCTAGCTTTGCCGCTTGTTGTTTGGCAAGTTTGACATCACGGTATTTACCTTGCCTAAACAAGGCAATCTCTCGCGCTTTACGTTCATCATTTAACACAAAAACAATTTCGCCAGCCTCAGGCACCTCTGCTAGGCCTTGAATTTCAACCGGGATTGATGTGCCTGCTTGTTTAATAGCTTTGCCATTTTCATCATTCATGGCACGTACCTTGCCATAAACAGCACCGGCCAACAAGACGTCTCCTCGCTTTAAAACTCCCGATTGTACGAGGATAGTCGCAACAGGACCGCGACCTTTATCTAAGCGTGATTCAATCACGACACCTTTAGCGGGGATGTTTGTTGATGCTTTTAATTCCAATACTTCGGCTTGCAGTAAAATGCTTTCTAATAAAGTGTCAATACCTTGGCCAGTTTTAGCGGATACTTCAACAAATATAGTATCGCCTCCCCAATCTTCTGGAACTACTGCATGAGCAACTAATTCATGCCGGATTCTTTCAACATTAGCTTCAGGTTTATCAATTTTATTGACGGCTACGATGATAGGAATTTTTGCTGCTTTAGCATGATGAATTGCTTCAATAGTTTGAGGCATAACGCCATCGTCAGCTGCAACTACTAGAATAACAATGTCAGTGATTTTAGTGCCCCGCGCTCGCATTGCGGTAAAAGCTTCATGGCCAGGTGTATCCAGAAAAGTTATCATGCCATGATCGGTTTCCACATGATATGCACCAATATGCTGAGTTATTCCTCCAGCCTCACCTCCAGCTACTCGAGTGCGACGAATATAATCCAGCAAAGAAGTTTTGCCATGGTCGACGTGACCCATTACTGTTACAACTGGTGCACGTGGTGCTAATTCTGCTTCGGTAGCCAATGCTTCGCTGTCAATCAGCAAGTTTTCCGGGTTATCCAGTTCGGCATATTTTGCTATATGCCCCATTTCTTCCACGACTATCATAGCCGTATCTTGATCAAGCATTTGATTGATGGTCACCATACTGCCCATTTTCATGAGTACCTTGATGACATCAGCCGCTTTAACAGACATTTTTTGAGCTAATGCACTTACAGAGATGGTCTCTGGCACCATTATTTCACGTACAATAGGCTCTGTCGGTGCAGAAAAGCCGTGAATATTCTGTTCCTCTGACTGGGTTGGTTTGTTATGCTTTTCTCTGCGTGTGCGCCAACCTTGTACAGTAGAGATGTCGCCCCGAGTTTTAACGCTGCGTTTCTTAATATTTTCATCTTTCCAAACAGCTTGCTGCTTAGCTTGTTGCTTTTTCTTTTTTTCAGCTTTTTCTTCAGATTTTTCTGTTGGTTTATGTAATGTTCCTTCGGTAGAGACTGAAGGTGGTTGAGTCTGAATCGGTTGTTCCGATTCTGCAGCTACGAGCACTGTTTGTTTAATTAAATCTGGGGTTTCATTAACGGAAGCTTCAGGTTGTTTTTTCTTTGCATTTTCGATATCTTCAGCTTTCTTGCGTGCTCTTTTTTGTTTAACTTCTTCAGCTTGACGAGCTATTAATTCTGCTTGTTTTCTTGCTTCTTCGTTACGCAGTGCCATTTGTTCTGCGTCAATAACAGATTCTTTAGTCGCTGGATGACTTGCCGTTCCGGTTGATTCGATCGGAGCTGAAACAGAATCGAGGTCTCCAGGCGTAGGTTTCGTCAGGACGCGTCTTTTCCTAACCTCAACTTGGATAGTTCGGGCTCTACCCGTGCTATCCGATTGCCGGATCTCTGAAGTTTGGCGGCGTGTAAGAGTAACCTTATTTTTAGCTTCTGTAGACCCATGGGTTTTCCTGAGATAATCAAGAAGCCTGGTTTTATCTTGTTCTGTCAGATTGTCTTCTATTAACAGCTTTCTAACACCAGCAGCATTAAGTTGCTCCAATAAGACTGCTGGCAGCAACCCTAATTCATTAGCAAATTGTTCTACACTCGTTTGAGCCATTTATAACCTTTCAACAATCAAAACTACAGACAGATTTTTTCAAAATAAAACGTTTTAACACTTTAACACGCTATTATTACCGCATCGATTTGACTTAAGTAAACCACGGTTCACGTGCTTTCATAATCAGCTGATTTGCACGTTCAATATCGATACCTGTCATTTCAACCAAATCATCTGCAGCTAAGTCAGCCAAATCAGCTTGAGTATTAATGCCCTTAGCCGCTAGTTCGCGAACAATATTAATATCCATTCCTTCTAATGCAAGTAGATCCTCCGCTACATGTTCCACTTTTTCTTCATTTGCTATGGCATCTGTCAGCAGAACGTTACGAGCCCGATTACGTATTTCATTAACAATTTCTGCATCAAGAGACTCAATTTCCAGCATTTCATTTAGGGGCACATAAGCTACTTCTTCCAACGTAGTAAAACCTTCTTGAACGAGTATTTCTGCTATTTCTTCATCAACATCCAATTTGTGCATAAAAAGTTGACATAATTGTGACGATTCTTTTTCGTGCTTGGCTTGGGATTCTTCTATGGTCATAATATTTAGCACCCAACCAGTGAGTTCTGAAGCAAGCCGTACATTCTGTCCACTGCGTCCAATTGCTTGTGCCAGATTATCATTATCAACCACAATATCCATACTATGCTTTTCTTCATCAACCATAATACTGCTGATTTCTGCGGGTGATAGCGCATTAATAATGAAGGTCGCTGGGTCATCTGACCACAATACAATATCGACACGTTCTCCGGCCAATTCGCTGATCACAGCCTGAACTCTCGATCCACGCATACCAACGCAGGTACCTATAGGGTCAATGCGTTGATCATTTGATTTGACTGCGATTTTGGCGCGCGATCCTGGGTCTCGTGCAGCTGCCTTTATTTCTAATAAGCCCTCTTCAATTTCTGGCACTTCCAACTCAAAGAGCTTCATTAAAAATTCAGGGGAAATGCGTGAAAGTTTTAATTGTGACCCCCTTGCGGTACGATCAACCTTATACAAATAAGCGCGCACTCGATCACCGATACGTAAATTCTCTTTCGGTATCATTTGATCGCGTGGCAATTCCGCCTCAATTTTTCCAGATTCAATGATAGCATTACCGCGTTCCATACGTTTTATGGTACCCGTAATTAAATAATCTCCTCTTTCAAGAAAATCATTGAGCGTTTGTTCACGTTCAGCATCGCGTATTTTCTGAAAAATTACTTGCTTTGCTGCTTGTGCACCAATTCGCCCAAATTCAATCGGTTCCAGTGGCTCTTCATTATAGTCACCAAGTTGGATATCAATATTGGTTTTTTTTGCTTCACTTAAAGCGATCTGACGAGTAGGGTGTTCAACAGCGTCATCTTCCACTACCAACCAACGACGAAACGATTGATAATCTCCTGTGATCCTATCAATAGAAACCCGCGTTTCGATATCCTCTTGAAATCGCTTTTTTGTGGCAGATGCTAATGCAAGCTCTAAGGCTGTGAAAATAATTTCTTTTTCTACTGCTTTTTCACGGGATAATGCATCAACCAATAGTAAAATTTCTCGGCTCATAATCCTCCGGCCAATTTTTTATATCTATAATTTTGGGACCAAGCGAGCTTTTTCAAGATTACTCAATTCAAGGTCTAACAATTTTCCATCGACTTCAAGTTTTATTATGCCATTGTTTAATTCCCGCAGAATTCCGACAAAATTTCTTTGCCCTTGTATAGGAATACGCAGCTTTAATTTAATAGTCTCACCCCTGAAGCGGAGAAAATCAATTTCTTTTCGCAAAAGCCTATCAAGCCCCGGCGAAGAAATTTCTAACCGGCCATAGTCGATATTTTCAACACTTAACAATCGATTCAAGTGATTACTGATAGCTACACAATCATCAATATTGATGCCATTTTTTTTGTCAACAAAAATTCTTAATAATTTATTGTGCCCAAATTGCTCAATGCCAACCAACTCGTATCCCATTCCTTCAAGAGTTGATTCCAGTAGCTCTTCTAGTATCATAGCTTTACCACAAATAAAAAATGGGCTAAAAAGCCCATCCCATCAACAGCTTTGATTCTATCAAAAAATTATGAAATATGAAACACAAACTTCGCTACAGCAATAGTGTAGTGTTTCT